>NZ_JBEGCI010000010.1:115382-153813 GCF_040196315.1 Halomonas pelophila
GCCGACGGCGGATAACAGCACCAATACCATCAACAACGCCGAGAGCTTCGGCTACACGGTGACCGACGCCAACGGCAACAGCAGCACTGGTACGCTGACCGTCGACATCATCGATGACGTGCCAGTTATCAATTCCGTGATGGATGCTGTGTTGAGCAGTGCGAATAGAGCCGCTTTCAGTGGCTTGTACAGTGCTGACTTTGGTGCAGACGGGCTTGATTACATGTCAGCAGTGCTTGGTAGCAGCGGCTACTTTAGTGGAGAGATGGTTAGCTTTGAGAAAAGTGAGCCTGATGAAAACGGCATGGTGAAAGTTGGTGTAGTATCAGGTTCCGGAGTTGATGCAGTTTTTGAGTTTGGCTTCTACTACACAAGCATCACCAATGCTGTCTCTGAAGGTGGCGATGGAAGCACGGTTATCAGCGCTTTTAGTGATCCCGTTGATCCGGATGGCTCGTCATTTTTCAAATTAACGGTTAATGCGGATGGTACCTACACCTTTGACCTTGTATCGGTTCAGGTGCTGTCAACAAGAACGGCTACTGGGGGGGATTTCACGGCTGAAGGTCCCACTGGTTTTAAAGCTCTTCCGGATGGGACACTGAAGATTTTGGGTTTCGATGGAGACGAAGCTGCCGTAGTCAACGCTTCAAATATTGGTATTGGTGTTGACCAGACCACTATTAGCGAGGGTGAGCGGTTGAGGCTCGAATTTACAAATCCTCAGACCCAAATTGATGTCAGAACTGTACAGTGGGGCGGCAGTGGAACTGTCGAGATTAGTGTCACAGTCGATGGGGATGTGTTCGACTTTGACCCCGCTGGTGGAATTCAAAATCTTACCTTTGGTAAGCCTGATATTGATCCCCATATCGTCGTGATAGTGGATGCCGACAAAGCCGGCAGTTGGGAGTATGTTGAAGCCGATGCAGCTTACACACTCTATGTGGCTGAGAGTTTCAATACGGTCGACATAAAGAATGTTGAGTTTGATCAAGGTAAAGGTGGTGTAAAGTTTGGTATAAACAACATAGTCTTTGATGGCGAGGTTACGGTTGAGGACCTTGCGCTAAACTTCAATCTCTCAGCAACCGATGGGGATGGGGATGTTTTTGAGCTTGAAGATAGCCTCACTATCGGGATGGTTGAGGAAAGTGTGGATGTCGATGCTAGCCTGGTGGACGGTGTAGATAATAATGAAGGTGTCGTATTGGTCGGTAATGGCGAAAATGATAACCTGATTGGAGGGGATGGAGACGACATCCTCATTGGAGGGCATGGCGACGATACCTTTTCCGGCTTTGCAGGCGCCGATACCTTCGCCTGGCAGTTCGGCGATGGCGGCGATCAGGGCCAGCCGGGATCTCCGGCCACGGATCTTGTGACCGACTTCAACCTCAACGAGGTCGATGAAGGGGACGTCCTTCAGTTGAGTGATCTGCTCCAGGGATCTGAAACTGCATCGGCGGACTTCGCAAACTACCTGCATGCCGTCGACGACGGCCAGGGCAATACACTGCTGCATGTCAGCACTAGTGGTGCTTTCGGAGATGGTTTCAGCTCGGCTGAGTCGGATCAGATTATTGCCTTGAATGGTGTCAGCATGGAGGGTGCCAACTCGACTGCGTTCATCCAGTCACTGATCACCGACGGCCAGCTCGACATCGAGTAACCGTCCACCACCCGACTCCAGCGCCCGGCATTGGCCGGGCGCTGGCTTTTCTCCTCGCGCCGCGGCCGCTTGGCCAGCCGTGAGTTTCTCCAAGGAGTCTGTCCATGTACATCAAGCGCGATAGTGACGATCGTATCGAGCTGGTCAGTCGGGAGGAGACGCCGGAATGTCCGGAGTACCTATCGGCGGAGTCGCCGGAGCTGCTCGCCTTTTTGATGGAGGGCGAGGTCGGCAAGAGCGCGGCGCGTTTTCAGGCCTCGGACCTCGCCTTCGTGCGGGTGCTCGAGGACGTGATCGAGCTGCTGATGGACAAGGGGGTGATCAGCTTCACCGACCTGCCGGAACCGGCTCAGGAGAAGGTGATGGAGCGCCAGACCCTGCGGCGCCGGCTCAATGGTCTGCAGCTGGTGACCAGCAGTGATGACGAGAGCGGCATAATTTAGCCCGGTATCTGTCGTCCAGGGTTCATCAGGGCCGGCGTCCTCGCGGACGCCGGCCCTTGTCGTGGTCAGTCCGCCGGCTTCTCGTGCTGGCGAATGCCAGGCCCCGTGGCGCCATCCAGGCCCAGCTCGAAGAGCACGCGGGCCTCTTCCCGGTTCTCGACGCCTTCGCCGATGGCCAGGATACCCAGTGAATGGCAGAGCGTGGCCATGCCGCGCAGGATGGTCTGCTGTTCGGCGACCCGATCGATGCCCCTGACCAGGGTCCGGTCGAGCTTGAGATAGGCGAGCCCCAGGTCCTGCAAGTCGGCGATCCGGGTGAAGGAGGCGCCCACGTGCTCCAGGCCGAGCCGGCAGCCCAGCGGCTGCAGGGCCTGGCACAGGCTGCGAAAGCTCGTCAGGTCGTGGATGGCCATGGCTTCGGGAAGCTCCAGCCACAGCAGTTCGGCGACGTCGGGGCGTGCCTTGAGTCGTGACTGCAGCTCCATGACGAAGTGGGCATCCTGGATCGACGCCGCCGACAGGTTGATGCCAAGCGGCTTGCCGCGCTGGGTGATATCGCGAAAGGCCTCATCGATCACCGCTAGGTCGAGCTGGCTATCGAGCCCCAGTCGCGAGATCCACGGCATGAAGACCCCGGCGGGCTGCCATTCGCTGGCGAGGCGCAGGCGTGATGGGCACTCGAAGTGCAGCAGTTCGCCCGTCGCGTCCAGTACCGGGTAGTGGGCCAGGTAGACGCCCTTGGCCATGGCCACCTGCAGGGCGCGGCGCCATTCGTCGTGGCTGGTGAAGAGGCTACGCCGCTGTGGGCCCTCGGCGATCATCAGCCCCTCATCGCTGCGCGTTTCGGCCGCCGACAGGGTGCCGTCGAGGCTGGCCAGCAGCATGCCGCGCTGATCGCCCTGGGCATAGTCGATCAGCGCGCCGGGCAGGCCCACTGGGGTCCGGCCGTGTTCGCGCATCGCGGCGAGGCGCCTGCCGAGATCATGGCGCAGGTGTTCCAGGTCGATCTTTCCGGGCAGCAGCATGACGAAGTCGCTGCCGTTGAGCCGGCCCACGATGCCGCCGCCGTGAGCCTGGCCGAACTGCTCCAGGCCATGGGCCACGTCGTGGAGCAGGGCGTCGGTCTCGGCGCGACCCAGCCGCTCGTTGATCTCGGTCAGGTGGGCCAGTCGCACCAGGGCGAGGGCGCCGCTGGCTCGCGCGTCCTGGCTGTCCAGGTGGATCTGCAGCTGTGAGAGAAACGGTTCCCGCTCCAGCACGCCGGTGATCGGGTCATGCTGCAGCTGCTGTCGCAGCCGGTCGAGCTTCTTGCTCTCCTCGCTGAGCATGTTGCGCACCGCGCCGGAGAGGTGGTTCATGGCCTCCACCACCTCGCGCAGCTCTCGAGTACGCGGCGCGGGGATGGTGGTGAAGCGGCGCTCGCCGATGTGCTGGGCCTGCTCGACCACGGCGCCCAGCGGGCGGCGGATCTGGCGTACGATCCACCAGGCGAGCAGCAGGCTGATCGCTGCGGCGAGGCCGAACCAGCCCACGAGGTTGAGGGTGCTCTGCCACAGCGAGCGGTAGGCGAAACTGTGCTGGCTTTCCAGCACCAGGGTGCCGAGCTGCCGCCAGCCATCCTGGACCACGGCGCGGCCGGGCGGGACCTCGATGTGCACCAGGTCGACGAACCAGGCTGGCACGTCCCTGATGGCATCACCCCCGAGGCGCTGCTCGATGATCTCGCCCTCCGGGGAGCGCAGCTCCACCCGCCGGTAGTGCCCGGTGTCGAACTGGGCCGAGACCAGTAGCTCCAGGGTGACCGGGTCCTTGGGCATCTGGCTCATCGTCAGCGCCAGGGCGCTGGCGTTGTCGGCGTTCTTGATCAGCACTTCCTGTTCGATGTAGGCCCGGCTGGCGGTGACCCCGATGAACAGGCTGCCCCCGAAGGCGAGCAGCAGCAGTACCACGACGATCAGCCAGAGCTGCTTGATGAGTGACATGTCCTACTCCCCTTGAATGAATCCCTGCTGCTGCATGCGATCGATCACGCGGCGCCAGCGCGATAGCCGGGCCACCGGGTCGGCGCGGGACTGAGACGAGCCGGCGGCCCACAGGCCGCGGCCGTTGAAGCTGAACAGCGGATCGAGGTCGGTGCGCTGCGAGCCCCGGGTGATCGAGGGCACCAGGTTGTCCAGCACCAGCGGGTCCGCCGCGGGCCTCTCGTAGTAGCCCAGCACCATGTGCGCCTGGGTGATGCTGCTGCGGCCGATACGCGCGCGCACGTAGATCAGGCGCAGCTCGTCCTCCGAAACGTCGAGCTCCTTGAGGGTGACGTACTTGGCGATGGTGAAGTCCTCGCAGTCGCCCTCACCGCGCCCCAGGGTCTCCAGCGGCGTGGCCCAGAAGTCCTCCTGTCGCCAGATGTCGATATCGTCGAGCCAGCGAACGCGCCGGTTGAAGAAGTCGTTGACCCCGCGCAGCCGTGCCTCCAGGTCGGCCGGGCGCAGCCGCTCGAGCAGGGCAAACCACTCCTCGAGGACCGCGACCCCCTGCGCGCCGTACTCCGCCTGCATGGAGCGGCGCAGGCGCTGCGGCGAGAGGCTGGCCGCGACCGGCGACGGACCAAGCCCCAGGCCGGCGAGCAGCCACAGGCCGCCGAGCCCCGCCAGCAAACGGCGACGCCCGGGCGAGTCGAGTGTCCGGTGTGACGGGGGAAGCATGGAGTCGGCCTGAATGAGCACTTGCTCAAGTTTAGGGGGCACAGACACCTAATGCGAGCGGGGGAGCCGCCAGGCGGCGTCGGGCTTACCCCTTGCCGGGCCCGAGCCAGACCCGCAGGCGCCCGACCCAGTCGAGCCGGCGGGCGGCCTGGCGCAGCGAATGCGCCGCCGCGTCGAGATCCTGCCCCGGTGGCAGGGCGTTGACGTAGAGCGAGACGTCGACCTGATTGTCCAGGTAGTGCAGATCCAGATCGACGCGGGCATGCCAGATCGGCAGGTCGTGCCAGGCCTGGTCGAGCACGCCCTCGACGTCGGCACGCAGCGGCGGGCCTGGGCGCAGGCTGTGTTCGGTTTCACCCGAATCGTCCTCGGGATCGATATGGAAGGTCACGTCGTGCAGGTTGGGGAAGGTCTCGCGCAGTCGGCGGCTGGCCTCGTTGCCGATCTCGTGCGCCTCGGACACCGTGACGCGCGGGGGCACCACGATATGCAGGTCGAGCAGGATATCGCTGCCCAGCTTGCGGGCGCGCAGGTCATGCACGCTGCGCACCCCCGAGACCTCCTCGGCCGCACGCTGCATGGCGTCGCGCTCCTCGGCCGGCAGGGCGGTGTCGATCAGCTCCCGGCCGGACTCCCACAGCAGCCGTCCGCCGACCTGGCCGACCATGACGCCCACCACGATGGCGGCAAGGGCGTCCATCCAGCCCACGCCGACCTGGGCCGCCACCAGGCCGACCAGCACCACCACGGTGGAGAGCGCGTCGGAGCGTGAGTGCCAGGCATTGGCCTCGAGCAGCCGCGAATTGACTCGCCGCGCGACCCGCATGGTGTAGCGGAAGATCCACTCCTTGGCGAGCAGCGCGATCCCGGCGATGCCGATGGCCCAGAATCCCGGGGCGGGGATCGGTTCTCCCTCGAGGAGACGGCCGATGCTCGCCCAGGCGATGCCGCCGGCGACGAAGATCAGCACGCTGCCGAGCCACAGGGTCGCCAGGGTCTCGATGCGGCCGTGGCCGTAGGGGTGGTTGCTGTCGGGCTCCTGGCGGCCGAAGTGCGTGGCGGCGACCACGAAGAGGTCGGTCAGGATATCCGAGAAGGAGTGGATGCCGTCGGCCACCAGTGCCGCCGAGCCCACCATGACGCCGGCGATCATCTTGGCCACGCCGACGGCGAAGTCGATGAGGGCGCCGATCAGCGTGACCCGGTGCGCCTCGCGGGTCTGGGCGGCGCGATCCATCGCGCCGCTGTGTCTGGCCGTCGTCTGGTCGTTCGCGTCAGATGCCTTGCCGATCATGCCGAGGGTCTCACTGGCAGCGTCCGGCCTTGTTGAGCACCGGATTGGCGTACTGGGTCAGCCACCAGTGACGCAGCTCCTCGGGCACCGTCTGCAGTCGCGCCTGGAAGCGCGCGCGGTCGGCGTCACTGATCTCGCTCACCGCCAGCAGCTCCGACGCCTCGCCCAGCGCTTCCAGGGCCAGGTAGTGGCTGGGGAAGAGGCGGTAGCCGGCGAGCACCTGGCGGTCGACCTCGGCGGCTACCTCCTCGGGGCCCGCGAGATCGGCACTGAGCGGCGTGCCGAAGGTGAGCTGCACGCGGCCCTTGTGGCCGGTGATGCCGGCGACGATGGAGCTGATGTCCTCGAACTCGCTCTTCTCGTAGTTGCCGCTGTCCTCTAGGGCCTGCAGCTCGCGGGCCTTCTGCAGGTCGCAGGGGTCGTACTCGTAGCTGATCGACACGGGCACCAGACGCAGCTCGGCGACGGCCTCGCCGATGCCGGCCTGGCGATCCTCGCCGCGCCGCGCCATGGTCAGCATCTTGATGATCGCCGGATCGGTGCGGTCGATGCCGTCCTTGGCGCGCCCCTCGCGCTGGGCCATCCAGATCGAGTGGTTGTCCTCGAGGATGGAGTGGCGGATATAGGCGGAGAGCTGCTGGTAGGCGGCCAGCATGGCGCGCTTGCCCCGGGCGCTGCGCGGCACGATGAAGCTCTTGTTGAGTCGCATCAGGTCGTTGACGTAGGGCTTCTTGAGCAGGTTGTCGCCGATGGCGATGCGCACGGTGTCGCGCCCGGCCAGATAGAGCGCATAGTTCACGAAGGCCGGGTCCATCGAGATATCGCGATGGTTGCCGATGAACAGATACGCGCTGTTCGGGTCCAGCTGCTCCAGCCCCTCCACCCGAAAGTCGTCGGTGGAGTTCCTGAGCATGCGCTGCATGTAGCTGGCGATGCGCATCTGGAAGTCGTACACGCTGGTCACGCCGCGGGTCTCGCGGCGGATGGCGAAGCTCGCCAGGGTCCGCGAGAGCCTCGGCATGATGCGGGCCAGGCGCGGCAGCCGATAGCGGGTCAGGGCGTCCAGCAGTTCGCCGTCGTGGACGAGGCGCTCGAGCACCTCGGCCACCTCGTCGTCCTGATAGGGGCGAATCTCGGCCCAGGGGTCGGCTGCGGGGGTGTCTTGTGTCTCGGTCATGTGTTCCAGGCTGTGGTCGTGGGCGATCAGGCGCTCGGGGCGTCGCCGGCGCTGCCGGCCTCGCCACCCAGCCACTCGATCAGGCGCTCGATGTTCTCGGCCAGCGCCTGTGTCATCAGGATGAAGTCGGTCTCCAGCCGCACCAGGGCGTCATCGCCGTCGTCGGTCTGGGAGGCCTCGTCGATGAGGGCGTCGTCGAAACGCAGCGACTTGATCGCCAGGTCGTCATGCAGCACGAAGCTTAACCGTCCCTCGATCGACAGGGCCAGCTTGCTGGCCTGGCGGCCGCTCTCCAGCAGCTGCTGGATCTCGTCGCTGTCCAGGTCGACCTGGCGGGCGCGCAGCACGCCGTCGTCACCCTTGGCCTTCAGCTCCACCTGGTCGCCAAGCACCAGGTCGGCCGGCCGCGAGCCGGGGTCGCCGAGCCAGGTGGTCATGGCGCGCATGGGCAGCGTCTGGCTGGCAAGCGGCGTCACCTTGAGGCTGCCCAGGGTCTCGCGCAGCAGGTCGAGGAGCTCCTCGGCACGGGTGCGCGAGCTTGAGTTGATGGCGATCAGCTGGCGGCGGCTGTCCCACCACAGATCGACCTTCTGGCTGCGCACGAAGGCGCGGGGCAGCAGGTCTTCGTAGACCTGCTCCTTGATCGTGAGCTTCTCCTGGCGACGCAGCTTGCGGCCCTCGCTGGCCTCGATCGCCTCGCTGCGCTCCTCGACCTCCTCGCGGACCACCGAGGCGGGCAGGATGCGCTCCTGGCGCAGCGCGGTGATCAGCCGCTGACCCTGCAGCTCGTGGAGCAGCTGCGTCCCGGCGCGCCCGGCCGGCGCGCACCAGCCCAGGCGGCGTGCCTCGCTGCCGCCCAGCGGACGAAAGGCCTGCTCGTCGAGGGCGGTTTCCAGGCTGGCGGCATCCAGCTCAGGGGCGTCGTGCAGGCGGTAGAGATGCAAGTGCTTGAACCACATGGCGCATTTCCCGGGAGCAAAGGGGGCATATTATGGCCAAAGGGCGGCGTGGGTGCCAGCGCCCGAAGCCATCGCCGACGCGGCAGGTTCAAACGATGGTTTGAATGCCGGCGCCCCGGCTGGCTAGAATCGACGTTTTGCCCGCCGTTCAACTTTCCCAGCCCAGGAGCCGTCTGCATGGATTCTCGCCTCTCTCGAACCACCCTGCGCGTCAGGGGCTATCACCTCGATGGCTATGGCCACGTCAACAATGCGCGCTATCTGGAGTTCCTGGAGGAAGGTCGCTGGGCCTACTTCGATGAGCGGCCTCGCCTGGCGGCCTTCCTGTCCCGCGGGGATCTGGCCTTCGTCGCGGTCAACCTCAACATCGACTATCGGCGAGCCGCCGTGGCCGGCGATGACCTGGAGGTGCTGACCCGGCTCTCCGAGATCGGCTCGCGTCGTGCCCGCATTCACCAGGAGATCGGCCGCGTCAGCGATGGCAAGGTGGTGGCCAGTGCCGACATCACCTTCGTGCTGCTCGATGTGGCGACCGGCAGGGCGGTGACGATCGACGGCGAGATCCGTGAGGCCATGGCGCAGCTGGTGCTTGCCTAGCTCCCTTATCAGCATCCGGGATGGTATGATGTAAGGCTGTTATTGCGCGCCATGTCACGGCCACGTGACGCGCCAACCTGTTGCAGTGCAAAGGATTCGACGACCCATGGGTGACATCGCCAGAGAGATTCTGCCAGTCAATATCGAGGACGAGCTCAAGCAGTCGTACCTCGATTACGCGATGAGCGTGATCATCGGCCGTGCGCTGCCTGACGTGCGCGATGGCTTGAAGCCGGTGCATCGGCGCGTGCTGTTCGCCATGCACGAGCTCGGCAACGACTGGAACAAGCCGTACAAGAAGTCCGCCCGCGTGGTGGGCGATGTCATCGGTAAGTACCATCCCCACGGGGACAGTGCCGTCTACGACACCATCGTGCGCATGGCCCAGGACTTCTCGATGCGCCACGTGCTGGTCGATGGTCAGGGCAACTTCGGTTCCATCGACGGCGACAGCGCCGCCGCCATGCGTTACACCGAGGTGCGCATGGCCAAGCTCTCCCACGAGCTGTTGGCCGACCTCGAGAAGGATACCGTCGACTGGGTCGACAACTACGACGGCACCGAGCGGATTCCCGACGTGCTGCCGACCAAGGTGCCCAACCTGCTGATCAACGGCTCCTCGGGCATCGCGGTGGGCATGGCGACCAACATCCCGCCCCACAACATGGGCGAGATCATCAACGCCTGCCTGGCGCTGATCGACGACTACACCCTGAGCGTCGACGACCTGATCGAGCATGTCCCCGGTCCGGACTTCCCTACCGGGGGCATCATCAACGGCCGCGCCGGCATCCTCGAGGCCTACCGCACGGGCCGCGGGCGCATCTACGTGCGTGCCTGTCACACCATCGAGCATGACGACAAGACCGGTCGCGATCACATCATCGTCAGCGAGCTGCCCTATCAGGTGAACAAGGCGCGGCTGATCGAAAAGATCGCCGAGCTGGTGAAGGACAAGAAGATCGAGGGCATCGCCGAACTGCGCGACGAGTCCGACAAGGACGGCCTGCGGGTGGTGATCGAGGTCAAGCGCGGCGAGTCGGGCGAGGTGGTAGTCAACAACCTCTTCGCCCAGACCCAGCTGCAGACCGTCTTCGGCATCAACATGGTCGCCATCGAGGATGGCCAGCCGAAGATCATGAACCTCAAGCAGATTCTCGAGGCCTTCATTCGTCACCGCCGCGAGGTGGTGACCCGGCGCACGCTGTTCGAGCTCAAGAAGGCGCGCGAACGCGGCCACATTCTCGAGGGCCTGGCGGTCGCCATCTCCAACATCGACGAGGTGATCGAGCTGATCAAGTCCTCGCCGAACGCCTCTGAGGCCAAGGAGAAGCTGCTGGCCGCCACCTGGCAGCCGGGGCAGGTCACCGAGATGCTCGAGAGGGCCGGTGCTACCTCGTGCAAGCCCGAGGATCTGGAAGAGGGCTTCGGCCTCAGTCAGACCGGTAGCGACTACCGCCTGTCGCCGGCTCAGGCCCAGGCGATCCTCGAGCTGCGCCTGCACCGCCTGACCGGGCTCGAGACCGAGAAGCTTCTCGACGAGTATCTCTCGATCCTCGAGAAGATCGCCGAGCTCACCGCCATCCTGGCCTCTGCCGATCGCCTGCTCGAGGTGATCCGCGAGGAGCTCACCGCGGTGCGCGACCAGTTCGGCGATCCGCGCAAGACCGAGATCCAGGCCAGCCATCTGGACCTGCGCCTCGAGGATCTGATCGCCGAGGAGGACATGGTAGTCACCGTGTCCCGCACCGGCTATGCCAAGACCCAGCCCCTCTCCGACTACCAGGCCCAGCGCCGTGGCGGTCGCGGCAAGTCGGCCACGGCCATGAAGGATGAGGACGTCATCGAGCACCTGCTGGTGGCCTCGACCCACGACACCGTGCTGCTGTTCTCCAATCGCGGCAAGGTCTACTGGCTCAAGGTCTACGAGATGCCGGTGGCCAGTCGCGGCTCGCGTGGCAAGCCGCTGGTCAACCTGCTGCCGCTGGACGAGGGCGAGGCGATCAACGCCATCCTGCCGGTGCGCGACTATGACGCGCAGAGCTATATCCTCTTCGCCACCGCCAAGGGCACGGTCAAGCGCACCAGCCTCGAGCAGTTCTCGCGGCCGCGCAGCGTGGGTCTGATCGCCATCGATCTCGACGAGGACGACCGCCTGGTCGGCGCTGCCATCACCTCGGGCTCCGATCACGTGATGCTGCTGTCGTCCAACGGCAAGGCGATCCGCTTCGAGGAGTCCAACGTGCGCGCAATGGGCCGCACCGCCCGTGGCGTGCGCGGCATGCGCCTGCTCGAGGGTGCGGAGGTGATCAGCCTGATCATCCCGCAGAGCCAGCAGATCGATGCCGAGGCCGATGTCGAGGCCGAAGCGGAGGAGGGTGCCACCGTCGAGGTCGGCAACGGCGGCCAGATCTACATCCTTACCGCCAGCGAGAACGGCTACGGCAAGCGCACCCGTCTCGAGGAGTTCCCGCTGCGCGGCCGCGGCGGCCAGGGCGTGATCGCGATGCAGACCAGTGAACGCAACGGGGCCCTGGTGGCCGCCATGCAGGTCTACTCCGCGGACGAGATGATGTTGATCACCGATCGCGGCACCCTGGTGCGGACCCGCGTCGAGGAGGTCTCCACCACCTCGCGCAATACCCAGGGCGTGATGCTGATCCGCCTCGGCAACGACGAGAAGCTGGTCAAGACCGTGCGCGTCGACGAGCCCGAGGAGACGATAGAGCCGGAGGTCGAGGAAGACGCCGCGTCGATGGGCGACGACGCGCCCTCGACCGGTGACGCGGATGCCGGCGGAGAGACCGGCGAGCAATAAGGACACCCAACGCTGATGACACGTCACTACAACTTCTGCGCCGGTCCGGCGGCCCTGCCGGCCGCCGTGCTGGAGCGTGCCCGCGACGAGATGCTGGACTACCGGGGGCGCGGCCTCTCGGTGATGGAGATGAGCCACCGCTCGCCGGAGTATGTGGCCATCGCCGAGCAGGCCGAGGCCGACCTGCGCGAGCTGCTGGCCATTCCGGATAACTACCGGGTGCTGTTTACCCAGGGGGGCGCCAGCCTGCAGTTCTCTGCGGTGCCCTACAACCTGCTGGGCCACGGCGGGCGCCCCAACTTCCTGCATACGGGGATCTGGGGCAAGAAGGCCATCGCCGAGGCTCGCCACCTGGTCGGCGACGTGCACGTCGCCGCCAGCAGCGAGGGCAACGGCCACAGCGCGGTGCCGCGCCAGGAGGAGATCGTCCTCTCTGAGGACGCCGCCTACCTGCACTACACCGCCAACGAGACCATTGGCGGGCTCGAGTTCGACTATATCCCCGAGGCGCGTCGCCCCGATGGCAGCGAGGTGCCGCTGGTCTGCGACATGTCCTCGAGCATCCTCTCAGGGCCTCTCGATGTCTCGCGGTTCGGGGTGATCTACGCCGGCGCCCAGAAGAACATCGGCCCGGCGGGCCTGGTGGTGGTGATCGTGCGCGACGACCTGCTGGATCGTGCCCGCGCCGACATGCCCTCGCTGCTTGGCTACCGTGCGCTGGCCGAGGCCGGCTCCATGATCAACACCCCGGCGACCTACAGCTGGTATCTGGCCGGGCTGGTCTTCGAGTGGCTGAAGCGCGATATCGGCGGGCTAGCCGCCATGGACGCCCTCAACGCCCGCAAGGCCGCCAAGCTCTACGCGGCGATCGATGCCAGCGCGCTCTACGCCAACCCCATCACGCTTCGCAATCGCTCGCGGATGAACGTGCCCTTCGTGCTGGCCGATCCGAGCCTCGATGCGACCTTCCTGGCCGATGCCGAGGCGGCGGGGCTCTTGAACCTCAAGGGTCATCGCAGCGTCGGTGGCATGCGGGCCAGCCTCTATAACGCCGTGCCCGAGGCCGCCGTCGACGCGCTGATTGCCTTCATGGCCGATTTCGAGAAACGCAGGGGATAACTCCATGACCGAGCCTTCCGTCAGCCTCGAGGCGCTCAGGCAGCGCATCGACACCCTCGACAACGATATCCTGCGCCTGATCAGCGAGCGCGCCGCCTGTGCCCAGGAGGTCGCCGCGATCAAGGCCGAGCATGAGCCCGGCGGCGTCTTCTACCGCCCCGAGCGAGAGGCCCAGGTGTTGCGACGCGTCATGGAGCTCAACCGGGGCCCGCTGGACAGCGAAGAGATGGCGCGGCTGTTCCGCGAGATCATGTCGGCGTGCCTTGCCCTCGAGCGGCCGGTCAAGGTCGCCTACCTGGGGCCGGAGGGCACCTTCACCCAGCAGGCCTCGCTCAAGCACTTCGGCGAGAGCGCGATCAGCCTGCCGATGGCCGCCATCGACGAGGTGTTCCGCGAGGTGGAGGCCGGCGCCGTCAACTACGGCGTGGTGCCGGTGGAGAACTCCACCGAGGGCGTGATCAACCACACCCTCGACTCCTTCATGGACTCCTCGCTGCGCATCTGCGGCGAGGTGGTGCTGCGCATCCACCATCACCTGCTGGTGGGCGAAACCACCCGTCGGGACAAGGTGTCGCGGATCTACTCCCATCCGCAGTCCTTCGCCCAGTGCCGCAAGTGGCTCGACGCCCACTTCCCCCACGCCGAGCGGGTGCCGGTCTCCTCCAACGCCGAGGCGGCGCGCCTGGTCAAGACCGAGTGGCACAGCGCGGCCATCGCCGGTGACATGGCGGCCAAGCTCTACGACCTGTCCAAATTGGCCGAGAAGATCGAGGACCGCCCGGACAACTCGACGCGCTTCCTGATCATCGGCAATCAGGATGTGCCGATCTCCGGCGAGGACAAGACCTCACTGGTGGTGGCGATGCGCAACCAGCCCGGTGCGCTGCACGACCTGCTCGAGCCCTTCCACCGCCACCATATCGACATGACGCGTCTCGAGACCCGTCCGTCGCGTAGCGGTGTGTGGAACTACGTCTTCTTCATCGACTTCAAGGGGCACCGCGAGGAGCCGCAAGTCGCGGCCATGCTCGAAGAGGTCAAGCTGCGGGCCGCCGAAGTGAAGGTGCTGGGCTCCTACCCGGTCGGCGTGCTCTAGGCATGGCGGTGGAGGTGCGCGAAGCGCGGATCCTGATCGTCGGGCTCGGCCTGATCGGCGGCTCGCTGGCTGCCGCCCTGCGTGCCGCCGGTTACGGGGCGGCGAATGATCTTGCGCCGGAGGAGGGCGGTGCCGGCGACATCGGGCCGGAGTCAGGAATTGCCGGCGGCATCGGGCCGGTGACCACAACCGAACTCCTGGCCTGCGACCCCGATGCTGGGGAGATCGCGCGCGGCGTCGAGATGGGGCTGATCGACCGTGGCGACACCCGCCTGGCGCCGCTGATCGAGGGCGTGTCGCTGGTGGTGCTGGCGGTGCCCGTGCTGGCCATGTCCGGCGTGATGCGCGAGCTCGCCGGCTGCCTGCAGCGGGCCGCCCCCGATGTCGTCGTCACCGACGTGGGCAGTGCCAAGGCGGCGATCCGCCGCTCGGCCATCGCCGCCTTCGGACGCATGCCGGCCAACCTGGTGCTGGGCCACCCCATCGCCGGGTCGGAGAAGAGCGGCGTGGCTGCCGCCGACCCCAGCCTCTATGCGCGCCACAAGGTGATCCTCACCCCGGAGCCCGATACCGACCCGGCCGCCACGGCCCGGGTGCGGCGGCTCTGGGAGAGCTGTCATGCCGAGGTGCTGGAGATGGCGGTAGAGCGTCACGACCAGGTGCTGGCCCGTACCAGCCACCTGCCGCACCTGCTGGCCTTTTCGCTGGTCGACACCCTGGCCCGTCAGGACGAGCGGCTGGAGATCTTTCGCTATGCCGCCGGCGGGTTTCGCGACTTCACGCGCATTGCCGGCAGCGACCCGGTGATGTGGCGGGACATCTTCATCGCCAATCGTGACGCGGTGCTCGCCTCCCTGGACGACTTCGAGGCGGGCGTGGCGCGGCTGCGCCGGGCCGTGGAGAGCGGCGACGGCGACGCCATGCTGGCGACCTTCGATCGCGCCAGCCATGCCCGGCACTATTTCGAATCCCTGCTCAACCAGACCAGTTATCAGGCGGAGTATCAGATGCAACAACACGGCAAGCTGCGCTTCCGGGCGAGCCCAGGCGGCAACGTCGCCGGGCGGATTCGCGTGCCCGGCGACAAGTCGATCTCCCATCGCGCCATCATGCTCGGGGCCCTGGCTGAGGGCGTCACCGAGGTCAAGGGCTTCCTCGAGGGCGAGGATAGCCTGGCCACGCTGCAGGCCTTCCGCGAGATGGGCGTGGCCATCGAGGGGCCCCACCAGGGGCGGGTGACCGTGCACGGCGTCGGCATGCACGGCTTGAAGGCGCCCGCCGGCCCGCTCTACGTGGGCAACGCCGGCACCGCCATGCGCCTGTTCGCCGGGCTGTTGGCCGGTCAGGCCTTCGATACCGAGCTCACCGGCGACGCCTCGCTGACCAAGCGGCCCATGGGGCGCGTGGCCGACCCGCTGCGCCTGATGGGAGCCAGGATCGATACCGCCGAGGGCGGGCGTCCGCCGCTGCACATCCACGGTGGAGAGTCCCTCTCGGGCATCACCTACGACATGCCCATGGCCAGCGCCCAGGTGAAGTCGTGCCTGCTGCTTGCCGGGCTCTATGCCGAGGGCGAGACCCGGGTGCGGGAGCCGGCGCCGACCCGCGACCATACCGAGCGGATGCTGGCCGGCTTCGGCTATGCCGTCCAGCGCGAGGGCGACACCTGCTGGCTCCAGGGCGGGGGCACGCTCAGCGCCGCGCCCATCGACGTGCCTTCGGATATCTCCTCGGCGACCTTCTTTCTGGTCGCGGCGGCGATCACGCCGGGCTCGGACCTGGTACTCGAGCATGTCGGCATCAATCCGACTCGCGTCGGCGTGATCAACATCCTGCGGCTGATGGGTGCCGACCTGTGCCTTGAGAACGAGCATGAGGTGGGCGGCGAGCCGGTCGCCGACCTGCATATCCGCTATGCGCCGCTGAAGGGCATCGACATTCCCGTGGATCAGGTGCCGCTCGCCATCGACGAGTTCCCGGCGCTGTTCATCGCTGCGGCCAATGCCCAGGGCACAACGCGACTGCGCGGCGCCGAGGAGCTGCGCGTCAAGGAGTCCGACCGGCTGAAGGCCATGGCCGACGGCCTCGCGACCATCGGCGTCGAGCACGCCCTGCTCGAGGACGGCATCGATATCATCGGCGGTGGCCGCGCGGAAGGGGCCAACTACGGCGGCGGGCGCATCGACAGCCTGGGCGATCATCGCATCGCCATGTCGTTTGCCATCGCGGCCCTGCGCGCCGGGGAGTCGATTGACATCGACGATTGTGCCAACGTCGCCACCTCCTTCCCCGGCTTCATCGACCTGGCGCGTCGCGTCGGGCTGGCCCTCGAGGAGCAGGAGGCGTCATGAGCAGCGCGGCACCGGTACTCACCATCGACGGCCCCGGCGGGGCCGGCAAGGGCACCATCAGTCGCCTGGTCGCCGAGCGCCTGGGCTGGCACCTGCTGGACAGCGGGGCGCTCTATCGCCTGACCGCCCTGGCCGCCGTCAAGCACGAGGTCCCGCTGGACGACGAGGCGCGGCTCGCCGAGGTCGCCCGGGGGCTCGACGTGGTCTTCGTCGCCGAGCCCGAGTCGACCCGCGTGCTGCTGGAGGGCGAGGAGGCCACCTCGACCATTCGCACCGAGCAGGTCGGCGATGCGGCGTCCCGGGTCGCGGCCCTGCCGGCGGTGCGCCAGGCCCTGCTGCAGCGTCAGCACGACTTTCGCCAGGCCCCCGGGCTGGTCGCCGACGGGCGGGACATGGGCACCGTGGTATTCACCGAGGCCCCCCTCAAGATCTTCCTCACCGCCTCGGCCTCCGAGAGGGCCCATCGACGTCAGCGTCAGTTGCAGGAAGCGGGGGTCGATGCTAGTCTATCGAGTCTTTTAAAGGAGATTCAGGCGCGCGATGCACGCGACATGCAGCGCAGCGTGGCCCCGCTCAAGCCGGCCGACGATGCCATTACGCTTGACACCACGCGCCTGACGATACCGGAAGTGGTGGATCGGCTGACGGAACTGCTGACCGAGCGTGGTCTGGCACCCGACACCTGACACTCCCTTGCGGCGTCCCCGGGAAGATGTGATGACGTGGTCCGGCACCTTCATGTGCCGTAAGCCGGGCCAGGTCGAACCAGCGCCAACATCCCCGGGGGCTTGGTAAATAAGGCCCGCACTCGCTGGTGGTGCGGAGATGGCGGTAACGCCGTACTCAACGTTGATCACGTAGGAACATCATGAGCGAAAGCTTTGCTGAACTGTTTGAACAGTCTCTCCAGGACATCAACATGGAGCCGGGCGCCATCGTCGCGGCTACCATCGTCGACATCGACGGCGACTGGGTCACCGTCAATGCCGGCCTGAAATCCGAAGGCCAGATCCCCTCGTCGCAGTTCCGCGACGAGAACGGCGAGCTTTCCATCGCCGTCGGTGACGAAGTCCACGTCGCCCTGGAAGCCGTCGAAGACGGTTTCGGCGAGACCCGCCTGTCCCGCGAGAAGGCCAAGCGTGCCGAAGCGTGGAAGGTGCTGGAAGCGGCCTTCGAGAAGGAAGAGATCGTCAAGGGCGTGATCAACGGCAAGGTCAAGGGTGGCTTCACCGTCGACGTCGACTCCATCCGTGCCTTCCTGCCGGGTTCTCTGGTGGACGTCCGCCCCGTGCGCGACACCACTCACCTGGAGAACAAGGAACTCGACTTCAAGGTCATCAAGCTCGACCCGAAGCGCAACAACGTTGTCGTGTCCCGTCGCGCCGTGCTTGAGGCCGAGAACAGCGCCGAGCGTGAGGCCCTCCTGGCCACCCTGCAGGAAGGTCAGCAGATCATCGGTATCGTCAAGAACCTCACCGACTACGGCGCCTTCGTCGACCTCGGTGGCGTCGACGGCCTGCTGCACATCACCGACATGGCCTGGAAGCGCATCAAGCATCCGAGCGAGATCGTGGCCGTGGGCGACGAGATCACCGTCAAGGTGCTCAAGTTCGATCGCGAGCGCAACCGTGTCTCCCTGGGCCTGAAGCAGCTGGGCGAAGATCCGTGGGTCAACATCAAGGATCGTTACCCGGAAGGTACCAAGGTGCATGCCACCGTCACCAATCTCACCGACTACGGCTGCTTCGCCGAGCTGGAAGAGGGTGTCGAAGGTCTGGTCCACGTGTCCGAGATGGACTGGACCAACAAGAACATCCATCCGTCCAAGGTCGTGCAGGTCGGCGACGACGTGGACGTCATGGTGCTGGACATCGACGAGGAGCGTCGTCGTATTTCCCTGGGTATCAAGCAGTGCACCACCAACCCGTGGGAAGACTTCAACGCGCGCTACAACAAGGGCGACCGCGTTACCGGTACCATCAAGTCGATCACCGACTTCGGCATCTTCATCGGCCTGGAAGGCGGTATCGACGGCCTGGTGCACCTGTCCGACATCTCCTGGACCGACACCGGTGAGGAAGCCGTTCGCTCCTTCAAGAAGGGCGACGAGGCGGAAGCCGTCATCCTCTCCATCGATCCGGAGCGTGAGCGCATCTCGCTGGGCATCAAGCAGCTCGATACCGATCCGGTCTCCGAGTTCCTGGCGGTCAACGACAAGGGCTCCATCGTCACCGGCCGCGTGGTCGAGGTCGATGCCAAGGAAGCCCAGGTCGAGCTGGCTACCGATGTCGTCGCCGTGCTGAAGGCGTCCGAGATCAGTGCCGACCGCGTCGAGGATGCCCGCAACGCGCTGAACGAAGGCGACAGCGTCGAGGCCCGCATCATCGGTGTCGATCGCAAGAACCGCCAGATCGCCCTGTCCATCAAGGCCAAGGACCAGGACGACACGCGTCAGAACCTGAAGAAGCTGCGTGAAGAGACCACCGAGTCTGGTGCTACCACCATCGGTGACCTCATCAAGCAGCAGATGGGTCAGGACTGATATCGGCGGGATACGTCCCGGCTATCGGTCGACAAGGCGCCGCCCCTCGGGGCGGCGCCTTTTGTTTGTGGCATTGTTGAGTTCGTTGGCATTGATTTGTGGCATCGGTGAGAGGTGTCACCTGGGTGTGCCGGCGTATAAAGCGCCGCAAGATATGCAGGGTTTCTTATCAAATAAGCCTTTCTTCAAGTTTCGGGCAATGTTTCGGCGTATTGCTTGGCAATGTTTGAGACTATTATTTGCCGAACCGGGAATGAGTGTGCATACTCTTGCCAAACAAGTTTAAACAGGCAATAATGCCTCGCATCCCCTAATGCCCAATAAGGAATCTTTTAGATGTCATCGATGCTCAGCAACTACATGCAGATGGAACAGCAGCTGAAGCAACTCCAGTCGGAACTGGACAAGCTGCAGAATGATGATCGTCTCAAGTCTGAACTCGAGTTCAAGGAAAAGCTCGAAGCGCTGATGCGCGAGTTCGACAAGAGCGCCGCCGACGTCATCGAGCTGCTCAATCCCAAGCCGGCCGCCCAGTCCGGCGCGGCTGCCCCGGCAAGCGGCGGCACCCGTCGCAAGCGCAAGCTGAAGATCTACAAGAACCCCCATACCGGCGAAGTGGTGGAAACCCGCGGCGGTAATCAGAAGACGCTCAAGGCGTGGAAGGACGAGCACGGTTCTGACGCCGTCGAGTCCTGGCTGGTGCGCGTCGAGGAGTGATCCTCAACGCTATCGCCGTAACGACGCCGCCCCTCGGGGCGGCGTCGTCGTGTCGGGCCGTCATGTCCCCGGTCCACTCTTGTATATGGTGGGGCCGGGCGATCATGGGAAGGTGATTCGCTCGACCTTAGGCGGTATAATTATCGCATCCCCGATTAACGGCGATGGCCCGTATCACCTATTCCTGCCCGGTCGTCGCCTCGACGCTATTGGAAGCACATGAAACAGCATAATTCCCGACAGCCCGTGGACGAGCGTGAGAAGTTGCGCAAGTTTCGCGAACTCGACGATGCCTTCGCCGAGGCATTACGCAGTCTCGATGCTTCCGACGATAAGTCGGGCGGTACCAGCGACGCGTCCGTGCGTGAACTCGACGGCCAAGAGCGGGACGCGGCCATCGAGCCGCAGGACGAGAAGACTCGCCAGCGCCTCTTCGAAGAGCGCCTGACGGCGTTGATGAGTGAGTATGCTCAGCCGGCGGAACACGTCAGCCGGCTGCTGCAGACGCTGAAGTCCCTCGGACACATCGCCTGAGGCGATGCGGGCACCTCACCGGTAACGGAACACCCTGAGGCTTGGCAGGAAGGCGACGTCTTCCAACCGCTCGTCGCGACGCCGAGCCCGGGTCCGCGCGGCGGGCGGGGTCGGCGGAGGGCGGTTGTGGTCGGGCAGGCGGCCGTCGGGGCTCGGCACGAACAGCGGCAGGGCGACGTTCATGGCCCGCCGGGTGCGGCCATCCTCGAGCGGCTCGCGGTAGAAGAGATTGGCGCGCATCAGCGGGGCCTGAGCCTGCACCTGGGCCAGCGGCTCGCCGTCGGGGATGCCGGCCAGTTGGCGCAGCTGGATGCGGATGTGGGGCGCGTCGCTGTCGAGTGCCAGCAGCTTCTGCTCGGCCTCGCGCACCGTCAGCCGCTTGATCGAGCGGCCGCTCGAGTACCAGGCGAGTCGCACGCGAGCCACCGGGGCCTCGGCCAGGGGGAGTGAGCGCCAGCACTGCTTGAGATGCAGCCGCGCCAGGCCCGTGCCGCGCAGATGATCGTGCAGCGCGGGGTGACGAAACGGCAGCACCGCCTTGATCTCCGGGATCAGCGATGGCACCTCGCGGCGGATCTCGGCGAGCAGCGCGGCGAAGGCCTGCTTGGTGGCGTTGACCTCCTGGGCGGCCTCCATCACGCGCTCCGTGGCGGCGACCAGGCCGACATGGCTGCGCGTCGCCCGGCCGTCCTGGCCATCCTGATACCAGACATCCAGCAGACACCGGCGCAGCCAGCCGGCGTCGGCCGTCTCGTGCTCGAAGGACCAGGCCCCACCGCCGGAGTCCTCCCAGTGCGCCACCAGGGCGTCGGTCTGCTCGAGCAGGCGGTCGAAGGCCGCCTCCAGCTCGGCCAGCAGCCGGTATTCGGGGCGTTGGCCGCCCTGTGTCACGAGGCGTCGCCGTCCCGGTCGGCGCGCGCCAGCAGGGCGTCGAGGTCGGTCTCGTCCATGGCGGGCTCGCCGGCGATGCGGTGAGACTCGTCGGCCCAGGCGCCGAGGTCGAGTAGGCGGCAGCGCTTGCTGCAGAAGGGACGGTAGGCGTTCTCCTCGCGCCACAGCACCTTCTTGCGGCACTGCGGGCAGGCGACTTCCAGGGGGCGTGCGGTGTCGTGCGGGCTCATGCGATATCGTCCTGGACAAAATGTCGGGAAAGGATGGGGATTCAGGGCGCCGGAGGCAAGTCGGCGGCGGCCCGGTAGCGGCGGTCGAGCTCGGCGACCTGTCGTGCCAGGGCGTCCTCGCCGGCGGCATTTTCGATCACGTCGTCGGCGCGTGCCAGGCGAGCCTGTCGCGGCATCTGGGCGGCGATGATGGCGCGCGCCTGGGCCTCGTCGACGTCGTCCCGCGCCGCGGTTCGCGCGATCTGTACAGGCTCCGGGACGTCGACGACCAGGCAGCGGTCGACCAGCGCCGCCTGGCCCGACTCGAAGAGCAGCGGCGAGACCAGAAGTACATAGGGCGCCGACTGGGCCTGGAGACGTTCCAGGTGGGCGGTGAGCCGCTCGCGGACGCGCGGGTGGGTGATCGCCTCCAGCCGGCGACGCTCGGCGTCATCGTCGAAGACGATGGCGCGCAGCGCGCGGCGATCGAGGCGACCGTCCGCGGCGATGACCTTGGCGCCGAAATGCGCGGCGATCTCGTCGAGGGCCGGCTCGCCGGGCTCGACGATCTCCCGGGCCACGTCGTCGGCATCCACCCAGGGAATGCCCAGCGCCGCGAAGGCGCGCGCCACCGTGGACTTGCCCGAGGCGATACCGCCCGTCACGCCAATGATCATCGTTGTCTCCTGTGCGGTGTCATGGGTCTCGAGGCGTCAGTAGAGCAGCCCGGTGTAGAGCGCCATCAGCGGCTCGCCCGCCAGCAGGGCGAGCCAGCCGGCCATCACGAGCCAGGGCCCGAAGGGCAGCGGGGCGCCGCGCAGACGCGGCACCGCCAGCTGGATGAGGATGCCCACCAGCGCGCCGGCCCCGGCGGAGAGGATCAGCACCAGCGGCAGGGTCTGCCAGCCCAGCCAGGCCCCGAGGGCCGCCAGCAGCTTGAAGTCGCCATAGCCCATGCCCTCCTTGCCGGTGATCAGCTTGAACAGCCAGTTGAAGCTCCACAGCACCAGGTAGCCGGCCATGGCACCGATCACCGCCGAGGGCAGCAACAGCGGCTGGAACAGCAGCTGGTAGAGCAGGCCCGCCCACAGCAGCGGCAGGGTGAGCAGGTCCGGCAGCAGCTGGGTGCGCAGGTCGATGACCGCCATGGCCAGCAGCGTCAGGCAGGCGCCGAGGATGAACAGGGCCTCGAGCGTCGGGCCGAAGAGTGCCAGTACCGTCAGCGCCAGCACGCCGCCGGCCAGCTCGACCAGCGGGTACTGGGGGCTGATGCGCGCCTCGCAGCTGGCGCAGCGCCCGCGGCGCTTGAACCACCCGAGCAGCGGGATGTTGTCGTGCCAGGCGATGGGGGCCTCGCAGCGTGGGCAGAGCGAGCGGGGGGTGATCAGGTTGAAGCGCGGCGTCTCTTCCGGTTCGAGCTCCAGCGCCTCTCGGGCCTCGGCGCGCCAGCCCAGCATCAGCATCACCGGCAGTCGCGTGATCACCACGTTGAGGAAACTGCCCAGGCACAGGCCCAGGACGGCCGTGAGCGGCCAGAGCAGCGAGGGGGGGAGGTCGGCGAGCAAGGGTGACTCCTGTCCGGTCGGTTCCAAAGCGCCATTGTATCGGGGGATGGCGGCGATTGCCCGGCTTCTGCGCGTCGCGCCCGGGCTGTCCTGGCGTCCGGCTTTGGTCTAGAATCTGCTCCCTTTCTACTTCCAGGGGCACGATCATGACTCAGATGCTCGGACCGGTGATGCTGGATCTGGAGGGCCAGAGCCTGACCCCCGAAGAGGGCGAGCTGCTGGCGCGTCCCGAGGTCGGCGGGGTGATCCTGTTCGCCCGCAACATCGCCTCCGCGGTCCAGGTCCGCGCCCTGAGCGACGAGATCCGCCGCATCCGTCCCGACCTGCTGCTGGCGGTCGACCAGGAGGGCGGGCGCGTTCAGCGCCTGCGCGAGGGCGTGACGCGCCTGCCGCCCATGGGGCGTCTGGGGCGTGACTTCGCCGCGCAGCCCGAGGTCACCCTGCGGCTCTGCCAGGATGCCGGCTGGCTGCTGGGCATGGAGATGGCCGCCTGCGGCCTGGACCTCTCCTTCGCGCCCGTGCTCGACGTCGATGGCGGCACCTCCAGCGTGATCGGGGATCGCAGTTTCTCCGCCGACCCCGAGGCCGTGGCCCGCATGGGGCGTGCCTTCCTCGACGGCCTGCACGAGGCGGGCATGGTCGGCGTCGGCAAGCACTTTCCCGGCCATGGCGGCGTCGCGGCCGACTCCCACCATGAGCTGCCAGTGGATGCGCGCCCGCTGGAGGCGCTGCACGACCATGACCTGCTGCCCTTCGCCCAGCTGGCCCCGCGCCTCGACGCGGTGATGCCGGCGCATGTCGTCTATTCGAGCTTCGACCATCGCCCGGCCGGCTTCTCGCCGGCGTGGCTGGGGATGCTGCGCGAGAGCCTGGGGTTCAAGGGCGCGATCTTCTCCGACGACCTGAGCATGGCCGGCGCGGCCTTCGCCGGCACGCCGGGCGAGCGGGCCCGGGCAGCGCTGGCCGCGGGCTGCGACATGCTGCTGGTGTGCAACGACCGCGCCGCGGCGCTGGAGGTCCTCGAGGCCTGCCAGGGCCACCAGGCACGACGCCTGTCCCGACTGCGCTACGCCCGTGCCCGCCCCGACCTTCAGGCGCTGGGCGCGCTGTCGCGCTGGCGTCGCGTCCATGCTCACCTGGAAGCCCTGGCGGCCAGCTGACGCTCGCCCGCCTCTCTATACCGATTCCACTTGCCGATGACGAGTCGCTAACCGATGCCCACACTCGATACCTTCCACCCGTCGCTGGACGACATGCGTGAGCTCATGGACAACGCCGACTGCCTGATCTCGCAGTCCGAGGTCGAGCTCGCCCTGGATCGCATGGCCGACGAGATCACCCGTGACCTGGGTGACACGCTGCCGGTCTTCTACTGCGTGATGAACGGCGGGCTGATTACCACCGGCCACCTGCTGACTCGCCTGGGCTTTCCGGTCGAGGTCGACTATCTCCACGCCACCCGCTATCGCGGTGGCATTCGCGGCGGCGAGCTGTTCTGGCGCGTCTCCCCGGAGGTGCCCATGGCCGGGCGCCACGTGGTGATCGTCGACGACATCCTCGACGAGGGCTCGACCCTCGCCGCCATTCTCGACTACTGCCGAGAGGCCGGGGCGGCGAGCATCTCCACCGCGGTGCTGGTCGACAAGCAGCACGAGCGCAAGGCAGTGCCGGGGCTCAAGGCGGACTATTGCAGCCTGGAAGTCGCCGACCGCTACGTGTTCGGCTTCGGCATGGACTACAAGGGCTACTGGCGCAACGCCCCGGGCATCTACGCCCCCAAGGGCCTGTAAGCGTCAAGCAGCCAAGCAGCCAAGAAAAAACCTCCAGCAGATCAGTCTGCTGGAGGTTTTCTCGTCATGCGCGGCATATTCTGCTCGGCGCTTACGCCAATCCCAGCTCGTGGGTGGCTTCCTCGCGCATCTTGAACTTCTGGATCTTGCCGGTGACGGTCATCGGGAAGGCGTCGACGAACTTCACGTAGCGCGGCACCTTGTAGTGGGCGATCTGGCCCTTGCAGAAGGCCTTGAGAGCGTCCTCGTCGAGCTGCTCACCCTCACTGAGCTTGACCCAGGCCATCACCTCCTCGCCGTACTTATCGTCGGGCACGCCGATCACCTGCACGTCGGAGATGGCCGGGTGGGTATAGAGGAAGTCCTCGATCTCACGCGGGTAGATGTTCTCGCCGCCGCGGATGATCATGTCCTTGATGCGCCCGACGATCGCCACGTAGCCCTCGTCGTCCATGGTCGCCAGGTCGCCGGTGTGCATCCAGCCCGCCGCGTCGATGGCCTTGGCGGTGGCCTCCGCGTTCTCCCAGTAGCCGAGCATCACGCTGTAGCCGCGGGTGCAGAGCTCGCCGGTGCCGCCACGGGGCACCGCGGCGCCGGTGTCGGGGCTGACCAGCTTGACCTCGAGGTGCGGGTGGATGGTGCCGACCGTGGTGACGCGCTTCTCCAGCGGCGCGTCGGTCTGGGTCTGGAAGCTCACCGGGCTGGTCTCGGTCATGCCATAGCAGATGGTCACGTCCTGCATGTGCATCTTGTCGATGACGTTGCGCATCACCTCGATGGGGCAGATGGAGCCGGCCATGATGCCGGTGCGCAGGGAGGAGAGGTCGAAGCTCTCGAACTCCGGGTGCTCCAGCTCGGCGATGAACATGGTGGGCACCCCATAGAGGGTGGTGGCGCGCTCCTCGGCGACGGCGCGCAGGGTCTCGCCCGCCTCGAAGCCGTCACCCGGATAGATCATGGTGGCGCCGTGGGTCACGCAGCCAAGGTTGCCCATCACCATGCCGAAGCAGTGGTAGAGGGGCACCGGGATCACCATGCGATCGGTCTCGTCGAGGTTCATGGTGCGCGCCACGAAGAAGCCGTTGTTGAGGATGTTGTGGTGGGAGAGGGTGGCGCCCTTGGGCGCACCGGTGGTGCCCGAGGTGTACTGGATGTTGATCGGGTCGTCGAACTGCAGGCCGGCCTGGACCTCGGCCAGCCGGTCGGCGGAGATTGCATCGGCATGGTCGAGCATCTGGGACCAGGTCAGCATGCCGGGCAGCGCGCGCTGCTCGTCGAGGCAGATCACCCGCTTGAGGTCGGGGAGCTTGGCGCTTTTGAAGGTGCCGGGGCCGCCTTCGTTCAGCTCAGGCGCCAGCTCGGCCAGCGTCGCCACATAGTCGGAGCTCTTGAAGGCCCCCTGCAGGATCAGCGTCGAGGCGCCGGACTGCTTGAGCGCATAATCGAGCTCGTGGGTGCGGTAGCTGGGGTTGATGTTGACCAGGATGGCGCCGATCTTCGCGGTGGCGAATTGGGTGATCGTCCATTCGGCGCAGTTGGGCGACCAGATGCCGACGCGCTCGCCCTGCGTCACCCCCAGGGCGATCAGGGCGCGGGCCACCCGGTCAACCGCCTGCTGAAGCTCCCTCCAGCTGTAGCGCAGCCCCTGGTGGCGGCTGATCAGGGCGTCGCGCTCGGCGAAGCGCGCCACGGTGTCGTCGAAGCAGTCGCCGATGGTCTGGCCCTTGAGGGGAGTGTCGCTGATACCGCTGACGTAGCTGATCGAAGGGTGTTGGCGTGTCATGGAGTTTCTCGTCTTGTTGCTAGCCTGTGGCGGTGTACGTGAAACGCAGGATGACGTCGTGGTGGGTGTTCGATCGGGGGGCGGGCGCTCAGGCCTCGTGGCCGAGGCCGCGCAGGACCTCCCGGGCGCGGTGATCCACGTCGTCGAGCTCCATGCGCATCAGGCGGATGTCCTCCAGCTGGCGCTCGAGGTTGGCGCGCTTGTCGGCCAGTATCTCCAGCAGGCGCCGCAGTTGGCGCGCATTCCCGTCGGGCATGGCGTCATACATCATCACCACTTCGCGGATCTCGCCCAGCGAGAATCCCAGGCGCTTGCCGCGCAGGGTCAGCTTCAGGCGCACCCGATCCTTCTCGTGATAGATGCGCTTCTGTCCCTCGCGACGCGGGGCCAGCAGGCCCTCCTGCTCATAGAAGCGGATGGTGCGTGGCGTCACCTCGAACATCCTCGCCAGCTCACCGATGGTGTACTGGCGGTGCTGGCGCGGCAGGGCGTCCTGGCCGCTCGTGGTGTCTGGTGAGGTTGATTGTGTCATGACGTTGATCCTGTGACCGGGTGGTGAACCGGCGGTTTCCCACCTCGTCTGGCAACACTAGACGAGGTTGACGTTAACGTAAAGTGCTTGTTCGACCATGGGGTGATATGGGATAAACCTAGCAAGTGCTAGGTTGGGGGCCAGCCGGCCGGAGTGGTCGATGGCGCCCGTCGGGCGCCTCGACACCCGGCCCTCGGGCAGCGCCGCGCGGACCACTACCTCGAACCGTCACCCATTCCTGGCCGAAATCATTCATAGCCGAACAAGAGGGATTCCCCATGGACTTCTCCCTGACCGATGATCAGAAGGCGCTGGCCGCGGCCGCCGCCGACTTCGCCCGCGCCGAGCTGGCCGACCATGCGGCCGACTGGGACGCGACCTCCCACTTCCCGGTGGACGTCATCCGCCGGGCGGGCGAGGCGGGCTTTCTCGGCATCTATACCCCCGAGGAGCACGGCGGTCTCGGCCTCTCGCGGCTCGAGGCGTCGCTGATCTTCGAGCAGCTCTCCCAGGGCTGCATCGCCACCACTGCCTACCTGACCATCCACAACATGGTCACCTGGATGATCGCCACCTGGGGCGACGACGCCCTGCGCGAGGCCTGGGTGCCCGCCATGGTAGCCGGTGAGGCGCTGGGCTCCTACTGCCTGACCGAACCCGGCGCCGGCTCCGACGCGGCCAGCCTGCGCACCAAGGCGGTTCGCGACGGCGACGACTACGTCATCTCGGGCAGCAAGATGTTCATCTCCGGGGCGGGCGCCACCGAGGTGCTGGTGGTGATGGCCCGCACCGGTGAGCCCGACAGCGGCGCCGGCGGCGTCTCGACGATCGTGGTGCCGGCGGATGCCGCCGGCGTGGAATACGGCAAGAACGAGGAGAAGATGGGCTGGAAAAGCCAGCCGACCCGCCTGGTGAGCTTCGATGGCGTGCGGGTGCCGGTCACCAACCGCCTCGGGGCGGAAGGCGAGGGCTTCAAGTTCGCCATGAAGGGCCTCGACGGCGGGCGGCTGAACATCGCCAGCTGCTCGCTGGGCGCCGCCCAGCAGGCCCTGACCCTGTCGCGGGACTATCTGGCCGAGCGTAAGCAGTTCGGTCGCGACCTCTCGAGCTTCCAGGCCCTGCAGTTCAAGCTCGCCGACATGGCCAGCGAGCTTACCGCGGCCAGGCTGATGGTTCGCCACGCCGCCTGGCGCCTCGACCAGAATGATCCCGAGGCCACCGCCCACTGCGCCATGGCCAAGCGCTTCGCCACCGATATGGGCTTCAACGTCTGCAACGAGGCCCTGCAGCTGCACGGCGGCTATGGTTACATTCGTGAATATCCCCTGGAGCGGCTGGTGCGCGACACCCGGGTGCACCAGATCCTCGAGGGGACCAACGAGATCATGCGCCTGATCGTCGCTCGCCGCCTGCTGGCCGACGGCGTCATCGAGTCGCTCCAGTAACCGCCTGTACCCTTTACCAGATCCAGGAGATCCCCGGATGTCGGACCTTGCAGTGCTCTTCGACGAGCTGCCCACCCGCGACGGCGGCCGTATCGGCGTGGCCACCCTGAATGCCCCGAAGTCGCTCAACGCCCTGTCGCTGGAGATGATCCGCCAGCTCGAGGCCAAGCTCGACGCCTGGGCGGTCGACCGCAGCGTGGTGGCCGTGTGGCTCGAGGGCAGCGGCGACAAGGCCTTCTGCGCCGGCGGCGACGTGGTGGCCCTCTACCGCTCGCTGACCGAGGAGGGCGAGAACCGTGGCGCCGGGCGCGACGGCCTCTTCGCCGAGACCTACTTCACGGCGGAGTATCGTCTCGACTATCGCATCCATACCTATCCCAAGCCGCTGATGGTGTGGGGCGACGGCATCGTCATGGGCGGGGGCCTGGGGCTGATGGCCGGTGGCTTCCAGCGCCTGGTGACCGAGACCACCCGCATCGCCATGCCCGAGATCACCATCGGCCTCTACCCCGATATCGGCGCGAGCTGGTTCCTGGGGCGCATGCCGGCCGGCGTGGGCGCCTACCTGGGCCTCACCGGCGCCCAGCTCAATGCCAGGGACGCCCTCGACCTGGGCATGGCCGATCGCTTCATTCCGCGCGAGCGTCGCGAGGCGCTGCTCGGCGCGCTGCAGGAGGCCGACTACGGCGATCGCGCTCCGCGGGCCCTGCGGGCCGGCGTGCAGTCGGTGCTCGATGATCATGAGGATCGCGAGGCGGCCCCGCCGGCGCAGGTGTGGCCGCATCTGGATCACCTCCAGTCGCTGGTGGGACGCGTCGACGCCGCGTGCGCCGTCAAGCGCATCCTGCGCGACACCACCGAGGATGCCTGGCTCGCCGCCAACCGCGCGCGGCTCGAGGCCGGCTGCCCGGTGAGTGCCCAGCTGGTGTGGCGCATGCTCGAGCGCCATGCCCACACCGGCCTCGCCGACGCCTTCCGTGAGGAGCTCAGCCTCTCGGTGCAGTGCTGCCGCGAGGGGGACTTCGTCGAGGGCGTGCGCGCCCTGCTGATCGACAAGGACAAGGCGCCGCGCTGGTCCCACGCCAGGGTGGCCGAGGTGCCCGAGGCCGATATCCAGGTGCTGATGAGCACGCGCTGGTCCGCCGAGACACACCCGCTGCGCGATCTGGGCGTCGGCCATCGCGTGGGCTGAGGCCAGCGCACCGACCGACATGAACGCTTGTCCTGAACAACTCACAACGAAACAGGAGCCACGCCAATGAACATCGCCTTTATCGGCCTCGGTAACATGGGCGCTCCCATGGCCATCAACCTGCTCAAGGCCGGGCACGAGGTGACCGTCTTCGACTTGGTGGAGGAGGCCATCCAGGCCCTCGAAGCCGAGGGCGCGAGCCGCGCCACTAGCGCCGAGGCCGCGGCCTCCGGCGCCGAGGTGGTCATCTCCATGCTGCCGGCCGGCGCCCACGTGCAGAGCCTCTATCTGGGGCGCGACGGTGCGCCGGGCCTGCTCGACGCCCTGGAGCACCGCCCGCTGCTGATCGATTCCTCGACCATCGCGCCGGACGACGCGCGCCTGGTGGGCGCCGCCGCCGCCGAGCGCGGCTTCACCTACCTGGACGCCCCGGTCTCCGGCGGGGTGGGCGGCGCCAAGGCCGGCACCCTGACCTTCATCGTCGGCGGAGATCAGGCCGGCTTCGAGCAGGGCAAGCCGCTGCTCGAGGCGATGGGCAAGAATATCTTCCACGCCGGCGAGTCGGGCGCCGGCCAGGTGGCCAAGATCTGCAACAACATGCTGCTCGGCATCCTGATGTCCGGCACCGCCGAGGCGCTGGCGCTGGGCGTGAAGAACGGCCTGGACCCGGCGGTGCTCTCCGAGATCATGAAGCAGAGCAGCGGCGGTAACTGGGCGCTCAACGTCTACAACCCCTGGCCCGGGGTGATGGAGGGCTCGGCAGCCTCCCGGGACTACCAGGGCGGCTTCCTGACCGATCTGATGGCCAAGGACCTGGGGCTCGCCTGGGAGCTGGCGCTGGGCTCGAAGTCCAGCGTGCCGATGGGCTCCCAGGCGCGCAATCTCTTCGCCCTGCACAGCGCCCAGGGCAGCGGCCAGCGCGACTTCTCCAGCATCCAGACCCTCTATCGCCAGGGCGAGGATCAGGGCAAGAAGTAGATCGAGCGGGTGACACCGCTAGGCGCGAACCGCGCCCCACTCCTACACGGGGGTGGCGAAAACGGGCACACTTTCGTGCCCGTTTCTCGTCGAGAGCCCGTATGAGCGCACCGCCTTCCTCACCGTCCTCGCCCTCCGCTTCCCGGGCAGCGCGCCCCGCGCGTCGCGAGCTGCTCGAGGGGCCCATTGCGGCCACCCTGCTGCGCAAGAGCCTGCCGGTGGTGGTCGGCATGCTCGCCATGATGAGCTTCAACCTGGTGGATGCCTGGTTCATCTCCCGGCTCGGCACCGAGGAGCTGGCGGCGGTCTCCTTCACCTTCCCGGTCGTGTTCACGGTCATCAGCCTGGCCATTGGCCTGGGCATCGGCACCTCGGCGGTGGTGGCCCGTCGGCTGGGGCAGGGCGAGCCCCAGACGGTGCGCCGTCGCGCCACCGATGCGGCCCTGCTGGCCGTGGTGGTGGGGGGCGTTATGACCCTGCTGGGCCTCGCGACCCTGGAGCCGCTGTTTCGACTGATGGGCGCCGATAACGTGCTGATGCCGCATATCCGCGACTACATGGGCATCTGGTACCTGGGCGCGGCCGCGATGATCGTCCCGCGGGTGCTCAACAGCATCCTGCGCGCCCATGGCAACACCGCCACCCAAGGGCTGATGATGGCGCTGGCCGCCGGCATCAACGTGCTGCTCGACTGGTGGCTGATCTTCGGGGCCGGTCCCTTCCCGGCGCTCGGCGTCAGCGGGGCGGCGCTCGCCACCGTGATCAGCTGGGGCCTGATGGCGATGGTGCTGGCCTGTCATCGCGAACTGCGCGCGCTCTTCGATTTGGCCGGACTCGATGCGAAGGGACTGGCCGCCTCCTGGCGGGAGCTCGGTCGCATCGCCGGCCCGGCGGCGCTCACCAGCGTCTTCACGCCCATCGCCCTCGGGCTTGTGACCCGCATCATCGCCGATCATGGCCACCCCGCCGTGGCGGGCTACGGCGTCGGCAGCCGCATCGAGGCGATCTCCCAGATCGTCGTGCTGGCGCTCTCGATGACCCTGTCACCGCTGGTCAGCCAGAACGCCGGGGCCGGACAGCACGACCGGGTGCGCCGGGCGATCTTCGGCTGCTTCGTCTTCGTACTGGCCTGGCAGCTGCTGGTCTGGGGCGCGTTGCAGGGGCTGGCGCCCTGGCTGGTGGCGGGCTATGCCGAAACGGAGGCGGTGGCCGGGGTACTGCGCAGCTTCCTGTGGCTGGTGCCCCTGGGGCTGGGCGCCCAGGGCGTGGTGATACTGGCGGTCTCGTCGCTCAATGCCCTGCACCGGCCGGCGCTGGCCATGCGCCTGTCGGTGATCCGGCTGTTCATGCTCACCGTGCCGCTGGCCTGGCTGGGCGGTCGCCTGGCCGGCAGCAGCGGGGTGTTTGCCGGCGTGCTCGCGGCCAACCTGCTGGTCGGGGGGCTGGCCTGGTGGCAGATCCGTCGCCAGCTGTCGCCTCGGGCACCTTGACACATGCGCCGACCGGGGTGTGGCAAGGAGGCGCCGGAAGGGAGGGTGGAAAGGCGCGTCGGGCTTGGCAGTGGGGTGTTATTGGTCTACATTTGTTGAAAATGTAGAAATTAATGCCACGCCACTCGAGGATGCCCCATGAGCCAGATCACCCCCGTCACCTGGGACGACCCCTTCCGCCTGATCGACCAGCTCAGCGAAGAGGAGCGCATGGTCCGCCAGACGGCCCATGACTACTGTCAGGAGAAGCTCCTGCCGCGGGTGCTGGAGGCCAACCGTCACGAGCACTTCGACCGCGAGATCATGAACGAGATGGGCGAGTTGGGCCTGCTCGGCGCGACCATCGACGGCTACGGCGGCGCCGGGCTCAACTACGTCAGCTACGGCCTGATCGCCCGCGAGGTGGAGCGGGTCGACTCCGGCTACCGAAGCGCGATGAGCGTGCAGTCGAGCCTGGTGATGTATCCGATCCATGCCTTCGGCAGCGAGGCCCAGCGCGAGAAGTACCTGCCGAGGCTGGCCAGCGGCGAGTGGGTGGGGGCGTTCGGCCTCACCGAGCCGGATCACGGCTCCGACCCGGGCGGCATGAGCACCCGCGCCACCCGCTTCGATGGTGGCTGGCGGCTGAACGGCACCAAGACCTGGATCACCAACTCGCCCATCGCCGATGTCTTCGTGGTCTGGGCCCGCGACGAGGAGGGCGTGGTCAACGGGTTCATCCTCGAGAAGGGCATGAAGGGCCTCTCCGTGCCCAAGATCGAGGGCAAGTTCAGTCTGCGCGCCTCCGTCACCGGCCAGATCGCCATGCAGGACGTGGAGGTCGGCGACGAGGCCCGCCTGCCCGGCGTCAAGGGGCTCAAGGGGCCCTTCTCCTGTCTTAATCGGGCGCGCTACGGCATCGCCTGGGGCACCATGGGCGCCGCCGAGGCCTGCTGGCACGCCGCCCGCGACTACACTCTGGAGCGCAAGCAGTTCGGCCGCCCCCTGGCCGCCAACCAGCTGATCCAGAAGAAGCTCGCCGACATGCAGACCGAGATCGCCCTGGGGCTGCAGGCCGCGCTGCGGGTGGGGCGGATGATCGACGAGGATCAGCTGGTGCCCGAGGCGATCTCGCTGATCAAGCGCAACAACTGCGGCAAGGCGCTGGATATCGCTCGCATGGCCCGCGACATGCACGGGGGCAACGGCATCAGCGACGAGTATCACGTAATCCGCCACGTGATGAACCTCGAGGCGGTGAATACCTATGAGGGCACCCATGACGTTCACGCCCTGATCCTCGGGCGTGCCCAGACCGGCATCCAGGCGTTTACCGGCTGACCCGGTAGGCCACATGACATGCGTCTCACGAGGGGGTCGGGAACAAGCCGAAGGGGAGGTCCTACGCCATGGGTGAGGAGCACCGCTCCGAACGGGCTGGCCATGGATGGCCAGCACCGGCCCTGCAAGCGGCGCAGGATGCGAGAGCGCCGTAGGGCGTCGGTAGCGTACAGGGAGGTATTCACAGCGCCTCCTCGATGGTACGGCACACCAGGGCTTGTTGCCGGGTCAGCCCCGAGTGAGAGTGAGCAAGGAGCTGCAGATGAGCGGACCGCTTGAGGGCATCACGGTGCTCGATCTTTCGCGGGTGCTGGCCGGGCCCTGGTCCGGCCAGCAGCTGGCCGATCTGGGCGCTCGGGTGATCAAGATCGAGCATCCCGGCCGTGGCGACGACACCCGCGGCTGGGGGCCCCCCTGGCTGGACGGCGATCACGGGGCCGAGCGCCAGGCGGCCTACTACCTCTGTGCCAACCGCGGCAAGCAATCGCTTGCCGTGGATATCGCCAGCGAGGGCGGACAGGCCCTGGTCAGGGAGCTCGCCAAGGGCGCCGACATCCTGCTCGAGAACTTCAAGGTCGGGGGGCTCGCGAAGTACGGCCTCGACTACCCGAGCCTGAAGGCGCTCAACCCGCGGCTGATCGGCTGCTCGATCACCGGCTTCGGCCAGGATGGCCCCTACGCCCGTCGCGCCGGCTACGACTTCATGATCCAGGCCATGGGGGGGCTGATGAGCCTCACCGGCGAGCCCGACGGCATGCCCATGAAGACCGGCGTGGCGATCACCGACGTGATGACCGGCCTCTACGCCTCGGTCGGGGTGCTGGCCGCTCTCCATGAGCGCGCACGCACGGGGAGGGGGCGCCACATCGATGTGGCGCTGCTCGATGTCCAGGTCGCGACGCTCGCCAACCAGGCCCTCAATGCGCTGACCAGCGGGTCATCTCCAAAGCGTCACGGTAACGCCCATCCCAACATCGTCCCCTATCAGGCCTTCGCCTGCGCCGATGGCCACCTGGTGCTCACCGTGGGCAACGATGCCCAGTTCGCCCGCCTGGCCCACCTGCTGGGGCATCCCGACTGGGCCGAGGATCCCGCCTATGCCACCAACGCCGCTCGGGTCGGCAATCGGGAGGTGCTGGTGGCGATGATCCAGTCACGGCTGCTCGGCCGCGACCGCGACGACTGGCTCGCCGAGCTGGAGGTGCGCGGCATTCCGGCGGGGCCCATCAATACCCTGACCGAGGTGTTCGACGACCCCCAGGTGCGCCACCGCGGCCTGCACCACACTCTCGAGCAGGATGGCCGGAGAGTGCCTCAGGTGGCGAGCCCCCTGCGCTTCGACGGAGAGGCGCTGACCAGCGAGATCGCGCCACCCCACCTCGGGCAGGACAGCGATGCCATTCTCGCCGAGATGGGGCTGACGCCGGAGGACATCGCCAGGCTAAGACGAGAGGGCATCGTGCGCTGACTGACGCTGTACCGCCCTGTTCAACAACGCCACCGCAGACCGCTGCGGTGGCGTTTTCATTTCCTCCCTGGAGCGTTGCCATCGGGGAGCGTCGTTGTCGACGCCCGAGGCCCCGGAGTGCACGACCAAAGTCGAATCCGCCGCGAAATGCATGCAGAAAGATGCTCATGAAGCATAAAAAAGCGTCAAGTGTGAAAGGGTAGCGAAATTGAAGCGCGAGCACTCGCAAGACTACTGTGTTTCGGGAAACGGGTGAGGCAGGATTCAACGGGCTTTATGCGAACCGACTGACGCAGCATCTGGCATGAAAAGACCGGGTCGGGTTCGCACGCAATAGCACCTTTCCGTTACCGGGGGCACAGGAAAGCCGCTCACGCGGCTGACGGAATCACGGCCATACCGTCATTCTGCTGGCGCCTTCAGGACGGCATCTCTCTACGCCTTCTTCCCCTCTCTGCTGACCGGGCACGGGCCGGACAGCGGGCAGGTTCGCCACTGCTCTTCTATCGCTGAAAGATCAAAATAACTCCCAGGAGATACTTCCCATGTTATCGAAGAAGCCCATCAGCAAGCACGTGTCCAAGCTGCTCCTGACCAGTGTGGGAGGGTGTGCACTTGCGTCATCCATGGCCGTGTCGGCAGGGGATCTCCGGCTGAACTTCGCCGGCACGCTCCCGGCCAACAGCCAGGGCACCAAGATGATGGAGCAGGTCGAAGCCGACATCGAGGCGGCCGACGTCGGTCTCAGTGTGACGGTCTTCCCCGCCAACCAGCTGGGCTCCGGGGAAGAGCTGTTCGAAGATGCCATTCGCGGCAACATCGATATGGTCGCCGGATTCATCTACTCCCACAAGGACCCCGTCCTCGAAATCGCCTCGCTGCCTTTCCTGGTGAGCAGCTGGCAGGACATGGAAGATGTGATGATGAACCAGGACTCCGCGTTCAATCAGATCATGTCGGAGCGTCTGGACGGTCTCGACCTGCGCCTGATGAACAGCATCCCCGTGGGCTTTACGGGCGTTGTCGCCAACGAGCAGCCCGAGGATTGGGCCGGCATGGACGACAAGGAGATGAACATCCGTGTCTGGTCCTCCAGCCTGATCAAGAATACCGTCGAGCTCATGGGCTACCAGGCCACGACCATGGCCTGGGGAGATATCTTCCCGGCACTGCAGAGCGGAATCGTCGATGGCGCTCTCTGCTGCACTACACAGGATGCCTACAACATCTTCGCCATCAGTGACGTGGGCGAGTACTACATTGCCAACAATGCCGTGACGGATACTTCATTTTACTATATCTCCAATAAGACCTGGGGGAAGATGAACGAAGCGCAGCAGGACGTCGTGACTGACGCCATGAACAAGGCTGCAGATGATTTCTTTGCCTGGAACAAGGCCAGCGAGCAGGAGTTCGAGGAAAAGCTTCTGGAGGAAGGGTATCAGGTACTTCAGTCAAGCGAAGAAGAAAAGCAGGCAATGAAGAAGAGGGTCCGCGAGGTCGTATGGGGCGCCGCGGAAGAAGAAATTGGCAAGGACGTGCTGGATCGCCTCCGGGGGTCGGAAGCTTAACTGCCAGTCATATACGGATTGAGACTGACGGATGCACATCCGTCGGTCTCTCTTCTTTTTTTACACCGGGATATTGAATTATGGAAAGCCTGGAGCACCATTATCCGGCGCATTTGAATGTGCCGTTGCGGACCATAATGAAGTTGATGAATTTTGTCATCATCGCCTCCGGCATCACCATGGCGTTGACGTTTTTCTTCGTTGTTGTGGCCAGGTACGGATTCGGAGCGGATCTCTTTGCCTATGAAGAGTGGTTGCTGGTCATTGCGATATGGTTGTTTTTCCTCGCCAGTGCTGTGGCCACTCATAACAGGGCCCATGTAAAAGCAGACATGCTGGGCTTCATGATCAAGAACCCCAAGCTGCTGTACTGGCGAGGCGTGTTGGTCGAGGCCATCGAGCTTATCATCACGCTGGTCATCGTCTATTGGGGATGTTTGATGATCAAGGAAAGCATCGATGCGTACCCTAACTGGCAGAGAACAGTTGCCTTGCATATACCTTTCCTGGTGCCGAGGTTGGGCATACTTATCGGTTTTGTGATGATGGCGGTATATAGCGCCCTGCACTTGTATGTCCTCTTATGCCGTCGTGATCAAGCTTTGAACTCGGCTAAAGCCGATTAACGGGAAAGTAACATGATCATTCTTGGAGTCATTGTCATACTGTGTGCGCTTCTGCTGATCGGCGTGAGCGTGCCCATGGCCTTTGGTGGCCTGCTGATCTTCCTGGCACTGGTCGGAGGGCATGACGTCAGCGGTTTTCTTCCCACCGGACACTGGAAGATGAACTCGCTAGTGCTGCTGGCCATTCCCCTGTTCATTATCGCCGGGGCGGTGATGGAAAAGGGCCGCATAGCCAAGCCCCTGGTCAGCCTGGCCGAACTCTTTGTCGGTCACTTGAAGGGCGGCTTGACCGCCGCCTCTGTCGTCGCGAGCGGCATTTTCGGCTCCATCTCCGGCAGCGCCAACGCCACCCTGACCTGTATCGGCAGCATCATGATGCCGCACCTGCGCCAGGCGAACTATCCTCAGGGGCTCTCGGCGGCACTTATCGTCAGTGCCAGTCCGCTGGGGCTGCTGATTCCGCCCAGCGCTTCTCACATCCTCTACGCCTGGGTGACCCAGCAGTCGGTGCTCAAGGCGTTTTTGTCCACGGTGATTCCCGGGATCATCCTCGTCTTCCTGCTCTGCCTGGTCAGTTATCTCTGCCTGCGCAAGGTGGAGGGGCTCACCCTCAGCCGGAAGGTCACGCCGTTCAACCTGGTGCTGCGCCAGCGCAGCTTCAAGGCGCTACCGGCCTTGACCATGCCGGCCATCATCCTGGGCGGCATCTATGGCGGGATCATGACGCCGGTCGAGGCCGCCGGCGTGGCGGTCATCTATGCGATTCCCATCGGTATCTATGTCTACAAGGGACTGACCTGGAAGACCTTCCTGCAGACCATGCGCAGTGCGGGGGTCACCATCGGTGTCGTGATGATCATGATCTTCATGGTCCTGATCGTCAGCCGCTTCCTGCTGTTCGAAGACATTCCCGGCATCGCCAAGGAGCTGGTGTATTCGGTCTCCGATAACCCCATCGTCATTCTTCTGATGGTCAATCTGGTCCTGATCCTTATCGGCATGTTGATGGATGACATCAGCGGGCTTCTGTTGTCGGCACCGCTGCTGCTGCCCATCGTGCAGGGGGTGGGCATGGACCCGATTCACTTTGCGGCCGTGCTGGGCGTGAACCTGGGAATGGCCAATATCACCCCGCCGACGGCGCCTCTGCTCTATCTGGGGTCGCAGGTGACCGATACGCCCGTCAACGAGATGCTCAAGCCGACGCTGATCCTGATCGTGTTCGCCTGGCTGCCGACACTGATGCTGACCACCTTCATTCCCGAGCTGGCCCTGTTCCTGCCGGAGCTGCTGCTGGGGTGATGACAGCAGGGCATGGGGACCCCCATGCCCGCCGGCGTGGGGCGGCTCCCCGGCTCGTCAGGCGACGGTCTCTCGCCACGCCCGGCCTTGACACCATCGAGACATGAAAAAGCCCCCATCCAGGCGTGAACTGCACCCCGAAAGTTGGACCCCCAATCCAACCTTCGGGGTGTTTTTATGAGCAAACGATACGACGAGTGGTTCAAACTGCAGGTGGCGCAGCAGTGTTTGCACGATGGCACCAGCTT
>NZ_JBEGCI010000011.1:0-152789 GCF_040196315.1 Halomonas pelophila
CATTTTGACGAGTCGCTTGCCTTGAATGTTTCAGTGACTGGTCACCAACATCCCGACAAGCGCCCACATGAATTACCTGATCGATTGTTAAAGAGCGTCTCGCTGTTGCCGTCGTGTCCGGCCTGCTTCTGTTGAAGCGGCGGTCTCGCCGACGCCCTGCGAGGAAGGCGTATTCTACATGACCGGCTGTTCTTGTCAACCCTGCAAGGCGTTCCGAAGAAGCGAACCGGGTGACCGAAACCTCGTTGCGCTAGAGCGCTGCGAGTGCCGATCGAGTGGCGTGCATTCTACCGAATGCGGCGAGTTCGTCAAGCGGGAATTTTCAAAGCGTCTTCGAAAAACCCAAGTGGAAACAAGCACTTCTGCCACCATCACCGCCTGCAACGTTTGCCCGTTGCCGGCAGCGGATGCGTACTTTACGGATTTCCCCGGAGCCGCGCAAGGCCTCGATGAAGAAAAATGTCAGAGCCGTGTCGAGACCATGAAACGGCGATGACACGAAGACCCGCAACATCACCCTCACCTCACGCCGCCTGACTGTCCACCGTCCTTTATCCACCACCCTTATCCACCGCCGCTATTGCGCCACCGGCTGTGGATAGCTTACCCATTCTGCAGAGACACGAACGCCCGCGCGAGGCGGGCGTCGTGGCCGGGAGAGCCGGTCAGCCACATAGAGAGAGGCGTGCCTCAGCCGAGGGTCACTCGGGCATAGCGCTTCTTGCCCGCCTGGATGACGTAGCTCTTGCCGGTCTCGAGCATATGATCACGCTCGACCACCTCGCCATCCACCTTGACCCGGCCATTGCCGAGCATGTCCTTGGCCTGGGCACTGTTGTTGGCCAGTCCCGAGCGGTTGAGCACCGCGGCGATCGGCGCCTGGGCGCTGCCCTCGAAGTCGACCTCGACCTCGGGCAAGTCCTCCGGCAGCTCGCCCTCGGCGAGCTGGTTGCCCGCACTGCGGTGGGCGTTGGCGGCCGCCTCTTCACCGTGATAGCGACCGATCAGCTCGCGGGCGAGGACCATCTTGATGTCGCGCGGGTTGGCACCGCCCTCGACATCGCGCTTGAGCGCCTCGATCTCCTCGTTGGGCTTGAGCGAGAGCAGCTCGAAGTAGCGCCACATCAGGCTGTCGGGCATGGAGACCAGCTTGTTGAACATCGACCCCGGCGTCTCGTCGACGCCGACATAGTTGCCCAGCGACTTGGACATCTTCTGCACGCCGTCGAGCCCCTCGAGCAGCGGCATGGTCATCACTACCTGGGGCGACTGGCCGAAGTGCTTCTGGACCTCGCGTCCCATCAGCAGGTTGAACTTCTGGTCGGTGCCGCCGAGCTCCACATCGGCCTCCAGCGCCACGGAGTCGTAGCCCTGCACCAGCGGATAGAGAAACTCGTGGAGGGAGATCGGCTGGCCCGCGCTGTAGCGCTTGTCGAAATCGTCGCGCTCGAGCATCCGCGCCACGGTGCTCTGGCCGGCGAGCTCGATCATGTCGGCCGCGCTCATGGCCGAGAACCACTCGGCGTTGAAGCGCACCTCGGTCTTGTCGGGATCGAGGATCTTGAACACCTGCTCCTTATAGGTCTGGGCGTTGGCCTTGACCTCCTCCTCGGTGAGCGGCTTGCGCGTCACGTTCTTGCCGGTGGGATCCCCGATGCGCCCGGTGAAGTCACCGATCAGGAAGATCACCTCGTGACCCAGGTCCTGAAACTGGCGCATCTTGGTCAGCAGGACACTGTGCCCGAGGTGCAGGTCCGGCGCCGTGGGATCGAAGCCCGCCTTGATGCGCAGCGTGCGCCCGGAGGTCAGCTTCTTCTCCAGCTCGTCCTCGAGCAGGATCTCGTGGGTGCCGCGCTTGAGCAGCGCCAGGGCGCCAGCTACATCGGTCATTGTCTCCTCTCCACTCAGCAGGCGGCCCGCGACCCGGCGGGCACTCGGTGTTCGAATGGTCGAGGATGGTACCATGTCCGACCACCCACGGTTGAGCCCGCCCGGGAGTCCCCATGAGCCTCTTCATCGGCCTGATGTCAGGCACCAGTCTCGACGGCGTCGATGCCGCCCTCGTCGATATCACCCCGGGACGCGCACCGAGCCTGATCGCCACCCATGCCGAGACGATGCCCGAGCCGCTGCGCGACCTGCTGTGGCGACTCTGCCACGCCGATCGCGTGGCCTTCGCCGAGCTGGCGGCCGCCGAGGACGCCTTCTGCCGCCTGCAGGCCACCGCCGTCGAGGCGCTGCTCGGCACCAGCGACGCGGGGCGGGAGACCATCGCCGCCATCGGCAGCCATGGCCAGACCATCGAGCACGCCCCCTGGGGCCATGACGGCGGCCCGGCCTATACGCTGCAGCTCGACAACCCCAGCCTGCTCGCCGAGCTCACCGGCTGCGCGGTGGTCGGCGACCTGCGCCGCCGCGACCTGGCCGCCGGCGGCCAGGCCGCGCCGCTGGCCCCGGCCTTCCACGAGGCGCTGTTTCGGGCGCGCGGCGAATGGCGCCTGGTGCTGAACCTGGGGGGCTTTGCCAACCTCACGCTGCTGCCGCCCGCCAAGGATCCGCGCCCACCGCTGGGCTTCGATACCGGGCCGGCCAATGCCTTGATGGATGCCTGGCACGCCCGCCATCGCGGCGGGCGCTTCGACGCCGGCGGCGCCTGGGCGGCCTCGGGCCGGGTCGACGAGGCGCTGCTGAGGCGCCTGCTGGCACAGCCCTTCTTCCACCGGCCACCGCCCCGCAGCACCGGCCGCGAGGTGTTCCATCTGGACTGGCTGGAAAGGCATCTAGAAGGGGGGGAATCACCGGAGGACGTGCAGGCCACGCTGGCCGAGCTGACCGCCGCCAGCGTGACGCTGGGCGTGGAGATGGCCCGGGAGACCCTGTCGGCCCCGCCGGCCGCGCTGCTGATCCCCTGCGGCGGCGGCGCCCACAATCCGGACCTGCTGGCACGCCTGGCGCGCCGACTGCCCGAGACCCCGCTCACCACCGGTGACGACTGGGGCTGGCCCGCCGACTGGCTGGAGGCCGGGGCCTTCGCCTGGCTGGCCGCGCAGCGCCTGGCCGGCCAGCCGGGCAACCTGCCCTCGGTGACCGGCGCCGCCGGTGCCCGGGTGCTCGGCGGGCTCTACGCCCCATGAGCTCCCTGAAGAGCGAGCGCGGGCCGAGCCGTTAGAAGTCGTCCTCGCCCCTCAGCGAGAGGTGGCTGGCCGCCTCCTTGGCCCCGGCCACGCCTTTACCGCTCTCGTCGCCGAACTTGATCATCATGCGCAGGTCGTTGGCCGAGTCGGCGTGCACCAGCGCCACCTCCTCGGTGATCTTGCCGGCCTTGAAGAGCTCATAGAGCGCCTGATCGAAGGTCTGCATGCCGAGATCCCGCGAGCGCGACATGACCTTCTTGATCTCACTGACCTCCCCCTTGCGCACCAGGTCACCGATCAGCGGCGACTTGAGCATGATCTCGATCGCCGGGCAGCGCCCGCCGTCGACCGTGGGCAGCAGCTGCTGGGCGACGATGGCGTGCAGATTGAGCGAAAGGTCGAGCCACACCTGGGCGTGACGCTCGATGGGGAAGAAGTTGATGATGCGGTCCAGCGCCTGGTTGGCGTTGTTGGCGTGCAGCGTCGCCAGGCAGAGGTGGCCGGTCTCGGCGAAGGTCAGCGCGTGCTCCATGGTCTCCCGGGTGCGCACCTCACCGATCAGGATCACATCCGGCGCCTGGCGCAGGGTGTTCTTCAGGGCCACCTCGAAGGACTCGGTGTCGATGCCCACCTCGCGCTGGTTGATGATCGCCTTGCGGTGCGGATGCACGTACTCGATGGGATCCTCGACGCTGATGATGTGGCCGCCGATCGTCTCGTTGCGCTGCTGGATCATCGACGCCAGGGTGGTCGACTTGCCGGTGCCGGTGCCGCCGACCACAAACACCAGGCCACGCTTGTTGTTGGCCAGCTCGCCGAGGGTGGCGGGCAGCGAGAGCTCCTCCAGATGGGGAATGTCGAAGCCGATGCGCCGAACGACCATGGCCATCTGGTTGCGCTGCTGGAAGGCGCTGATGCGAAAACGCCCCATGCCCTTGAGGCTCAGCGCGAAGTTGGCCTCGTGCTCGGTCTTGAAGCGCTCCTGCTGCGCCTCGGGCAGCGAGACGCCGACCAGCTCGTTGACCTGCGCCACGCTGAGCCCCTGGTCGCCGAGGGGAATGAGCTGGCCGGCCATCTTCAGCGTGGGCGGCGCGTTCACCGAGATCAGCAGATCCGACGCCTCCTTCTGCACCATGATGTCCAGCAGCTGGTGGAGCCACTCTTTTGCCGTCATGTCCCTGCCTCCTTGTTATCCGTGCTCAGGCCAGCACGCCCTTGGCCTTGGCCTGAGCCTCCTCGCGCGCCACGGTATTGTCGGTGACCAGCCGCGCCAGCGCAGAATCCATGGTCTGCATGCCCAGATTGCCGCCGGTCTGGATCGCCGAGTAGATCTGCGCCACCTTGTCCTCGCGGATCAGGTTGCGCACCGCCGCCGTGGCCACCAGGATCTCGTGGGCCGCCACCCGGCCGCCACCCTGACGCTTGAGCAGGGTCTGGGAGATCACCGCCTGCAGCGACTCGGAGAGCATCGAGCGCACCATGGACTTCTCCTCGCCCGGGAAGACGTCGATGATGCGGTCGATGGTCTTGGCCGCCGAGGTGGTGTGCAGGGTGCCGAACACCAGGTGGCCCGTCTCGGCCGCGGTGAGGGCGAGGCGGATGGTCTCGAGGTCGCGCAGCTCGCCGACCAGGATGATGTCCGGGTCCTCGCGCAGGGCGCTGCGCAGGGCCGGGGCGAAGCCGTGGGTATCGCGGTGCACCTCGCGCTGGTTGACCAGGCAGCGCTTGCTGCGATGGACGAACTCCACCGGGTCCTCGATGGTGAGGATGTGCTCGAAGCGGTTATCGTTGATGTAGTCGATCATCGCCGCGAGCGTGGTGCTCTTGCCCGAGCCGGTGGGGCCGGTCACCAGCACCAGGCCGCGAGGCAGCATCGAGAGCTGGCGGAAGACCGGGCCCATGCCCAGGTCCTCCATGGTCAGCACCTCGGTGGGGATGGTACGGAACACCGCCCCGGCGCCGCGGGCCTGGTTGAAGACGTTGACGCGGAAGCGGGAGACCCCGGGCACCTCGAAGGAGAAATCGGTCTCGTAGAATTCCTCGTAGTCGCGGCGCTGGCGGTCGGCCATGATGTCGTAGATCAGCTTGCGGACCTCGCGGTCCTCCATGGCCGGCACGTTGAGCCGGCGAATGTCGCCATCGACGCGGATCATCGGCGGCAGGCCCGCCGAGAGATGGAGGTCCGAGGCGTTCTGTTTTGCCGAGAATGCCAGCAGTTCGGTAATATCCATGCGTTTCCCCTGCTTCCGGGATAAGGTTCCCTTCTGTATGACCAGTATGACAGACCCTACGACATGACGGACCTGGTACTTTCCGAGTCGCTGGCCGCCGCTCGCGCCCGGCTCGACGCGGCCCTCGACGCCGCGGGCCGGCCCGCCGACGCCGCCCGGCTGCTCGCCGTGAGCAAGACCAAGCCCGCCGCGCTGATCCGCCAGGCCTGGCACGAGGGCCAGCGCGAGTTCGGCGAGAACTACGTCCAGGAGGCCCTGGACAAGCAGGCCGAACTGGCGGACCTCACGGCCATCGTCTGGCATTTCATCGGGCCGCTGCAATCCAACAAGACCCGCGACGTGGCCGAGCACTTCTCCTGGGTGCATAGCGTAGACCGGGAAAAGATCGCCCGGCGCCTGAGCGATCAACGCCCCGAGGGCCTGGAACCGCTGGACATCTGCCTGCAGGTCAACATCAGCGACGAGGCGAGCAAGTCCGGGGCCTCCCTCGAGGAGCTTCCGGCGCTGGCCGAGGCCGTGCTGTCGATGCCGCGCCTGCGGCTACGCGGCCTGATGGCGATTCCCGCGCCGGCCGAGACCCCGGCCGAGCAGCGCCTGCCCTTCGCCCGGCTGCGCCAGGCCCTGGAGGCGCTGCGCGAGCGCTTCCCCGAGGCGCCGCTGGACACCCTCTCCATGGGCATGAGCGCCGACCTGGAGGCCGCGGTGGCCGAGGGCGCCACCCTGGTGCGCCTGGGCACCGCCATCTTCGGCGAGCGTCACGCTCGATAATCCCGCCCGAGCCGGCTGCCGGCCGAGGCTTTTACCATCAGAAGGACAGATCCCATGGCCAGCACAATCACCTTCATCGGCGCCGGCAACATGGCCGGCGCCATCATCGGCGGGATGATCGAGAGCGGCTTCGCGCCGAACGACGTCATCGCCACCTCGCCCAGCGACGACGTCCTCGCCCCGCTGCGCGAGCGGCTGGGCATCCGCACCGAGACCGACAATGCCGCGGCCGTCGCCGAGTCCGACGTGGTGGTGCTGGCGGTCAAGCCGCAGATCATGCGCGAGGTGTGCGAGCAGATGCGCGACGCCGTCCAGGCGCGCCGTCCGCTGATCGTCTCGGTGGCCGCGGGGCTGCCGGCCGAGACCCTCGAGGCGTGGCTCGGTGGCGAGCTGCCGCTGGTGCGCTGCATGCCCAACACCCCCGCCCTGGTCGGCGCCGGGGCCGCCGGCCTCTACGCCAACGCACGGGTCGACGAGGACCAGCGCCGGCTCGCCACCGAGCTGATGGAGGCCGTGGGCCTGGTGGAGTGGGTCGAGGACGAGGCCCTGCTGGACGCGGTCACCGCCGTCTCGGGCAGCGCCCCGGCCTACTTCTTCCTGATGTTCGAGGCCATGGAGGAGGCCGGCGTGAAGCTGGGGCTGCCCGCCGACACCGCCCGTCGCCTGGCCATGCAGACGGCGCTGGGGGCGGCGAAGATGGCGCTTTCCAGCGACAAGCCGCCGGCGGAGCTCAAGCGCAACGTGATGTCGCCGGGCGGCACCACCGAACGCGCCATCGCGCACCTCGAGGATGCCGAGCTGCGCCGCATCATGGGCGAGGCGATGACCGCCTGCGCCGACCGCGCCGCCGAGATGGCCGACGAGCTCGGCCAGCGCTGAGCCCGCACGAGTAAACACGATCCCGTTTCAAGGACATGGAGGAGCCCCGATGGGCAGTCAACTGGGAAGTGCCGGCCTGCTGCTGGTGAACACCCTGATCAATATCTACATCTTCCTGCTGATGCTGCGCTTCCTGCTGCAGGCGTCCCGGGCCGACTACTACAACCCCATCAGCCAGTCGGTGGTGAGGGTCACTCAGCCGGCGGTGCGCCCCTTCCAGAGCTTCCTGGGGCCGGTGATGGGCCGCTTCGACCTGGCGACCCTGGCCACGGCCTTCGTGATCAAGGCGGTCAGCATCATCCTGATCCTGCAGGTCGCCGGCTTCGGCATGGCGCCGATCGTAAGCGTGGCGATCGGCGCGGTGGCCGCCGTCGCCAACGCCATCCTCAAGATCTACTTCTTCGCGCTGATCGTGATGATCATCCTCAGCTGGGTGGCGCCGCAGGCCAGCCATCCTGGCGCGCTGCTGGTGATGCAGCTGGTGGAGCCGATCATGGCGCCGGTGCGCCGGGTGATTCCGCCGCTGGGCATGATCGACCTGTCGCCCATCGTGGTGTTCATCGCCATCAGCCTGATCGATGGTATCGTGGTGGGCTCGCTGACCCGCGCCGCGGGTGTCGTCGGGGCCCTGGTCGGCCTCTGACGCTGGCCCATTACAACGACTGGACACGACAGACCGATGCCCGAGTTTCCCCGCGATTCGGTCGGCCTGGTGACGCCCGAAACGGCGCACTTCGCCGAGCCCCTGGCCCTGGCCTGCGGCAGGACGCTGCCGGCCTATAACCTGGTCTACGAGACCTATGGCACGCTCAATGCCGAGCGCTCCAACGCCATCCTGATCTGCCATGCCCTCTCCGGGCACCACCACGCCGCCGGCTTCCACGCCACCAATGAGCGCAAGCCCGGCTGGTGGGACGCCCACATCGGCCCCGGCAAGTCGATCGACACCGATCGCTTCTTCGTGATCTCGGTGAACAACCTCGGCGGCTGCCACGGCAGCACCGGCCCCACCAGCGAGAACCCGGAGACGGGACGCCAGTGGGGACCGGACTTCCCGATCATCACGGTGGTCGACTGGGTGCACAGCCAGGCACGGCTGGCCGACCGGCTGGGTATCGAGCGCTTCGCCGCGGTGATCGGCGGCAGCCTGGGCGGCATGCAGGTGCTGCAGTGGACGCTCTCCTATCCCGAGCGCATCGCGCATGCCGTGGTCATCGCCGCGACGCCCAAGCTCTCGGCCCAGAACATCGCCTTCAACGAGGTGGCGCGCCAGGCGATCCGCTCCGACCCCGACTTCTTCGAGGGCTGGTACGCGGATCACGACACGGCGCCGCGGCGCGGCCTCAAGCTCGCCCGCATGGTGGGCCACATCACCTACCTGTCCGAAGACGCCATGGGCACCAAGTTCGGCCGTGACCTGCGCACGACCGACCTGAACTTCGGCTTCGACGTGGAGTTCCAGGTGGAGTCCTACCTGCGCTATCAGGGCGACACCTTCTCCACCTCCTTCGACGCCAACACCTACCTGCTGATGACCAAGGCGCTGGACTACTTCGACCCGGCGGCGGCCCACGACGGCGAGCTGTCCCGGGCGCTCGCCCCGGCGGCCTGTCCCTTCCTGGTGGTCAGCTTCACCACCGACTGGCGCTTCCCGCCGTCGCGCTCCAAGGAGCTGGTCAACGCCCTGATCCGCGCCGACAAGGCGGTCAGCTACGTCAACATCGACTCGTCCCACGGCCACGACGCCTTCCTGATGCCCGAGCCCCGCTATCAGGCGGTGTTCGCCGCCTTCATGAGCCGCGCGGCCCGGGACCTGGGCCTGGAGGGCCACTCATGATGCGCGCCGACCTCAAGCTGATTCACGCCTGGATCCCCGAGGGCGCGCGGGTGCTCGACCTCGGCTGCGGCGAGGGCACGCTGCTGGCGGCGCTGGCCCGCGACAAGGGTGTCACCGGATATGGCCTGGAGATCGACCCCGAGGGCATCACCGCGTGCCTTGCCAAGGGCGTCAACGTCATCGAGCAGAACCTCGACGAAGGGCTCGCCAACTTCGACGACAACGCCTGCGACCTGGTCGTCATGACTCAGGCGCTGCAGGCGCTGCGCCGCCCCGACCTGATGCTCGACGAGATGCTGCGCGTTGCCGGGGAGTGCATCATCACCTTCCCCAACTTCGCCTACTGGCGCCACCGCGCCTACCTCGGCTTCAAGGGCTACATGCCGGTCTCCCGCTCGCTGCCCCACGCCTGGTACGACACGCCCAACATCCACCTCTCGACCTTCAACGACTTTGAACGCCTGTGCCGCGACAAGGGTCTGAGCATTGTCGACCGGGCGGTGGGCATCGGCGATCACGAGGGCCACTGGACCTCGCGCTGGTGGCCCAACCTGTTCGGCGAGATCGCCATCTTCCGGGTCGCCCGCCGGCCGTGAGCCCGCGCGCCCCGAGACACTGCCCAGAGCCGAGAGGGAGAACCGACGATGATGCGACACAGCCTGACGGCCCTGATGCTGGGCCTGCTCCTGCTGGCGGCCGTGCCCGCCCAGGCCCAGCAGTTCGAGCAGGTGGGGGACTACCAGATCCACTACAGCGCCGTGAACACCAGCTTCCTGCCGGCGTCGGTGGCCCGCGAGCACGGCATCCAGCGCAGCCAGGCCATGGCGCTGCTCAACGTCAGCGTGATGGAACGGCTCGAGGACGGCTCGACCCGCCCCGTGATCGCCTCGGTCGACGGCCGCAGCGGCACGCTCGACGGCAGCGACGGCAGTCCGCTGGCCTTTCGCAGCCTGCGCATCAACGACACGCCCTCCCAAGTCGCGGTGTTCCGCATCCGCGAGGACGAACCGATGCGCTTCGACCTGCGCGTGCGCTACGACCGCAATGCCGAGCCCGCCGAGGTGAGCTTCATCCAGCGCTTCTACATCGATCGATGAGCGCCCGGATCGACGACGTCCCGCCCATCGCCCACCTCGCCGAGCTCGAGGCCAGCGCCTCGCTCGGCCTGCGCCTGCCCGACGGTCGCGACGCCCTGCTGGTGCGGGTGCATGGCCGGGTCAGCGCCTTCGAGAACCGCTGCCCCCACCAGGGCGTGCCGCTCGAGGCCGAGCCGGACCGCTTCCTGGAGGCCGGCGGCGAACTGATCCAGTGCGCCATGCACGGCGCGCTCTTCCTGCCCGAGGGCGGCGAGTGCGTGTTCGGCCCCTGCCAGGGCGAGCAGCTGCGCGAGATTCCCGTCTCAGTCGACGATAGCGGACGCATCCACCTGGCGAGTGAGTGAGACCGGAAGCCCCTTGCCCAGGCGCACCTCGACCGGCACGCCCCCCGCGCGGCGGATCTCGCAGCGCCGCGCCAGCACCTCCACGCCGCGCGCCGCCACCTCGCGCAGGGTCGCGGCATAGGCCGGATCCAGATGCACGGCCGGCGCCACGTCCGCGATGCCCTCGTGGGCCACGCAGAACAGCAGCACGGCGCGATGCCCCCGCGCGGCGAGCGCCGCCAGCGCCTCGAGATGCCGGCGCCCCCGCGCGCTGACCGCATCGGGGAAGTAGCCGTGCCCGTCGGCCTCCCTCAGCGTCACCTGCTTGACCTCGACGAAGGCCGTGGCGCGGCGGGGATCCTCGAGGCAGAAGTCGAGCCGGGTGCGTTCGCGGCCCTTCCCGCCACCGGCGCCCTCGCCCTGCCCCCCGTCCGACCCGTCGAGCCGCTCTTCGACGCGCACCTCGCGGCGAATCTCCGCGTAGCCCGACAGCTCTTCCACGCGCCCCGCGCGCAGTGCCTCCTCGACGATGCGGTTGGCGCGCCCGGTGTGCACCGAGGCCGCCGCCACGCCGCCCTCGGGCTGCGGCAGCTCGATCAGCTCCCAGGTCCAGGCCAGCTTGCGCGCCGGGTTGTCGCTGGCGGCGAGCCACACCCGGCAGCCCGGCACGTTCACCGCCCGCATCGAGCCGGTATTGGGGCAGTGAGCGACCACCTCGCGGCCATCGTCGAGGCGCACGTCGGCCAGGAAGCGCTTGTAGCGGCGCAGCAGGGTGCCGGGCACCAGGGTCGGGTACTCCATCAGCGACGCGCCAGGAAGCGCTCGAGGCGGCTAACCGCCTCCTCGAGGCGCGCCTCGCCGGTGGTGAAGGCGATGCGCACATGCTGCTCGCCCCCCGCCAGGGCGAAGTCGGTGCCCGGGGTGATGGCGACGTTCTCCTCCTCGAGCAGCGCGCGGCAGAACGCCTCGCTGTCGTCGCTGTAGCGGGAGATATCGAGCCACAGGTAGAAGGCCCCCTGGGGTGGAAGCGACGGCGCCAGCCCCAGCCGCGAGAGCCCCGCCAGCAGGGCGTCGCGGCGCCGGCCGAGCTCGAGCCGCCGCGCCTCGAGGATCTCGCGGCAGTCGGGCGTGAAGGCGGCCAGGGCGGCATGCTGGGCCGGGGTGGAGGCGGCCAGGAAGACGTTCTGGGCCAGCCGGGTGAGCGGCTCCACCGCCCCCTCGGGGGCCAGCAGCCAGCCCAGGCGCCAGCCGGTCATGCCGAAGTACTTCGAGAAGCTGTTGACCACGAAGGCGTCCGGGGTGGTCGCGGCCACCGACAGCGGCGGCAGGTCATAGCAGAGCCCCTGGTAGATCTCGTCCACCAGCAGATCGCCGCCGCGCGCCTTCACGGTGTCGGCCACCGCCGCGAGCCGGCCGGCGTCGAGCATGTGGCCAGTGGGGTTCGAGGGCGAGGCCAGCATGGCGAGCCGTGTGTCGTCGCGCCAGTGGCGCGCCACCAGCTCGGCATCGAGCTGCCAGCCGCTCTCGGGCCCCACCGGTACGGCATCGACCTCGGCGCCGGCCAGGGCCATGAAGTGGCGGTTGCAGGGGTAGTTGGGGTCGGCCATCAGCACCCGGTCGCCGGGCCCCGCCAGCAGCTGGCTGGCCAGCAGCAGCGCCCCGGAGGCCCCGGGCGTGATCAGGATGCGCGCCGGATCGACCGCGGCCCCGAAGTGCTCGGCATAGTGCCCGGCGATCGCCTCGCGCAGCGCCGGCAGGCCGGCCGCCGGCGTGTAGCGGGTGTGGCCAGCCGCCAGGGCGGCCCGGCCGGCCTCGACGACCGGCGCGGGGGTGGCGAAGTCGGGCTCGCCGATCTCCAGATGGATGACATCGTGACCGGCGGCCTCCCGGGCCTGGGCGACCTCCAGCAGGCTCATCACGCGAAAGGGGGCGATACGCGCCACCCGGTCATTCCAGGACATCCGTGGCTCCTCTGTTCGCACCGGGAATCGAAGGGCATCTTTCCGGCGGCCGGTGGTCAAATTCGACATGTTACGACTTTTGGCGCGAAGCAGCAGTCCCGATGCCGCCGAAGGTTGCAACGCCCGTCTTTTTCCGATAAACAAGCATCCCTTTGGCGTGAAATACCCTGCAGACGGCGGGTATTGATCAGCAGTCACTCAAGACACGAGGCGGACCCATGCCAGTAGCAGAAAAGAAGATGGATGCTCCCAAGAAATTCACCCCGTACGAGCCGGCGGCGGGTGAAGAGTACATGAACGAGAAGCAGCTGGAGCACTTCCGCAAGATCCTGCTGGGCTGGAAACAGGAGCTCATGGAAGAGGTCGACCGCACCGTTCGCCACCTGCAGGAAGAGGCGAACAACTACGCCGACCCGGCCGACCGGGCCACCCAGGAAGAGGGCTTCAACCTGGAGCTGCGCACCCGGGATCGCGAGCGCAAGCTGCTCAAGAAGATCAACGAGACCCTCGACAACATCGACGATGACGATTACGGCTTCTGCGAGGCCTGCGGCGTCGAGATCGGCATCCGCCGCCTCGAGGCGCGTCCCACCGCCACCCTGTGCGTGGACTGCAAGACCCTGGCCGAGCTCAAGGAAAAGCAGCTGGGCGGCTGACGGCGATGCCGATGCCCCGGATCTCCCCCCGTGACGGGCACCTGAGGGTGCCCGTTTGCGTGTCGGCCAGCCACGCCGGATCGGCCCTTCACGCAGGAGGAGTGCGATGAGCGCCTACCGCGGGCGCTTCGCGCCGACCCCCTCGGGCCCGCTGCACTTCGGCTCCCTGGTGGCGGCCCTGGCGAGCTTTCTCGACGCCCGCCGCGCGGGTGGCGAGTGGCGGCTGCGCATCGAGGACATCGACCCGCCGCGCTGCCCGGCCGGCGCCGCCGACACCATCCTGCGCCAGCTCGAGGCCTTCGGCCTGGGCTGGGACGGCCCGGTAAGCTGGCAGCATGACCGCGACGACGCCTTCGCCGCCGCGCTGGAGCGCCTCACGGCTGCGGGCCTCGCCTACCCCTGCAGCTGCTCGCGCAAGCAGTGGCGCGAGTACTCCGTCTATCCCGGCTGGTGCCGCCACGGCGTGTGCGAGCCCGCCAAGCCGGTGGCCTGGCGGCTGCGCAGCGACCTGGGGCCGCGCCCGGTGGTCTGGCCGGATCGCCTGTTCGGCGAGCAGCGCTTCGACCCGGCCGCGCTCGGCGACGTGGTGCTGAAGCGCAAGGACGGCCTCTGGGCCTATCAGCTCGCGGTGGTGGTGGATGATGCCGACCAGGGCATCAGCGACGTGGTGCGCGGGGTCGACCTGCTCGACAACACCCCCTGGCAGCGCCAGCTGCAGCAGGCGCTGGGCTACCCCGAGCCACGCTACCTGCATCTGCCGCTGATCCTCGGCGACGACGACCAGAAGCTCTCCAAGCAGAACCTGGCGCCGGCCCTGCCCGAGGCCGATGACGCGGTGCGACCGCTGCTGCACGCCGCCCTGACGGCGCTGGACCAGGCGCCGCCGCGGGAGCTTGCCACGGCCCCGGTGGCCGAGCAGCTCGCGTGGGGCATCGCCCACTGGGACGTCGCCAAGCTTCGCGCCGCGCCCCATCGCCAGACCGACGCCACCATCCCCTGAGAGGAGCCCGACGTGTACGTCTATCGCATCATGCTCTTCCTGGTCTTCGGCGGGTATCTGCTCTCGCCGCTGCTGATGAGCGGCTGGGCGAGCCCCGAAATCGCCTGGTATCGCCCCTTCGTGGTCTGGGGCGTGCTGATCGCCCTGACCCTGTGGCTGGAACAGAAGAGAAAGCTCGATGAACGCTAGTCTCGGCGCCGTCCTGGCCCTCGGCAGCGGCTACCTGCTGCTGCTGTTCCTCTGCGCCCTGGCGGTGGAGCGCGGCTGGATCCCCACGCGCATCGCGCGCCACCCGGTGGTCTACACCCTGGCGCTCGGCACCTACGCCAGCGCCTGGGCGATCTACGGCAGCCTGGAGCTGGCCGGCCGTGCCGGCTACGGCTACCTGGCCTACTACCTGGGGGTGGCCGGCGCCTTCCTGCTCGCCCCGGTGCTGCTGGTGCCGATCCAGCGCATGACCCGCACCTACCAGCTCGCCTCGCTGGCCGACCTCTTCGCCTTCCGCTTCCGCTCGCGGTGGGTCGGCACCCTGATCACCCTGGTCAGCCTGCTCGCCGTGCTGCCGCTGCTGGCCCTCCAGGTGCAGACCCTGGGCGACACCATCCACCTGCTGACCGGCACCGCCTCGCCGGCCCTGCTGGCGCTGCTGTTCTGCGCGCTGATCGCGCTGTTCGCGATCCTCTTCGGCGCCCGCCATACCCGGCTTCACGCCCGCCACGACACCCTGCTGGCGGCCATCGCCCTGGAGTCGCTGGTCAAGCTGGTCGCCATGCTGGCGCTGGGCGGCTTCGCGCTGTTCGTGGTCTTCAACGGCCCCGGGGACCTGCAGGCCTGGCTCGACGGCCCGGGTCGCCAGGCCCAGGCGCACGTGAACCACCTGGACCCGGCCCAGTGGCGCACCCTGCTGCTGCTGTTCTTCGCCGCGGCCTTCCTGATGCCGCACATGTTCCACATCACCTTCGCCGAGACGCTCTCGCGGCGCACCCTGCTCCAGGCCGCCTGGGCGCTGCCGCTGTTCCTGCTGCTGATGGCGCTGCCGGTGCCGCTGATCCTGTGGGCCGCCCAGCGCCTGGGCGTCGATGCCGCGGGGCTGGGCAGCGCCTACCTGGCCTACGGGCTCTCGGAGTCGCTGTGGCTGCAGGGCGTGGTGTTCATCGCCGGCCTCGCGGCCACCAGCGGCACCATGATCATCATCTCGCTGGCGCTGTCGGGGATGATCCTCAACCACCTGGTGTTGGTCGCCCACCCCCCGGTGGACCAGCCGGACCTCTACCACTGGCTGCGCTGGCTGCGTCGCGCCCTGATCGGCGCGGTGATCTTCGCCGGCTGGCTCTTCTACCGCCTGGTGGGGGTCAACCATGACCTCACCACCCTGGGGCTTGCCGCCTTCATCGGCATGGCCCAGTGTCTGCCGGGCATGCTGGCGCTGCTCTACTGGCCCGGCGCCAACCGCAAGGGCATGGTCAGCGGGCTGACGGCCGGCGTGCTGGTGTGGCTCGCCGGCAGCTGGGTGCCGCTGCTGACCGACTTCCCGGCCCAGGTGCTGCTGCCGCCCGGCCTCGAGGCCCTGGCCGGCCAGCCGGACTGGTACGTGGTGACGATCGTATCGCTGGCGGCCAACATCCTCACCTTCATCTTGGTCTCGCTGCTCACGCCCACCTCCGACGGCGAACGCGCCGCGGCGGAGGCCTGCTCGGTGGATGCGGTGATCCGCCCCAAGCGCCTGCCGCTGGTCGCCGGCAACGGCGAGGAGTTCAAGTATCACCTGACCCGCGCCCTCGGCGAGGAGGTCGCCGGCCGCGAGGTCGACCGGGCGCTGACCGACCTGGGCCTGTCGCCGCTGGATGGCCGCCCCTATGCGCTGCGCCGCCTGCGCGATCGCATCCAGGCCAACCTCTCCGGGCTGATGGGCCCCTCGGTGGCCCAGGACATCGTCGACCGCCACCTGCCCTATCGCCGCGGCGGCCTGGAGCCCACCGACGACATCCACTTCGTCGAGAGCCGCCTGGAGGCCTACCGCACCCGGCTGACCGGCCTGGCCCGCGAGCTCGACGGCCTGCGCCGCTACCACCGCCGCATCCTCACCCGGCTGCCGGTGGGCCTGTGCGCCTTCGGCGTCGATGACGAGCTGCTGATGTGGAACGACGCCCTCGCCGAGCTGACCGGCATCGACGGCGCCAGCGTGGTCGGCTCCCGTCGGGACAGCCTGCCGGCCCCCTGGAACGACCTGCTGGGGCGCATGTTCCTCGAGCATCACGACCACCTCTACAAGCAGCCGGTGGCCCTCGACGGCACGCTCCGCCACCTGAGCCTCCACAAGGCAGAGCTCACCGCCGACGAGGACATCCGCGGTGGCACCGTGGTGCTGGTCGAGGATCACAGCGAGATGAAGTGGCTGGAGGACGAGCTGGTGCACGCCGCCCGGCTCGCCTCCATCGGCCAGCTGGCGGCCGGCGTGGCCCACGAGATCGGCAACCCCGTCACCGGCATCTCCTCGCTGGCGCAGAACCTGCGCTACGACACCGACGACCCGGAGGTGCTGGAGACCGCCACCCAGATCCAGCAGCTCACCGACCGCATCTCGCGCATCGTCGAGTCGCTGGTCGGCTTCGCCCACGGCGGTCGCCACGTGGCGGGGCGGGCCTTCACCGCGGTATCGCTGGCCGAGGTGACCGACGAGGCCCTGCACTTGATCCACCTCGCCCGCTCGGGGGAGGATATCCACTACCGTAATCGCTGCCCCGAGGGCCTCGAGGTCGAGGGCGATGCCCAGCGGCTGCTGCAGGTGATGGTCAACCTGCTCGGCAACGCCCGGGATGCCAGCCTCCCCGGCGGCGAGGTGATCGTCGACGCCGGCCGCCAGGGCGAGTGGCTGCACGTCACCGTCACCGACCAGGGCCACGGCATCGCCGAACACGTGCGCGACCACCTGTTCGAGCCCTTCACCACCACCAAGCCGCCCGGCGAGGGCACCGGGCTCGGCCTGCCGCTGGTCTACAGCATCATCGCCGAGCACGGCGGCCAGATCGACATCGACTCCCCGCCCCCTGGGCAGGCCCAGGGCACCCGCATCCACCTGTGGCTGCCCCTCAACACAGAGCATGGTGACCCCACCGATGAGCCGGATCCTGATCGTTGAAGACGAAGCCATCATCCGCAGCGCCCTGAGGCGCCTGCTGGAACGGCACGACCACCGGGTCAGCGAGGCGGGGTCGGTGGCCGAGGCCCTGGCTCTCGAGCCCCAGGGCTTCGACCTGGTGATCAGCGACCTGCGCCTGCCGGGCGAGCCCGGCACCGAGCTGATCGCCCGCGCCGCCCCCGTGCCGGTGCTGATCATGACCAGCTACGCGAGCATGCGCTCGGCGGTAGAGGCCTTGAAGCAGGGCGCCGTGGACTACGTCGCCAAGCCCTTCGATCACGACGAGCTGCTCGAGACCGTGGCCCGGGTCCTGCACCAGCAGGCCACCCAGCAGGGCGAGCCGCCTGACATCACCGAGCCCGACGGCCAGCGCCAGACCATGATCGGCAACTGCCCCGCCATGCAGGTGGTCTACACCCGCGTCCGCAAGGCAGCACCCGCCGATGTCACGGTGCTGGTGCAGGGCGAATCGGGCACCGGCAAGGAGCTGGTGGCCCGGGCCCTGCACCAGCAGAGCCGGCGCGCCGGCGCGCCGCTGATCTGCGTCAACTGCGCGGCCATCCCCGAGACGCTGATCGAGTCCGAGCTGTTCGGCCACGAGAAGGGCGCCTTCACCGGCGCCAGCGCCGCCCGCACCGGTCTCGTCGAGGCCGCCGACGGCGGCACCCTGTTCCTCGACGAGATCGGCGAGCTGCCCCTCGATGCCCAGGCGCGACTGCTGCGGGTGCTGCAGGAGGGCGAGATCCGCAAGATCGGCTCGGTGGAGACCCGCCACGTGAACGTGCGCCTGATCGCCGCCACCCACCGCGACCTGCAGAGCCTGTCGAAGACCGGCGAGTTTCGCCTCGACCTCTACTATCGCCTCAACGTGATGCAGATCGACCTGCCCTCCCTGCGCGAGCGCGAGGATGACATCCTGCAGATCGCCGACGTCCTCCTGGAGAAGGCCTGTCGCCGCCACGAGCGCGAGGGCCTGCGTCTCTCGCGGGCCTCCCGCCGCACCATTCGCGACTACCCCTGGCCCGGCAACGTGCGCGAGCTGGAGAACGCCCTGGAGCGCGGCGTCATCCTCGCCGAGGGCCACCTGATCCATCCCGACGACCTGGGACTGGCCAGCGCGCCCCGGCCACCTCTGGAGCCGGCAGGCGAGGTGCCGACCTCGTCCGCTCCCGCAGAGCCGGAGCCGGGTGAAGAGGACGACCTCTCCCTGGAGGACTATTTCCAGCACTTCGTGCTGGAGCACCAGGACCAGATGAGCGAGACCGAGCTCGCCCAGAAACTCGGCATCAGCCGCAAGTGCCTGTGGGAGCGACGCCAGCGCCTGGGCATCCCGCGCAAGAAGAGCCCGCGCCGCAACACGGGATGACGCCGCCCGGCCATACGCCCCCTGGCTATACGACCATAGTGCAAGCGCCCGCGGCCGACGCCGCGGGCGCTGTTTTTCCCCCTTCCGGACCGAGTTCTGCACCATTTGTTACCTTCCCACACAGCCACTGCCCCAAGGCGGGGCCAGATGGGTAACACTTGGCCGCCGCGTCGAAACATGGCCCCTGCAGCTCATCTGCATCTTTATGTTTTATAGCGCTTTTCTCGACAGTGGCACGACACCTGCTACTACCAGACCAAGAAAAACAAATCCGGACGTCACCCGGTGCCAACAACAACAACAAGGCAGCCAGGCGTGACAGGGCCTGACCCGACAACAACAACAAGACACCGGGCCCCTACGACTTCGGCGCCTGCCGACAACAAGAACAGCAGCGGCACGGCGCGAGGCCTTCGAGACTCAACAACAACAAGCTGCTCGAAGCACCGGAGCCATCAGGACGCGACGCACCCAAGTACGGCCAACAACAATGACAATGGCCAGCGAGGTGCACTCCCGGCAACAATGCCAACAATCCGGGAGGAGGCATACTTTCATGCCGTCGTGGTTGGACTATTGTTTTGAATACGAGACGGTCGCCGTCAGGAGCATCAACAACCATAACAACACCGCTTGCCTGAACACTCCTTGGTGACTGTGGTGCGTATTCAGGGCGATGCGCCATCACGAAGAAGAATCAGCTGCACGGACGCAGCATCCTGCTTTTGAGGGGAGGCCATTGGCCTCCCCTTTCTATGTCCGGCTTCCCTGTCTGGCGACGCCTGGACGCCCGTCATCACCAGGTCATCGCCGCGCCGCGCTTTGCAAGGTGTCAGTGGTCGGCTACACTCAACGCTTTTCCGCGTCCCGCGAGTCGATATCGCCGCATGATCAAAGGTTTTACCCGCTTTCTGCAGAGCCCGGGCCAGCACTTCAAGTCGCTGTTCGGCCCTCAGGATGCGCCGGCCGGCAGCACCGGCCCTCGCATCATTCCCCGCCAGGAACACCCGGTCTCGCGTCAGCACTTCAGTGACGCCGCCATCAAGGTGCTCTACCGCCTGCACAATGCCGGCTTCCAGGCCTTCCTGGTCGGCGGGTGTATCCGTGACTCGCTGCTCGGCCACATGCCCAAGGATTTCGACGTCGCCACCGATGCGACGCCGGAGCAGATCCGCGAGCTGTTTCGCAACTCGCGGATCATCGGCCGGCGCTTTCGCATCGTGCACGTCCGCTTCGGCCGCGAGGTGATCGAGGTCACCACCTTCCGCGGCAAGCCCAACGACGACCACGCCGATCATATCTCTCAGCAGTCGGACGACGGCCTGCTGCTGCGCGACAACGTCTGGGGCAACCTCGAGGAGGACGCACTGCGCCGCGACTTCACGGTCAACGCCCTCTACTACAACATCGCCGACTTCTCGATCCACGACTTCGCAAATGGCGTCAAGGACATCGAGGCCCGCACCCTGCGGCTGATCGGCGACCCGGCGACGCGCTACCGCGAGGATCCGGTGAGGATGCTGCGCGCGGTGCGCTTCGCCGCCAAGCTCGACTTCCACCTCGACCCGGCCACCGAGGCGCCCATCGCCGAGGCCGCGCCGCTGCTGCTGCAGATTCCGCCGGCCCGGCTGTTCGACGAGATCCTCAAGCTGTTCATGGCCGGCCACGGCGTCGTCACCTTCCAGCTGCTGCGCCGCTACGGCCTGTTCGCCATGCTCTTTCCCGAGGCCGACGAGGCCATGGAGGCGCTGCCCTGGGCCGAGCGCCTGGTCGAGCGAGCGCTGGAGAGCACCGATCGCCGCATCCGCGAGGAGCGCCCGGTAACGCCGGCCTTCCTGTTCGCCGCCCTGCTCTGGGCGCCCGTCCAGCAGCGTCAGGCGATCCTCGAGGCCGAGGGCATGCCGGCGATCCCCGCGCTCCAGACGGCCTCCCAGCAGGTGGTCTCGCGCCAGCTCCAGCACATCTCGATTCCCAAGCGCTTCAGCCTGCCGATGCGCGACATCTGGGATCTGCAGCAGCGGCTGCCGCTGCGCCGCGGCAAGCGCGTCTTCCAGACGCGCGAGCATCCGCGCTTCCGGGCCGCCTATGACTTCCTGCTGCTGCGCGAGGAGGCCGGCGAACTGGACCCGGGCCTCGGCGACTGGTGGACCGCCTTCCAGCAGGCCGATGAGCACGAGCAGCGCCGCCTGCTGAGCAAGGTCGGCGCCGACCCGGCCGGCAGCGGAGCGCCGCGCAAGCGCCGCCGGCGGCGCCGCAAGCCGCGGGGCCCCGCGAGCGACGCATGACATGAGTGGCGAGCCTAATGCGGGGCATCACGCCTGGATCGGCCTGGGCAGCAACCTCGATGGCCCACGCGAGCATGTCGCGCGCGCCCTCGAGGAGCTCGACCGCCTGCCGCTGACGCGCCGCGTCGCCGCCTCGCGCCTCTATGCCAGCCGCCCGGTGGGGCCCGCCGACCAGCCCGACTTCGTCAACGCCGTGGCGCAGCTGGTGACGCGGCTCTCGCCGCTCGCCCTGCTCGATCAGCTGCAGGCCCTCGAACAGCGCCACGGCCGCGTGCGCGGCCGCCGCTGGGGCCCCCGCACCCTGGACCTCGACCTGCTGCTCTACGACGAGCGCCGGCTGGCGCTGCCACGCCTCACTCTGCCTCATCCTGAGATGACCCGGCGCGCCTTCGTACTGGTACCGCTGGCCGAGCTGGCCCCGAGCCTCACCCTCGACGGCCAGCCGCTGTCCCGCCTCGCGGCCGAGCTCGAACCCCAGGACCTGGCGCCGGTGTTACCGAGCGGCGGGTGATCGCCCCCACACTGTTACCTATCGACACTCCGGCATGATTCGGGTAACAATCGCGGGTTACACCGAGGACGGCCCGCCAGAGGCCTCCCCCGACCAGACGATGAGAACACGCCATGAAAACCGTCACCCTGAGCACGCTGTCGGCCCTCAAGCGCGCCGGTGAGCCCTTCAGCTGCCTGACCGCCTACGACGCCTCCTTTGCGCGGGCGGCCGGCGAGGCCGGCATCGAGGTGCTGCTGGTGGGCGATTCGCTGGGCATGGTCCTGCAGGGGCATGCCAGCACCCTGCCGGTGACCCTCGACGAGATCTGCTATCACACCCGCTGCGTGGCGCGCGGCAAGGGCAAGAGCCTGCTGATGGTTGACCTGCCCTTCATGAGCAACTCCAGCACCGAGCGCCTGCTCCAGGATGCCGGCGCCCTGATGCGGGCCGGCGCCGAGCTGGTCAAGGTCGAGGGCGAGGCCTGGATGGCCGAGGGCATTCGCGAGCTGACGCGCCGCGGCGTGCCGGTCTGCGCCCACCTCGGCCTGACCCCCCAGTCGGTCTATCAGCTGGGCGGCTACAAGGTGCAGGGCCGCGAGGCCGAGCAGGCGACGCGGATCCTCGAGGATGCCCGCACGCTGGTCGAGGCCGGCGCCTCGGTGATCCTGCTGGAGTGCGTGCCGGCGAGCCTGGGGCGGGCGGTGAGCGAGGCGCTGGAGGTGCCGGTGATCGGCATCGGCGCCGGCCCCGATACCGACGGCCAGATCCTCGTGATGCACGATGTGCTGGGCGTGACCCACGGCCGCACACCGCGCTTCGTCAAGAACTTCATGGTGGATGCCGACGACATCCAGGGCGCCTTCCGTCACTACCACGAGGACGTCAAGGCTCGCCGCTTCCCCGCCGAAGCGCACTGCTTCTAAGTCTTTATTCCGGGAGCTCTAGCCGATGCGCACCCTGCATGAGATTGCCCTCCTGCGCGAGACCCTCGACGAGGCCCGTCGACACGGCCAGCGCATCGCCCTGGTCCCGACCATGGGCAACCTCCACGAGGGCCACCTGGCGCTGGTCGCGGAAGCCCGCCGCCGGGGCGACCTGGTGGTGGCGACCATCTTCGTCAACCCGCTGCAGTTCGGCCCCGGCGAGGACCTGGACGCCTACCCGCGCACCCTCGCCGAGGACCAGGCGAAGCTCGAGGCGGCCGGCTGCGACCTGCTGTTCGCCCCCGAGACCACCACGCTCTACCCGCGCGGCCTCCAAGCCCAGACCCGGGTCAGCGTCCCCGAGGTCAGCGAGGGCCTGTGCGGCGGCGATCGGCCCGGCCACTTCGACGGGGTCGCCACCGTGGTCACTATGCTCTTCCAGCTGGTGCAGCCCGACGTGGCCTGCTTCGGCGAGAAGGATTACCAGCAGCTGGCGGTGATCCGCCGCCTGGTGGCCGACCTGCACCTGCCGGTGGAGATCGCCGGCGTGCCGATCGTGCGCGCCGAGGACGGCCTGGCGCTCTCCTCGCGCAACGGCTACCTGGATGGCGCACAGCGCAGCGTCGCCCCGACCCTCTATGCGACCCTGTGCGCGCTGCGCGAGGCGCTGGAGAACGGCGCCGCCCCACACGACACCCTGGCCGACGGCCTCGCCCGGCTGAAGGATGCCGGCTTCGCGCCGGACTACCTGGAGCTGCGCGCCGCCGACCTGGGCCCGGTCGAGGCGACGACCCGCGAGGCCGTGCTGCTCGCCGCGGCCCGCCTGGGCCCGACCCGACTGATCGATAACCTGAGCCTGACCCTGCCGCGCTGAACGCGTGGCATCGCGACCGGAGGAACCGTTTCACCATGCAGACCATCATGCTCAAGGCCAAGCTGCACATGGCCCGCGTCACCCATGCCGTCCTCAACTACGAAGGCTCCTGCGCCATCGACGGTGAGCTGCTGGACATGTCCGGCATCCGCGAGAACGAGCAGATCCAGATCTACAACGTCGAGAATGGCCAGCGCTTCACCACCTACGCCATCCGCGCCGAGGAAGGCTCGCGGATCATCTCGGTGAACGGGGCGGCCGCCCACCTCGCCACCGAAGGGCAGCGCGTGATCATCTGCAGCTATGCCCACTACAGCGAGGCGGAGCTCGACGCCCACCAGCCGGCGCTGGTCTATCTCCAGGAAGGCAACGTCGTCAGCCATACCAGCAACGCCATTCCCGTCCAGCTGGCCTGACGCCCTGCGGGCACCCCTCACCGGGGTGCCCGCACTTCCTCCCCGTGACGAGCCTTTCACCCAAGCTCTCCACCAGGCTCTCCACGCCGAGCGCTGCCCGTACCACCCCCTGCATGCCGCCCTCTCCATGCCGCTCTCCTCGCGACGCACTCGCCGCGATGCCCCCTACGGCCATGGAAGCATTGCCGCGACGCACAAGACTCCCCTATGCTGAGAGACCGGCTCTGTCTGAGACGTCATCTCGTGCAGGGTGTCCCCCAGACACGGCCGCCAGTCCGCTACCTATTCTTCAGGAGTATCCCGCATGCAAGACGTGGTGATCGTTGCCGCACGCCGTACCGCCGTCGGCACCTTCGGCGGCTCCCTGGCCGGCATTCCCGCCAGCGACCTGGGCGCGCATGTCATCAAGGACATCCTCGCCTCCACCGGCGTCGCCGGCGACCAGGTCGACGAGGTCCTGCTCGGTCAGGTGTTGACCGCGGGGGTCGGCCAGAACCCCGCCCGCCAGGCGAGCATCAAGGCCGGCCTGCCGGACGCGGTGCCCGCCATGACCATCAACAAGGTCTGCGGCTCCGGCCTCAAGGCCCTGCACCTGGCGACCCAGGCGATCCGCTGCGGCGATGCCGAGCTGATCATCGCCGGCGGCCAGGAGAACATGTCCGCCTCGCCGCACGTGTTGCCCAATTCGCGCACCGGCCAGCGCATGGGCGACTGGAAGGCCGTCGACACCATGGTCCACGACGGCCTGTGGGACGCCTTCAACAACTACCACATGGGTATCACGGCCGAGAACCTGGCCGAGAAGTACGGTATCACCCGCGAGGCGATGGACGAGTTCGCCGCCGCCTCCCAGCAGAAGGCCGCCGCGGCCATCCGCGAGGGCAAGTTCAAGGGCCAGATCGTCCCGGTCGAGATCCCCCAGCGCAAGGGCGACCCGGTGGTCTTCGACACCGACGAGGGCCCGCGCGACGTGACCGCCGAGAAGCTTTCCGGCATGCGTCCGGCCTTCAAGAAGGACGGCAGCGTCACCGCCGGCAACGCCTCGTCCCTTAACGACGGCGCTGCCGTGGTCATGCTCTGCTCCGCCGAGAAGGCCAAGGCGCTGGGCCTCGAGCCGCTGGCACGCATCAAGGCCTACGCCAACGCCGGCGTCGATCCGTCCATCATGGGCATCGGCCCGGCCCCGGCGACCCGCCGCTGCCTGGAGAAGGCCGGCTGGAGCATCGATGACCTCGACCTGGTCGAGGCCAACGAGGCCTTCGCCGCCCAGGCGCTCTCGGTCAACAAGGAGCTCGGCTGGGATACCGACAAGGTCAACGTCAACGGCGGCGCCATCGCCATCGGCCACCCCATCGGCGCCTCCGGCTGCCGCATCCTGGTGACCCTGGTGCACGAGATGATCGCCCGCGATGCCAAGAAGGGTCTGGCGACCCTGTGCATCGGCGGCGGGCAGGGCGTCGCCCTGGCGATCGAACGGTAAGCACGCACCACAACACGAGCGGCCCCGGAGACAAGTCGAAGCGGAGGTCCGATGCCAGGGGTGAGGAGGATTCCTCCGAACGGGCTGGCCATGGATGGCCAGCACCGGCCCGGCAAGCGAAGCAGGATGCAAAAGCGCCGCAGGGCATCGGTAGCGCCCAGGGAAGGGTTCACAGCGCCTCCACGATGGTCCGGCACCCCGGGGCCTGTCGCCGGGAAAACCGCACCCCAAACGACAACCGCCCCCGCAGCCAGGCTGCGGGGGCGGTTGTCGTTACCGCGTCGGCTTTCTGCTCGCCGAAAACGGTCGCTTACAGCTCGGGCTCGGCGGCCGCTTCGGCCTCGAAGGCGGCCTTCTCTTCCGGGGTGATCTCCTTGATGGTGAGCTTCACCCGGTTGCGGTTGTCGATGTCGAGCACCTTGACGATGGGCTCGTCGCCCTCGTTGAGGAAGTCGCGCACGTCGTTGACCCGCTCCGGCACGATCTGGGAGATGTGCACCAGGCCGTCGGTGCCCGGCATGATGTTGACGAAGGCGCCGAAGTCGGCGATGCGCACCACCTTGCCGCGGTAGAGCTTGCCAATCTCGGGCTCGGCGGTGATCGCGAGCACCGTGTCGATGGCCGCCTTGGCCGCCGTCTTGTCCTCGGCGTAGATGCGCACGGTACCGTCGTCGTCCAGGTCGATGGAAGCGCCGGTGTCCTCGCAGATCTTGCGGATGGTGGCACCGCCCTTGCCGATGACGTCGCGGATCTTCTCCGGATCGATCTTGAGGGTCGCCATGGAGGGCGCGTTCTCGGAGACCTCGGTACGGCTCTGGGCGATCACGGTGTTCATCTGCTCGAGGATCTGCAGGCGAGCCTCGTGGGCCTGCTGCAGCGCCTGCTCCATGATCTCCTCGTTGATGCCCTCGATCTTGATGTCCATCTGCAGGGCGGTGACGCCCTCGGAGGAACCGGCCACCTTGAAGTCCATGTCGCCAAGGTGATCCTCGTCGCCGAGGATGTCGGTGAGCACGGCGAAGCCGTCGTCATCCTTGACCAGGCCCATGGCGATGCCCGCCACCGGCGCCTTCATCGGCACGCCGGCATCCATCAGCGCGAGCGACGAGCCGCACACGGAGGCCATGGAGCTCGAGCCGTTGGACTCGGTGATCTCGGAGACCACGCGAATGGTGTAGGGGAAGTCCGCCTCGTTGGGCAGCATGGCCTGCACGCCGCGGCGCGCCAGGCGGCCGTGGCCGATCTCGCGACGCTTGGGCCCGCCCATGAAGCCGGCCTCGCCCACGCTGTAGGGAGGGAAGTTGTAGTGCAGCAGGAAGCGGTCCTTGCGCTCGCCTTCCAGCGACTCGATCAGCTGAGAGTCGCGCAGGGTGCCGAGGGTCGCGACCACGATGGCCTGGGTCTCGCCGCGGGTGAAGATCGCCGAGCCGTGGGTCTTGGGCAGGCCGCCGACCTCGATGGAGAGCGGACGCACGGTCTTGTGGTCGCGACCGTCGATGCGCGGCTCGCCCTTGACCACGCGCGAGCGTACCACGCGCTTCTCGAGGCCGGCGAAGGCCCCCTTCACCTCGTCGGCGGCGAACTGGCCGTCTTCCTCACCGGCGAACTGCTCGACCGCCTGATCCTTAAGGGCGGACAGGGCGTCCTGGCGGGCCATCTTGTCGGTGACGCGATAGGCCTCGCCGACCTTGGCCTCGAAGGCCTCGGCCATGGCGCCCTTGAGGGCGACGTTCTCGGCGGGGGCCTGCCAGTCCCACTTCGCCTTGCCGGCCTCGGCGGTCAGCTCGTTGATGGCAGTGATGGCCACCTGCATCTCCTGGTGGGCGTAGAGCACGGCGCCCAGCATCTCGTCCTCGAGCAGCTCCTTGGCCTCGGACTCGACCATCAGCACCGCCTTCTCGGTACCGGCGACCACCATGTTGAGCTCGGAGTCGCCCAGCTCTTCCACGGTGGGGTTGAGGAAGTAGCCGTTGTCCTCGGTGAAGCCCACCCGCGCGGCACCGATCGGGCCGTTGAAGGGCACGCCGGAGATCGCCAGCGCCGCGGAGGTGCCGAGCATCGCGGCGATGTCCGGATCGTGGTTGCGGTCGGTGGAGAGCACCGAGCAGACCACCTGCACCTCGTTCATGAAGCCCTTGGGGAAGAGCGGGCGGATCGGGCGGTCGATCAGCCGCGAGGTGAGGGTCTCCTTCTCGGTGGGACGCCCCTCGCGCTTGAAGAAGCCACCGGGAATCTTGCCGACGGCGTAGGTCTTCTCCTGATAGTGGACGGAGAGCGGGAAGAAGGGCTGGGCCGGGTTGGCCTCCTTCTTGGCAACCACGGTGCACAGCACCACGGTGTCGTCCATGGTGACCATCACGGCACCGGTGGCCTGGCGGGCAATGCGCCCGGTTTCCAGGGTGACGGTGCTGCGACCGTACTGAAATGTCTTCTTGACCGGATTCACGGCGACTTCCTTCAACGTTACTTTTCTGTGTTTGGGTCGTTTTGACTCGCCGACCATTTTAGGGCGTGACGCCCGCCGGGACCACCAGGCAGCGACATTTCCACTGGCGCCAGGTGACGAGGAGCGCCGGGGACAGGCCGAAAGGGAGGTCGGAGGACCAGGGGTGAGGAGCACTGCTCCGAACGGGCTGGCCAAGGAGGGTCAGCACCGGACCTGCAAGCGGAGCAGGATGCGAGAGCGACGCACAGGGCCGAGGTAGCGCCCAGGGTCGGGGTCACAGCGCCTGCCTGACGGTCCGGCGCTCCGGGGCCTACGCCGGATCAGCTCCGGGCCAAGACCCGCTAAATGGCCCAATAAACAAAACGGGCAGCCCGAAGGCTGCCCGTTTCTCTACCGCGTAGGATGCGTCGCTTAGCGGCGCAGGCCCAGACGCTGGATCAGCGACTGATAGCGCTCGAAATCCTTGCGCTTCAGGTAGTCCAGCAGCTTGCGGCGCTGGTTGACCATGCGGATCAGGCCACGACGAGAGTGGTGATCCTGCTTGTTGGTCTTGAAGTGATCCTGCAGGCCATCGATGTTGGCGCTCAGCAGGGCCACCTGAACTTCGGGGGAACCGGTGTCGTTGTCGCCACGACCGTACTCGCTGACGATTGCGGACTTCTGCTCGGCTGTCAGTGCCATCTGTCTCTCCAGTAAGCAATATGCTTGGGGTTTGAATGTGTGAGACCACGCATATTTGCAGTCTCGGGCGTCTCTCCCTTCACTCGGCTGCGGTGCTCAGCAGCCGTTTCGGCGCCACCTCCTGTGGCCCCGTCACCGTGCCGAGACCCAGGAAGGCCTCGCCACGATAGAGTCTGGCGGTCTCGCCCTCGGCGAGCCCGCCGGCCTCGACCCGGGCCGACTGGCCATGGGTCAGGCGCCCCGCCGCCTCGGCGTCGACGTCGAGGCGCGGCAGATGATCGACCAGCACGTCGACCGGCAACAGTACCGCCTCGCGCTCGGCCTGATCGGCCAGGGCCTCGAGCGAGGCGATGTCGCGCATGCCGTCGCTCGTGAAGGGCCCGGTCGCCAGCCGCCGCAACGCGCTGATGTGGGCCCCGCATCCCAGGGCGCGGCCGATGTCCTCGGCCAGCGTGCGGATGTAGGTGCCCTTGCTGACGCGCACCTCCAGCTCGAAGGCCTCGGCCTCGCAGGCGAGAAGCCGGGCATCATACACCGTCACGCGACGGGCTGCACGCTCCACCGACTTGCCCTCGCGGGCGAGTTCGTAGAGCTTGCGGCCCTGGTGCTTGAGCGCCGAATACATCGGCGGGACCTGATCGATCTCGCCGCGAAAGCGCGCCAGCACGCCCTCGATGTCGGCCTCGGTGAGCCGCGGCACCGCGTGACGCTCGATCACCGCGCCCTCGGCATCGCCGCTGTCGGTGACCACGCCGAGTTCCACCCGGGTGCGGTAGACCTTGTCGGCCTCCAGCAGATGGGCGGAGAACTTGGTCGCCTCGCCGAAGCAGACCGGCAGCAGGCCGGTGGCCATGGGATCGAGCGTCCCGGTATGGCCGGCCTTCTGGGCCTGGAACAGGCGCCGCGCCCGTTGCAGGGCATGATTGCTGGACGCGCCCGCAGGCTTGTCCAGCAGCAGCACGCCGTTCACCGGCAGTCCGCGACGTCGCCGTGCCATCAGTCGCGCTCGCCCGTGTCCGTCGGCCCCTGACCCGAGGCACCGTCATCCGGGGCCTCGTCATGCTGGGCCTGGTCGCTGGCCACGGCCTCGTCGATCAGCGACGACAGCCGCTGACCGCGCACCACGCTCTCATCGTAGTGAAAGCGCAGCTCCGGCACGTGGCGCAGCTTGATGCGCCGGGCGATCTGGCTGCGCAGGAAGCCGGCGGCGCGCTTGAGCACCGCCAGGTTCTCCTTGATGCGCTCGGGCGCCTGCTCACCCAGCAGGGTCACGTGGACATCGGCATAGCCAAGGTCACGACTGACCTCGACACCGCTGACCGTGACCATGCCCAGGCGCGGGTCCTTGACCTCGCGCTGGATGAGCACCGCCAGCTCCTTCTGGAGCTGGTCGGCTACCCGGTCGGTACGCTTGAATTCCCGCATGGTCGACTCCTGGGGCCCTTAGAGCGTCCGCTCGACCTTGACCTGATCGAAGACCTCGATCTTGTCGCCGACCTGGACATCGTTGTAGTTCTTCACGCCGATGCCGCACTCCATGCCGTTGCGCACTTCCTGGACGTCGTCCTTGAAGCGGCGCAGCGACTCGAGCTCGCCCTCGTAGATCACCACGTTGTCGCGCAGCACACGGATCTTCTTGTTGCGATGCACGCTGCCCTCGACGACCATGCAGCCGGCCACGGCGCCGATCTTCGGTGCGCGGAAGACGTCACGGACCTCGGCCACGCCGACGATCTCTTCCTTCCACTCCGGTGCCAGCATGCCACTCATGGCCTGCTTGACCTCGTCGATCAGCTGGTAGATGACGCTGTAGTAGCGCAGATCCAGGCCTTCACGCTCGATGATCTCGCGGGCCGCGGCGTCGGCACGCACGTTGAAGCCGACCACGATGGCGTCACTGGCGAGCGCCAGGTTGGCGTCGGTACCGGTGATGCCGCCCACGGCGGAGGAGACCACGGCCACCTCGACCTCGTCCGTGGAGAGCTCTTCCAGCGCACCCTTGATCGCCTCCAGCGAGCCCTGCACGTCGGCCTTGAGCACGATGTTGAGCTTGGCGGCGACGTCCTGGCCCATCTGGCTGAACATGTTCTCCAGCTTGGCCTTCTGCTGGCGTGCCAGGCGCACCTCGCGGTACTTGCCCTGACGGAAGTTGGCGACCTCGCGGGCCTTGCGCTCGTCGGCCAGCACCATGAAGTCGTCACCCGCCTCGGGGGTGCCGTCCAGGCCCTGGATCTCCACCGGGGTGGAGGGACCGGCGTCGTCGACCTGCTTGCCCAGCTCGTTGGTCAGCGCACGCACGCGGCCGTAGTGCAGGCCGGCGAGCACGATGTCGCCCTTCTTCAGGGTGCCGTTCTGGACCAGCACGGTGGCCACCGGGCCACGGCCCTTGTCCAGGCGCGACTCGACCACCACGCCCTTGCCGGGCGCCTCGGGCACGGCCTTGAGCTCGAGCACCTCGGAGACCAGCTGGATCGACTCCAGCAGCGACTCGATGCCTTCCCCGGTATGCGCGGAGACGTGCACGAACTGGGTGTCGCCGCCCCAGGCCTCGGAGATGACGCCGTGCTGGGACAGTTCGTTCTTGACCCGGTCCGGATCGGCGCCCGGCTTGTCGATCTTGTTGACCGCGACCACCATCGGCACCTCGGCGGCCTTCGAGTGCTCGATGGCCTCGATGGTCTGGGGCATGACGCCGTCATCGGCGGCCACCACCAGCACCACCACGTCGGTGGCCTTGGCACCGCGAGCACGCATGGCGGTGAACGCCGCGTGACCCGGGGTATCCAGGAAGGTCACGCCGCCGTGATCGTCTTCCACATGGTAGGCGCCGATGTGCTGGGTGATGCCACCCGCCTCACCGGTGGCCACCTTGGCCTTGCGGATGTAGTCGAGCAGCGAGGTCTTGCCGTGGTCGACGTGACCCATGACCGTGACCACCGGCGAGCGGGTGATCTCCTCGCCCTCGTAGGAGATGCCCTCGAGGACCTCGGTCTCCAGCGCATCGTCCTTGACCAGCTTGGGCGTGTGACCCATCTCCTCGACCACGATGGCCGCGGTGTCCTGATCGATGGTCTGGTTGATGGTCACTGCCGCGCCCATGGTGAACATGGCCTTGATGACCTCGTTCGCCTTGATCGACATCTTGTCGGCCAGGTCGGCGACGCTGATCGACTCGGGGATGGAGACCTCGCGGACGATCGGCTGAGTCGGCTTCTGGAAGCCGTGCTTGCCGCCGCCCTGGCTGCCACCACCGCGGCGACCGCCGCGACGCTCGGCGCGCTTGGCCTTCTTGCCGCCCCGGCGACGCTCCTCGCGATCACCACGATCGTCCTCGCGATCGTCACGGCCCTTCTTGCCACCCTTGCCGCTGGCCTTCTTGACCGCGGCACGACGCGGCTCGGCACGCCCCTCCTTGGGGGGAGCCGGCGGCTCGTCGGATGCCGGCTGCGTCTCCAGCTCCGGCACCGGGATCGACGGCTCGATGACGGCCTTCTCGGCCTTCTCGGCCTCCAGCTTGGCGGCGGCCTCGCGGGCGGACTCCTCGGCGGCACGCGCCTTGGCTTCCTCGGCTTCGCGGGCATCCTTGGCGGCCTGAGCCTGCTGGGAATCGGCCATGTCGCCGACCAGCTGACGCGGACCGGCGTCGACATCGGCGTCGCTCTTGTCGGTCTCTTCCTCGGCGCGCTTGACGTAGGTGCGCTTCTTGCGCACCTGCACCTCGATGCTCTTGCCGCGCTCGCCGGTCTTGATGCGGCTGCGCGTCTTGCGCGTCAGGGTGATGCGGTTCTTCGCCGCCCCGGCGCCGCTGCCGCCGTGGCTCTTGGTGAGATAGTCGAGCAGCTGGCGCTTGTCCTCTTCGGACACGGCGTCATTCTCGGCCTTCTGGCCAAGCCCTGCTTCTTTCATCTGTTCCAGCAGACGAGGCACGTCGCGCCCCACCTTCGCTGCAAAATCCTTAACGGTCATTTCTGACATTACGACCCTCCTCAGCCCGTGACCCGTTTACTGTTCGTTCTCGAACCATGGCGCACGGGCAGTCATGATCAGTGCCGCGGCGCGCTCCTCGTCGATACCCTCGATGTCGGTCAGATCATCGACGGACTGCTCGGCCAGGTCTTCCATGGTGACAATGCCTCGACTGGCCAGAATGAAGGCCAGGTGACGCTCCATGCCGTCCATCTCCAGCAGGTCGTCGGCCGGCTGGGCGCCGTCGAGTTCCTCCTCGGAGGCGATGGCGAGATTCAGCAGTTCATCCTTGGCGCGAGCGCGCAGCTCCTCGATGGTCTCCTCGTCGAACTCCTCGATCTCGAGCATCTCCTCGACCGGCACATAGGCGACCTCCTCCAGGGAGGTGAAGCCCTCGTCCACCAGCAGGCGCGCCACGTCCTCGTCGATGTCCAGGTGCTGGATGAAGTGCTCGACGAGGCTATCCACTTCCTGGTCGCGCTTGGCCTCGGCCTCTTCCTCGGTCATGACGTTGAGACGCCAACCGGTGAGCTCGGAGGCCAGGCGCACGTTCTGGCCGCTGCGGCCGATGGCCTGGGCCAGGTTGTCCTCGGCGACGGCGACGTCCATGGCGTGGGACTCCTCGTCGACGAGGATCGAGGCGACATCGGCCGGCGCCATGGCGTTGATCACCAGCTGGGCGGGGTTGTCGTCCCACAGCACGATGTCCACGCGTTCGTTCTGCAGCTCCGAGGAGACGGCCTGCACGCGCGAACCGCGCATGCCGACACAGGCGCCGACCGGATCGATGCGGCGGTCGTTGGTCTTGACCGCGATCTTGGCCCGGGAGCCCGGGTCGCGCGCCGCGCCCTTGATCTCGATGAGCTGCTCGGCGATCTCCGGCACCTCGATGCTGAACAGTTCGATGATCAGCTCCGGGCAGGTGCGCGAGAGGATCAGCTGGGCGCCGCGAGCCTCGGCATCGACCTTGACCAGCAGCGCGCGGACCCGCTCGTTCATGCGGTAGCGCTCGCCCGGGATCATCTCGCTACGCGGCAGGAACGCCTCGGCGTTCTCGCCCAGATCGATGATCAGGCCGTCGCGGGTGGTCTTCTTGACGATGCCGGCGACCAGCTCGCCCTCACGCTCGGCGTACTGGCGCACCACTTCGGCGCGCTCGGCCTCGCGGACCTTCTGCACGATGACCTGCTTGGCGGTCTGCGCGGCGATGCGGCCGAAGGCGGCATTCTCGATACGCTCCTCGACCACGTCACCCAGCCCCAGGGGCGGGTCGCGACGCTCGGCGAAGGTGAGCTTGATCTGGGCATCGGGCCCGTCGAAGTCGTCATCCTCGACCACCTCCCAACGGCGGAAGGTCTCGTAATCGCCGGTGTAGCGATCGATGTGCACGCGCACGCTGGCTTCCTCGTCTTCGAAGCGCTTGCGCGATGCACTGGCCAGGGCCGCCTCGACGGCCTCGAAGATCACCTCGCGGGAGACCCCCTTCTCGTTGGAGATCGTGTCGACGACCGCCAGAATTTCTTTACTCATGCCTTAGCCTCGCCAGTGAACCTGTCCTTATACACCGAGCTCGTCACGTGAACTGCGGGACGACCCGCGCCTGATCGATGCCCTCGATGGGAAAGCAATACTCCTCGCCGTCGACCTGCAGCAGCACCTCGTCGTTCTCGACCCCGGCCAGCAGCCCCTTGAACTTGCGCCGGCCGTCGAAGGGAGCGCGCAGCTTCACGGTGACCACATGGCCGGCGTACTGGGCGAACTGCTCGAGGGTGAAGAGCGGCCGATCCATGCCCGGCGAGGAGACTTCCAGTCGATACTCGCCCGGCACCGGGTCCTCGACATCGAACACCGCGCTGATCTGACGACTGACGTCGGCGCAGTCGTCCACGCTTATCCCGTTCTCATGGTCGATGTAGATCACCAGGCGGGAATGTTTGCCCTGAGACAGATGATCGATGCCCCAGAGTTCGAACCCCATGGCCGAGACCACCGGTTCGATCAGCGCATGCAGCGCAGCGTCCTTGATTGCCACGGAAGAAAGCTCCTACAGCCGTTGCATCAGGCACCTGGCCGGGAGTTGAGAGAAGAGTCAGGTGGCTGATTGGCGTTGCCCGAGCAGCGCCGCCGGCGTTTCCGGCTGGCAAGCTGCTAACAAAAAGCCCCTTCACAGGAAGGGGCTTTTACAAGAAACCTGTATACCACTTCGGCACTCTGGCACGCTCCTGTTGCTGCGCATGCCTGCCAAGAAGATGGTAGCGGGGACCGGATTTGAACCGATGACCTTCGGGTTATGAGCCCGACGAGCTACCAGACTGCTCCACCCCGCATCAATCTAGGCCGGTGATTGTAAGCCCACATGACCCGATGGTCAAGCGGCAACACCGCATTCTGCCAATCCTGCTTCGAAGACGCGAACTGCTCGCTTGCTTCGATTTGGTGCCGAAGGCGGGACTTGAACCCGCACGACCGTAAGGTCACTACCCCCTCAAGATAGCGTGTCTACCAATTCCACCACTTCGGCATCGGGGAGGCTGGATGACGACTTAGTCGCCGCTTTCCTCCAGCACTGGCGCAGTATTATCCACATCACTGCTACCGTCGTCAAGGGTCGGCACGGCATTCTGCTGCTCGATCAGCTCGGCATCGGGAATGCCGGCCTCGGGCGCATCGCCGGCCTGAGAGGCGAAGTACGCCAGGGTCAGCGAGGTAGCGAAGAAGGCCACGGCCAGCAGGCCAGTGAACTTCGCCAGGAAGTTACCGCTGCCCCGAGAGCCGAACACGGTCTGGGAGGCACCGCCGCCGAAGGCGGCACCGGCTTCGGCGCCCTTGCCCTGCTGCAGCAGGATCAGGACGACCAGGGCGATGGCGATCGCCACGTGGGTCATGAGAATGGCAACTTGCATGGATTCAACCTGCTGACTGACAAATGGCTAGGAAATCGTCGACCTTGAGGGAGGCTCCCCCCACCAGGCCGCCGTCGATGTCGGGCTGGGCGAGCAGCTCGGCGGCATTATCCGCCTTCATGCTGCCGCCGTACAGCAGACGCATGCCGTCGGCAAGCGTCTCGTCATAGCGCGCCAGGCGCTCACGCAAGGCCGCATGCACCGCCTGCGCCTGCTCGGGCGTGGCGGTGCGGCCGGTGCCGATCGCCCAGACCGGCTCGTAGGCCACGATCAGGCGCGACCGCTCGGCCGTATCGAGGGCCTCGAAGACCGCCTCGAGCTGGCCCAGCACCACCGCCTCGGTGCGCCCGGCCTCGCGCTCCTCGAGGGTCTCGCCGACGCAGAGCACCGGCGTGAGCCCCTCGTGAAGCGCCGCCTGAACGCGCGCCAGCACCGCCGCGTCGTCCTCGCCGAACAGGGCGCGGCGCTCGGAGTGGCCGACCAGCACCAGGCGGGCGCCACACTCACGCAGCATGGCGCCGCTGACCTCGCCGGTGAAGGCGCCGGCGGGCCGATCGCTGAGCGTCTGGGCACCCACCGTGACGGCGGTCTCACCCAGCGCCTGCCCCGCGACCCCCAGGTAGGGGAAGGGCACCATCAGGGCCACCTCAACGTTCACGGGCAGGGAGACGCCGGCGAAGGCCCGGCCGAATTCCTCGACCAGGGACAGGGAGCCGTTCATCTTCCAGTTCCCGGCGATCAGCGGCATGCGCATGGAGCTTCCTCTTTCAAGGTGGTGCGAAATGGTATAGGAGGGGCCTACCCAAGACAACCGGGCCCGGCCGCTCAGCCGAGCAGCGCCTCGACGTCATCGGCCAGGCGCCGCGCCAGGCCGTCGACGTCGAGATGGGCGCGCCCCTCGACCATCACACGAATCAGCGGCTCAGTGCCCGACGCCCGCAGCAGCACGCGCCCCTGGTCGCCGAGCTCCGCCTCCAGGGCCCTCACCGCCTGCTGGAGCGACGCCTGTCCCAGCAGCGCCTTGGCATCGCTGCCCGGCGTCAAGCGCACGTTAACAAGCGCCTGCGGCGCCTTCTCCAGTCCGGAGAGCAGACGTTCCAGCGACTCGCCCTCGCGGACCATGATCGCCAGCACCTGCAGCGCCGAGACGATGCCGTCGCCGGTGGTCTGCACGTGGCCGCAGACGATGTGCCCGGAGGACTCGCCGCCCAGCTGCCAGCCATTGGCCGCCAGGCGCTCCATGACGTAGCGGTCGCCGACCCGGGCGCGCTCGAAGGGGATCTCCAGCGACTCCATGGCAGTGGCGAGGCCGAAGTTGGACATCAGGGTGCCCACCACCCCGCCGCCCAGGTCACCCCGGGCATGCCGGTCGCGGGCGATCAGGTAGAGGATGTCGTCGCCGTCGATCTCCCGGCCGTCGGCACCCACCAGCAGCACCCGGTCGCCGTCGCCGTCGAAGGCCACGCCTAGATCGGCGCCCTGCTCGACCACCGCGGCGCTCAGGGCCTGGGGATGGGTCGAGCCCACCGCCTGGTTGATGTTGAGGCCGTTGGGCGAGGCGCCGATCAGACTGACCTCGGCGCCCATCTCGCGAAACACGCTGGGGGCGATGTGATAGGTCGCGCCGTGGGCGCAGTCGATCACCATCTTCAGCCCGTGCAGGCTGACCCGGTCGGGAATGGTCGACTTGCAGAATTCGATGTAGCGGCCGGGAGCGTCGTCGACCCGCATCGCCTTGCCCAGCCGGGACGGCCCCACGGTGGTCAGCGGCTCCTCGAGCATCGCCTCGATCTCGGCCTCGACCTCGTCGGCCAGCTTGGTCCCGGCGGCGGAGAAGAACTTGATGCCGTTGTCCTGGAAGGGATTGTGCGAGGCCGAGATGACGATGCCCGCGTCGGCGCGGAAGGTGCGGGTCAGATAGGCGATGGCCGGCGTCGGCATGGGGCCGAGCAGCATCACGTCGACGCCGGCAGCGGAGAGCCCGGACTCCAGCGCCGACTCGAACATGTAGCCGGAGATCCGCGTGTCCTTGCCGATCATCACCCGGGCCCGCCCCGTCTCGCGCGTCAGCACGCGACCGGTGGCCCAGCCCAGCTTGAGCATGAAATCGGCGGTGATGGGGTACTCCCCCACGGTGCCGCGAATGCCGTCGGTGCCGAAATAGCGTCTAGTCATGCGCGCAGCCTTCCTCGAGTACGGCCCAGGTCATGTTCACCGCGTCCACGTGGGGCCCCACGTCGTGAACGCGCAGGATGCGTGCGCCGCGCTCCACCGCCATGGCGGAGAGCGCCAGGCCACCGGAGAGACGCTCCTCTACCGGCCGCCCGAGCACCTTGCCGATCATGCTCTTGCGCGACATGCCGGCGAGCAGCGGCAGGCCGAGTCGCGCCACATGATCCATCTGCTTGAGCAGGCGCAGGTTGTGCTCCACCGTCTTGGCGAAGCCGAAGCCGGGGTCGAGCAGCAGGCGCTCGCGGCGCAGCCCGGCGGCCTCGCAGGCGGCCACCCGCTGTGCCAGGAAGTCGGCCACGGCCTCTTCCACCGGCACATCGTAATGCGGCTCCTGCTGCATGTCGCCGGGCTCGCCGAGCATGTGCATCAGGCACACCGGCAGGCCGCTGGCGATCGCCGCCGACAGGGCGCCCTCGCGGCGCAGGTTGCGCACGTCGTTGAGCATGCCGGCACCGGCCTGCGACGTTGCCTGCATCACCTCCGGCGTACTGGTATCCACCGAGACCAGCGCATCGAACTCGCGCACCAGCGCCTCGACCACCGGCACCACCCGGTCCAGCTCCTGCTGGAGCGGCACCGGCGCAGCGCCCGGGCGCGTGGACTCGCCGCCCACGTCGATGATCGCGGCCCCTTCGGCCAGCATCTGCTCGGCATGGCGCAGGGCGTCGTCCGGCACCGCGTGGCGCCCGCCGTCGGAGAAGGAGTCGGGGGTGACGTTGAGGATCCCCATGACGCGGGGGAAGGAGAGGTCGAGGCGGTGCCGGCCGCACTGCAGGTGGGTCGCTGTGCTGGTATCCATCGTCTTCCTGTTGGTCGAACGGCAAAGGCGCCCCGCAGGGCGCCTGAGAGTACTGCCGGAGCGGCTCAGCTGCCGGCCGGGCCACCCAGCGGGTCGGAGGGTCGGCGCGAGGGCGTGTCGTCGTCCTCGGTGTCGTCGCTCGCCGCCGGGCCCGTCTCGGCGCGCGGCTCGCCACCGGTGGGGGCGCCGCCGCTCGGGTCGTCCCAGCCCTCGGGGGGACGCGGGTCGCGACCGGCCATAATGTCCTTGAGCTGAGTGGAGTCGATGGTCTCGTACTTCATCAGCGCCTCGGCCATGGCGTCCAGCTTGTCGCGATTCTCGCTGAGGATCTTCTGGGCCTGCTCGTAGCAGCCGTCGATGATCTTGCGCACCTCCTTGTCGAGCTTGGAAGTGGTCTCGCCGGACTTGAGCTTGCCGCCCTGGCCGGGGCCGCCGAGGAACTGGTGCGACTCGTCCTCGTCGTACATGATCGGGCCCATCTCCTCGGAGAGGCCCCACTTGGCGACCATGTTGTGGGCCAGCTCGGTGGCGCGCTTGATGTCGTTGGAGGCGCCGGTGGTAACGCCGTTCGGCCCCAGGGTCATCTCCTCGGCGATGCGGCCGCCGAACAGCGAGCAGATCTGGCTGATGATCTGCTGGCGCGACAGGCTGTAGCGATCCTCCTCGGGGAGGAACATGGTCACGCCCAGCGCCCGGCCGCGGGGGATGATGGTCACCTTGTAGACCGGGTCGTGCTCCGGCATCACCAGGCCGATGATGGCGTGGCCCGACTCGTGATAGGCGGTATTGAGCTTCTCCTTGTCGGTCATGACCATGGACTTGCGCTCGGCGCCCATCATGATCTTGTCCTTGGCGAGCTCGAGCTCCTCCATGCCCACCAGACGCTTGTTGCGACGCGCGGCGAACAGCGCGGCCTCGTTGACCAGGTTGGCCAGGTCGGCGCCGGAGAAGCCGGGCGTGCCGCGGGCGATCAGCGACGGCTTGACGTCGTCGGCCAGCGGCACCTTGCGCAGGTGCACGTTGAGGATGTGCTCGCGGCCGCGGATATCCGGCAGCGGCACCACCACCTGGCGATCGAAGCGGCCCGGGCGCAGCAGCGCCGGGTCGAGCACGTCGGGACGGTTGGTGGCGGCGATGACGATGATGCCCTCGTTGGCCTCGAAGCCGTCCATCTCGACCAGCAGCTGGTTCAGCGTCTGCTCGCGTTCGTCGTTGCCGCCGCCCATGCCGGCGCCACGCGAACGGCCCACCGCATCGATCTCGTCGATGAAGATGATGCAGGGCGACTGCTTCTTGGCCTGCTCGAACATGTCACGCACGCGCGAGGCACCCACGCCGACGAACATCTCGACGAAGTCGGAACCGGAGATCGAGAAGAACGGCACCTTGGCCTCGCCGGCGATGGACTTGGCGAGCAGCGTCTTGCCGGTACCGGGCGGGCCGACCATCAGCACGCCGCGCGGAATGGTGCCGCCCAGGCGCTGGAACTTGGTCGGATCGCGCAGGAAGTCGACCAGCTCCTCGACCTCTTCCTTGGCCTCGTCGCAACCGGCGACGTCGGCGAAGGTGGTCTTGATCTGGTCCTGGGAGAGCAGCTTGGCCTTGGACTTGCCGAAGCTCATGGGCCCGCCCTTGCCGGCCCCACCGCCCTGCATCTGGCGCATGAAGAACATGAAGATGGCCAGGATCAGCAGGATCGGGAAGCTGGCGATCAGCAGGCGCATCCACAGGCTCTGCTGCTCGGGCTCCTTGCCCACCACGGTGACGTCATTGGCCAGCAGATCGTCCATCAGCTTGGGATCCTCCGCCGCCGGGCGGATGGTCCGGAACTGCGAGCCATCGGTGCGTTCACCGGCGATGGTGTAGCCATCGATGGTCACGCTCTTGACCTGCTGGTTCTGCACCTGCTGGACGAACTGGGAGTAGTTCATCGCCTGCGGTGAGCTGTCGACGCTGAAGTTGTTGAACACCGTCAGCAGCACTGCCGCGATGACCAACCACAGAATCAGGTTCTTCGCCATGTCGTTCAAGGGACTACCCTCATTGCAAGAATCTGTCGGCCGAAAATGCCTGGTCCTTCGACACTACATGAGCGGCACATGTTCAGCCAGCCTAGGGCCGGAGCGGGAATTACCGTCACTGTGACACAGTCGCGGCACCCTGTCCGGCCATCGGCCCATTAGGCGCTGCCTATCGTGGCAGTGCCCCGTATTGCGGCCGAGGCACGCCTCAGCCGCGAAATCCTTCCGCCAGCAGGTAGACCTCACGCGAGCGGGCCCGGGAGGCCTCCGGCTTGCGCGTCACCACGCGCTTGAAGCTGCCGCGCAGCTCCTTCAGGAACTCGTCGAACCCCTCGCCCTGGAAGACCTTGGCCAGGAAGGTGCCGCCGGGTGACAGCGTCTGGCGCGCCAGATCCAGGGCCAGCTCCACCAGGTACATCGCCTGGGGCTGGTCGATGGCGGCCATCCCACTCATATTGGGGGCCATGTCCGACATCACAAGGTCTACCGGACGATCGCCGAGGGTTTCGAGGATCGCCTCGAGCACGTGCGCTTCGGTGAAATCGCCCTGCACGATGTCGACGTCGGCCAGCGCATCCATCTCGAGGATGTCCGAGGCGATCACCACGCCGTCGGATCCGACCCTCTCGGCGGCCACCTGGCTCCACCCGCCCGGGGCGGCGCCCAGGTCGATCACGGTCATGCCGGGACGCAGCAGACGATCCTTCTCGTCCAGCGCCAGCAGCTTGTAGCTGGCCCGACTGCGGTAGCCGTCCTGCCAGCTCTGCTGCACGAAGCGGTCGTCGAAGTGCTCCTTCATCCAGCCCTTGCTGGTCTTGCTGACGGAGGAGGCCTTGCTGGCCGGCTTCTTGCCGGCAGCGCCCTTGGCGCGGGAAGCATGGGGACGTGCCACGGCATCACCTGTGAATGGCCATGAATGACAGGTAGTCGAGCGAAATCCGGGAAGACCCGAGGGAGGTGCGACGGGGTGCTGACCTGCGGACCCGGCCGATGGAGAAGCAGGCGGACAGGTAACGCGCTTTCGCCGCGGGACGATTCGCCGTACCATGTGCGCTGCGCGCCAACCGGGAAGAAGCAAGATACCATGAGCTTGTCACAGGCACAAAAGAAAGCATTTCGCAGCATCGGCCACCATCTCGACCCCGTGGTCACGGTCTCCGAGAACGGCGCCTCCGAAGGAGTGCTCGCCGAACTCGACCGGGCCCTGCGCGACCATGAGCTGGTCAAGGTCAAGCTCGCCCTGCCCGACCGCGACGACCGCGCGGCCATGCTCGACGAGCTGGTCACGGCGAGCGGCGCCGAGCTGGTGCAGAAGATCGGCAAGATGGCCCTGCTCTATCGCCACAACCCCAAGGTCAACCCGAAGCTCTCCAACATCACGCGCTTCGAGGAGCACCACGGGCGGCGCTGAGGCGACCGGCGGTCGATGATCGCCAGAGGCCACAACGCAAGACCGTAAAAAAGAAACCCCGCCGACTCCGGTCCGCGGGGTTTCTTCTTGTCTGGTATCTGCCTTTGCACCCGCCGCCCGTCACCGGGCGGCGTGGCGCTTGTGGCTTGTTGCTAAGCGCTTGGCGCTCAGAGGTGCTCGACGCTGGAGATCTCGTACTCGACCTCGCCACCGGGCGTCTTCACCACCACCACTTCGCCCTCTTCCTTGCCGATCAGGGCACGGGCGATGGGCGAGGTGACCGAGATGCGACGCGCCTTGATGTCGGCCTCGTCCTCGCCGACGATGCGGTAGGTCACCTCCTCGTCGTTATCGAGGTTGATCAGCCCCACGGTGACGCCGAAGATCACCTTGCCGGTCTGGGGCAGCTTGGTGACGTCGATCACCTGGGCGTTGGAGAGCTTGCCCTCGATCTCCTGGATGCGCCCCTCGATGAAGCCCTGCTGCTCGCGAGCCGCATGGTACTCGGCGTTCTCCTTCAGGTCGCCATGCTCGCGAGCCTCGGCGATGGCGGCAATCACCGTGGGACGCGCCTCGCCCTTCAGCTGCTCAAGCTCTTTGCGAAGCCGCTGCTCACCGGCGACGGTCATCGGGACCTTGTTCATTGCGTAGCTCCTGCATGCAGTTCCTGTAGCCGCCGCACGGTGATGGCGTTGCCATACTCGAGCGCCATGCACACGGCATTGGCTCCGGCCAGCGTGGTGGCATAGGGAACCTTGCGAGCGAGTGCGGTGCGGCGGATCACCGAGGAGTCGTTGATGGCCTGGCGGCCCTCGGTGGTGTTGACGATATAGGCGACCTCGTCGTTCTTGAGCAGATCGACGATATGGGGACGGCCTTCATAGACCTTGTTGACGATCTGGACCGGCAGGTCGGTGCCCTTGAGGGCCTCCGCCGTGCCACGGGTCGCGCACAGGGTGAACCCCAAGGTTACCAGAGAACGGGCCACCTCGATAACTCCCGCCTTGTCCGGATCGCGCACCGAGAGGAACGCCTTGCGCTCGCCCTCGAGCCGCGGGATCGCCTCGCCGGCACCCAGCTGCGCCTTGTAGAAGGCCTCGGCGAAGGTGTCGCCCGAGCCCATCACCTCGCCGGTGGACTTCATCTCCGGCGAGAGGATCGGATCGACGCCCGGGAACTTGTTGAACGGGAAGACCGCCTCCTTGACGCTGTAGAAGTGCGGCACAATCTCGCGCTCGAAGCCCTGCTCGGCCAGGGTCTGGCCGGCCATGCAGCGCGCGGCGATCTGGGCCAGGGAGGTGCCGATGCACTTGGAGACGAAGGGCACGGTGCGCGAGGCCCGCGGGTTGACCTCGATGACGTAGATCTCGCCGTCCTGCCAGGCCAGCTGGACGTTCATCAGGCCCTTGACGCCGAGCTCCACGGCCATCTGCTTAACCTGCTCGCGCATCGCGTCCTGCACCTCGGCGGGCAGCGAATAGGGCGGCAGCGCACAGGCGGAATCGCCGGAGTGCACGCCGGCCTGCTCGATGTGCTGCATGATGCCGCCGATCACCACCTGGCTGCCGTCGCTGACCGCATCGATGTCGATCTCGATCGCGGCATTCAGGAAGTGGTCGAGCAGCACCGGTGAGTCGTTGGAGACCTTCACCGCGTGGGTCATGTAGTTCTCTAGCTCGGAGGCGTCGTAGACGATCTCCATGGCTCGGCCGCCAAGCACGTAGCTCGGGCGCACCACCAGCGGGTAGCCGATCGCCTCGGCCTTGGCGAAGGCCTCGTCGAAGCTGCGCGCGGTGGCGTTGGGCGGCTGCTTGAGGCCCAGCTTGTCGATCATCTGCTGGAAGCGCTCGCGGTCCTCGGCGCGGTCGATGGCGTCCGGGGTGGTGCCGATGATCGGAACGCCGGCGGCCTCGAGCTCGCGGGCCAGCTTGAGCGGGGTCTGGCCGCCGAACTGCACGATCACGCCGACCGGCTGCTCCTTGTCGGCGATCTCCAGCACGTCCTCCAGGGTCACCGGCTCGAAGTAGAGGCGATCCGAGGTGTCGTAGTCGGTGGAGACGGTCTCCGGGTTGCAGTTGACCATGATGGTCTCGTAGCCGTCGTCGTGCATGGCGAAGGCGGCATGCACGCAGCAGTAGTCGAACTCGATGCCCTGGCCGATGCGGTTGGGCCCGCCGCCCAGCACCATGATCTTCTGCTTGTCGCTGACCTCGGCCTCGCACTCCTCCTCGTAGGTGGAGTACATGTAGGCGGTATCGGAGGCGAACTCCGCGGCACAGGTGTCGACGCGCTTGTAGACCGGGCGGATGCCGGCCCGCTGGCGGGTGCGCCGGAACTCCTTCTCGGCGACGCCCAGCAGGCGCGCCAGGCGGGCGTCACTGAAGCCCTTGCGCTTGAGCCGGTAGAGCTCGCGCGGCGTGAACTCGGAGAGCGAGCGCGTAGCCACCTCGGCCTCGATGCGGATCAGCTCCTCGATCTGCACCAGGAACCAGCGATCGATGTTGGTCAGCGCGAAGATCTCCTCGACGCTCATCCCGGCGCGCATGGCGTCGGCGACGAAGAAGATGCGCTCGGCCCCGGCGGCCTGCAGCTCGCCCTTGATGTGCGCCATGGCCTCGGCGGTGAACGCCCCGGGCTTCTGCTCGGGGAACACGGGATCCAGGCCGTCGTTGCCGGTCTCCATGCCGCGCAGCGCCTTGTGCAGCGACTCCTGGAAGGTCCGGCCGATGGCCATCACCTCGCCCACCGACTTCATCTGGGTGGTCAGGCGATCGTTGGCCTGGGGGAACTTCTCGAAGGTGAAGCGCGGGATCTTGGTGACCACGTAGTCGATGGCCGGCTCGAAGGACGCCGGGGTCCGGCCGCCGGTGATGTCGTTCTGCAGCTCGTCCAGGGTGTAGCCCACGGCCAGCTTGGCGGCGATCTTGGCGATCGGGAAGCCGGTGGCCTTGGAGGCCAGCGCCGAGGAGCGCGAGACCCGCGGGTTCATCTCGATGACCACCATGCGCCCGGTCTGCGGATCCATGCCGAACTGGACGTTGGAGCCGCCGGTCTCGACGCCGATCTCGCGCAACACCGCCAGCGAGGCGTCGCGCATGATCTGGTATTCCTTGTCGGTCAGCGTCTGGGCCGGGGCCACGGTGATGGAGTCGCCGGTGTGCACGCCCATCGGATCGAAGTTCTCGATGGCGCAGACGATGATGCAGTTGTCGTGCCTGTCGCGCACGACCTCCATCTCGTACTCCTTCCAGCCGAGCAGCGACTCGTCGATCAGCAGCTCGTGGTTGTTCGAGAGCTCGAAGCCACGCTGGCAGATCTCGTCGAACTCCTCCTTGTTGTAGGCCACGCCGCCGCCGGAGCCGCCCATGGTGTAGGAGGGGCGGATGATGGTCGGGAAGCCCAGCTCGGCCTGGATCTCCCAGGCCTCCTGCATGCTGTGGGCCACCTTGGCCTTGGGGCACTCCAGGCCGATGTTCTTCATCGCCTTGTCGAAGAGGTCGCGATCCTCGGCCTTGTTGATGGCGTCGGCGTTGGCACCGATCATCTCCACGCCGTACTTGGTCAGCACGCCGTGATGGTCGAGCTCCAGGGCGCAGTTCAGCGCGGTCTGCCCGCCCATGGTGGGCAGGATCGCGTCCGGGCGCTCGGCCTCGATGATCTTCTCCACCGCCTGCCAGGTGATCGGCTCGATGTAGGTGGCATCGGCCATCGCCGGGTCGGTCATGATGGTGGCCGGGTTGGAGTTGACCAGGATGACCCGGTAGCCCTCCTCACGCAGCGCCTTGCAGGCCTGGGCGCCGGAGTAGTCGAATTCGCAGGCCTGGCCGATGACGATGGGGCCAGCACCAATGATCAGGATGCTCTTGATGTCGGTACGCTTGGGCATGACGGTTTCCGCGGCTAATCGATGAATGACGGTCTGATGTAGGGCGATTCGCGCCTAGCGGCGTTCCTTCATCATGGTGACGAAACGGTCGAACAGCGGCGCCACGTCGCGCGGGCCCGGGCTCGCCTCGGGATGACCCTGGAAGCTGAAGGCCGGGCGGTCGGTGCGCTCGATGCCCTGCAGGGTGCCGTCGAACAATGAGCGATGGGTGGCGCGCAGGGTGGCCGGCAGGCTCGCCTCGTCGGCGGCGAAGCCGTGGTTCTGGCTGGTGATCATCACCTTGCCGGTGTCGAGGTCCTGCACCGGGTGGTTGGCGCCGTGGTGGCCATGGCCCATTTTCACCGTGGCGGCGCCGCTGGCCAGCGCCAGCAGCTGGTGACCCAGGCAGATGCCGAACAGCGGGATCTCGGTCTCGAGGAAGGCCTCGATGGCCTTGATGGCGTAGTCGCAGGGCTCGGGGTCGCCGGGGCCGTTGGAGAGGAAGATGCCGTCCGGGGCCATGGCCAGCACCTCGTCGGCCGGGGTCTGGGCCGGCACGACGGTCAGCCGGCAGCCGCGGGAGGCGAGCATGCGCAGGATGTTGCGCTTGGCGCCGAAGTCATAGGCGACCACGTGATAGGGACGCTCGATGGCGCTCGCATCGGCGTAGCCCTGGCCCAGGGTCCACTCGCCCTCGTTCCAGTCGTGGGACGTCTGGCAGGAGACCACCTTGGCCAGGTCCATGCCCTTGAGGCCGGGGAAGGCGCGGGCTGCCGCCAGGGCGCGCTCCACGGCGTCCTCACCCTCGGCCTCGCTGCCAGCCAGGATGGCGCCGTTCTGGGCACCCTTGTCGCGCAGGATGCGGGTCAGGCGGCGGGTATCGATATCGGCGATGCCCAGCACGTTCTCGCCCTTGAGGTAGTCGGAGAGCGACTGTTCGGAGCGGAAGCTGCTGGCCAGCAGCGGCAGGTCGCGGATCACCAGGCCCGCCGCGGCGATGCTGCCGGACTCGACGTCCTCGGCGTTGACGCCGGTGTTGCCGATATGGGGATAGGTAAGGGTGACGATCTGTCGGGTGTAGGAGGGGTCGGTCAGGATTTCCTGGTAGCCGGTCATGGCCGTATTGAACACCACCTCACCGCTGGTTTGTCCATCGGCACCGATGGCCGTGCCGTGGAATACACTTCCGTCTTCCAGGGCCAGTATCGCGGGTCTGTTCAATGCTAGGTCCTCCCAAGTGTTAACAGCTCGTCAAGGAATGCCGTTCGCCGGGCCGTAAAAAAGCGGGACGAACCCGATGGCTAGACCGGTTTCATCCCGCTTGTTGTCATTCGCTCGGAATGCCTGGGCCGAAGCAACAAGCGCGTTGAAGGGGCTTTCGCCCGTGCGCCCGGCCAAAATTTTGGGGATATTACAGGAAACGACGCCCCGCGACTACCCCCGAGGAATTACCACCCAAGCCCGTCGCAGTTAGCTGGCTCGGCTCGGAGCTAATCTGGCGACAACCCCTCGAGGAGGCGCTGTGAATTCCTCCCTGTAAGCTACCTACGCCCTCCCTGGCGTAGGACCTTCTCTTAGGCTTGTCCCCAGCGCTCCTCACATCGTGGGGCTGCGATGCCCGGGGTGCCCTCTTCACTACAGGCCCAGCACATCTTGCATCGCATAGCGGCCGTTGCCCTGGCCGGCCACCCAGCGCGCCGCGCGCACCGCGCCCTTGGCGAAGGTCATGCGGCTCGAGGCCTTGTGGGTGATCTCAATGCGCTCGCCCTCGGTGGCGAACATCACGGTGTGCTCGCCGACGATGTCGCCGGCGCGCACGGTGGCGAAGCCGATCTCCTTGTCGGTACGCGGGCCGCACTGGCCGACCCGCTCGAACACGCCGTACTCCTTGAGCGGGCGCTCCAGGGCGTCAGCCATCACCTCGCCCATCTTGAGCGCCGTGCCGGAGGGGGCGTCGACCTTGTGGCGATGGTGGGACTCGATCACCTCGATGTCGTAGCCCTCGTCGCCCAGCGCCCTGGCCGCGGTCTCCAGGAGCTTGAGGGTCAGGTTGACCCCCACGCTCATGTTCGGCGCGAAGACCATCGGCACGCGATCGCCATAGCCGTCGAGCTCGGCGAGCTCGGCGTCATCGAGCCCGGTGGTGCCGATGACGATGCGCTTGCCGTGCTCGGCGCAGAAGGCCAGGTTGGCCAGCGTGACCCGCGGGGCGGTGAAGTCGATCAGCACGTCGAAGTCGTCGACGATGGCGCCGAGGCTGTCCGCCGCCGTCACGCCCAGCTTGCCGATGCCGGCCAGCTCGCCGATATCGGCGCCGACGAGCGAGCTGCCCGGCTCGACGATCCCGCCGGCCAGGGTGGCCTCGGCGTCCTGCTGCACGGCGTTGACCAGGGTGCGGCCCATGCGGCCGGCGACGCCGACGATGGCGATACGGGTCATGCGGACTCCTGCGAATGCGATGGTTGGGAAATGGCTGCAGTATACCAGAGGGGCGCCCGCGCCGGGTGGCCGCCCCGCGGCACTCCCCCCACACTGGGCATATCGATGCCGAGGGCCGTCACCATGCCTGCACCGAGCGAACACCTCCCCGCAGACCACCCCCTGCTGGCCCTGCTGCAGCGGCATGACCGCGTGCTGGTGGTCGGCGCCCCGGGCAGCGGCAAGAGCACCCTGGTGCGTGCCGCCGCGGCGTCGCTGGCCCACCGGAACCAGGCGTGTCACTGCCTGAGCGCCGATCCGGGACTGCCCGCCATCGGACCGCCCGGCGCGGCCTGCCTGGGCCGCTGGCAGGCCGGAGACTGGCGGCTCGAGGCCCTCGCCGCCCTGGCCACCCTGGATGCCGCCCGCTTCCGGCTGCCGCTGGTGCAGGCGGTGCGACGCCTGGCCGAGCAGGCGCCCGTCGGGGCGCTGCTGCTGGATGCCCCGGGGGTGGTGCGCGGCGCTGCCGGGGCCGAGCTGCTGCCGGCACTGGCGGAGGCCGCCAGCATCGGCGCCCTGCTGTTGCTGGCAGCGGAAGGCACCCCCTTCCCGCTCCAGGAAGAGTGTCACGCCCTGGGCCTGGAGGCCGTCACCCTGGCACCGGAGCCGCATGTCCGCCACCCCGGAAAGCGTCGACGCCGCCAGCGTCGCAGCGACGACTGGGATGCGTGGCTGGCGTCGGCCCGCGAGACCGTGCTCGCGCTGCCCGCACTGGCCCTGACCGGCAACGCCCCGCCGCGCAGCGCCCCCGAGGCCTGGGCAGGGCGCCAGGTTGGGCTGCTCGATACGCGGGGCGACACCCTGGGGCTGGGCGAGATCCTGGCGCTGGAGGGTGACCGGCTGCGGATTCGCACGCCCAGGCTTGTCGGCAGGCCCCATGCCCTGGTGGTTCGCGATGCCCGTCGCGGGCGGGACGGCCAGCTGGGCACCGCCCGCCCCCACGCCTCCACCCTCGGCACGCCTGCGCCGGACGACATCCCCGCGCCCCTGAAAAGCCGCGACGGCCCGCGCCCCCGGGCCGACCTCGGCACCGTCACCGCGATCCTGGTCAACGGCGTCTACGGCGACCCGCTGCTGCACCTTCGGCTGCGCCATCAGTCGCGCAGCCTGCTGTTCGACCTGGGCGACCCCGGCCGCCTGCCGGCTCGCCTCGCCCACCAGGTCAGCGACGTCTTCATCAGCCATGCCCACTTCGACCACATCGGCGGCTTCCTGTGGCTGCTGCGCTCGCGCATCGGCGAGTACCCGCCCTGCCGGCTCTATGGCCCACCGGGGCTGGCGGAGCACCTGCAGGGGCTGGTGGGCGGCATCCTCTGGGACCGGGTCGGCGAGAAGGCGCCCCGCTTCGAGGTCGGCGAACTGCATGGCGAGCGCCTCCTACGCTGGGAGATCGTCGCCGGCGAGGCGCGCCCCAGGCCCCTGCCCGAACGCCCGGCCCTCGGCGGCCTGCTGCATGAGGAGCTCGGCTTTCGCGTGCGGGCCACGATCCTCGACCACGGCACGCCGGTGCTGGCTTTTGCCCTGGAGCCCGACCGGCAGGTCGCGGTACGCCAGGAGCGGCTGGAGGATCATGGCTGGCCGCCGGGCCCCTGGCTCGGCACGCTCAAGCAGCATGTCCTGGCGGGCGAGGGGGAGGCCCGGGTCCGGCTGCCGGACGGCACCACCCGGACCGCGGCCCGACTGGCGGCGCTGCTGCTGATGACACGGCCGGGGGAGCGGCTGGTCTATGCCACCGACCTGGGCGACACCGCTGCGAACCGACGGCGCCTGGTCGCACTGGCGCGGGGCGCCCGGGTACTCTTCTGCGAGGCCCCCTTCCTGGAGGCAGAGGAGGAACAGGCCCGACGCACCGGCCACCTGACCGCCCGGGCCTGCGGCGAGATCGCCGCGGCAGCCGGGGTGGCGCGACTGGTGCCCTTCCACTTCTCGCGGCGCCATATCACCGACGCCCGCCGCCTTCACGACGAGGCCCGCCTCGCCTTTACCGGCGAGGCAGTGGGCGATGGCAACAGCGGCTAGCCGGCCGCGCGGCCGTGGCGCAGCAGCATCGCAATCGCCACCACCACCAGCAGGCTGCCCGGCAGCCAGACCCAGTCGATCCGCCCCGGGTCGCGGACGAACAGCAGCAGCATCGAGACGAAGGGCACCAGGTAGCTGTAGGCGGTGACCGCCCCCGGCGTCAGCACCGCGGTGGCGCGCTGCAGCAGCCAGAAGGTCAGGGCGCTGGAGAAGAGACCCAGATAGACCAGCAGCAGCAGGTCGCGACCGGTCATGCTCGCCAGGCGCGCCACCGGCTCGACGGCGAGGCCCGCCAGCCCGACCAGGAGGGCGCCGAGCCCCAGGCTCCAGAAGGTGCGCACCGCCGCCGACGCCGGCAGGCGCCCCGTCGTCATTCCCCACTTGCTGAGCACCGGATAGAGCGCCGTGGCCAGACAGCCGAGGAAGAACACGGCCTCGCCGATGCCGAAGCGCAGGCGCCCGCCCTGCCCCAGGGACTCGGCGATAGCCAGCCCCAGCGCCCCCGCCGCGCCGAGCGCCAGGATCGCCGGCAGCCGCCAGCTCAGCCGCTCGACCCCGAAGCCCGCCCCGAGCAGGAAGGCCAGCAGCGGCACCGTGACGAACAGGGTGGCCATGGAGAGCGCCGTGGCATGGTGTGCCGCCCAGAACATGGCGCCGAAGAAGCCGGCCAGGCACAGCCCCATCAGGGCGTAGAGCGGCAGGGTCCGCCCGTCGGGCAGGAAATCCGGCGAGCGCCGGGCCAGCCACCACAGGCCCGCACAGGCGATCAGAAAGCGCAGTGCGGTCAGCGAGAGCGGTGGCAACTCGCTCATCACCCCCACCGCGGGGAACGAGAGCCCCACCAGCACCGCCCACAACAGCATGCCGAGGTGGGCGGCACGGACCGAGCGAGGCTCGTTCAATTTTCCCAGACGATCTCCAGGGTCACCCCCGCGAGCCCCTCGAGGGCGGCGTTCACCTTGCCCTCCAGGCGATCCAGGCTCTCGTCATCCAGGCTCTCGACGGCCACGCTGAGGTGCGTCGGACGGGCCTCGAGCAGGCAGCTGCCCTCGTCGAAGCGTACCCGCGCCTGGGTCTCCTCGCGGTCGATCGGCTGGGCATCGACCCACTCCTGGCAGAGGCGCTCGATCAGCCCCTTGGCATCCTCGGCGGGAATATCGGCACGTGAAATCGGCATGGGGGACTCCGGGTTCCTTGGACATGAGTCTCCAAGACTATGCCGCCCACCCCCGCCAACGCCACCCCGCCTGCCGGGCCGTCACGCGATGACCGCGCACTATGCTGTGGCACAGGACATCGTCATGACGCGGGAGGGGCGGCAATGATCATCAACTGCGTGGCCTACGAGAAAGGGCATCGCCTGCACGACATCGCGACCGAGGAGATCGGCGACATCCTGGGGCACCCGGATCGCTTCGTGTGGGTAGCCCTGCACGAGCCCGACGCGGCGGAGATGGCCCGTTTCCAGGCGATCTTCGGCCTGCACGAGCTGGCCGTGGAGGACGCCCTGAACGGGGGCCAGCGGCCCAAGCTCGAGGAGTACGGCGAGGCGCTGTTCGTGACCATGCACATGGTCACCCTGCGCGACGACCAGCTGGAAACCGGCCAGGTGGCGGTGTTCGCCGGCCCCGGCTACGTGCTTTCGGTGCGCCATCACCCGAGCCGGGGCTTCGCCGAGGTGCGCCGGCGCTGCGAGCGGGAGCCGAAGCTGCTCAGGCACGGCCCGGCCTTCGTGATCTACGCCCTGATGGACGCCATCGTCGACCGCTACTTCCCGGTGGTCGAGGCGCTGCAGGCGGAGCTCGAGAGCATCGAGGACCAGATCTTCGTCCGCGGCACGGCGCGCCAGAGCCTGGAGCGGCTCTATCAGCTCAAGCGCCAGACCATGCGGCTCAAGCACGCCTCAATGCCGCTGGGCGAGGCCGCCGGCCACCTCTCGGGCATCAGGGTGCCGGGCCTGTGCCGCAAGACCCGGGAGTACTTCCGCGACGTCTACGACCACCTGAGCCGCATCGAGGCGGCGGTGGACACCATCCGCGAGATGACCATCACGGCGATCCAGGTGAACCTCTCGATGGTGGCCATCGACGAGGGCGAGGTGCACAAGCGGCTCGCGGCCTGGGCCGCCATCTTCGCGGTGGCCACCATCCTCGCCGGGATCTGGGGCATGAACTTCAGCCACATGCCGGAGCTCGACTGGCGCCTGGGCTACCCCCTGGCCCTGCTGGTGATGGGCGGCGCCTGCGGCTGGCTCTACTGGCGCTTTCGCCGCGCCGGCTGGCTGTAGCGATCGGCGCCGCACGCCGCCGCTCAGGAGCGGACACGAAAAGACCCCGCCTCCTCTCGGAGCGCGGGGCCTCGTCGTGTTCGGCGGGACGGCCCTTAGGGCTTCATGTCCTCGAAGAACTTCTTCACGCCGTCGAAGAAGCTCGACTTCTTCGGCGAGTGATGGCTCTTGCTGCCCTCCAGGCTGTCCTGGAAGGCGCGCAGCAGATCCTTCTGCTCCTCGCTTAGCTTGACCGGCGTCTCCACCACGACCTTGCACAGCAGATCGCCGGGGGGGCCGCCGCGCACCGGCTTGACGCCCTTGCCGCGCAGGCGGAACAGCTTGCCGGTCTGGGTCTCGGGCGGAATCTTCAGCTTGACCCGAGCGTCCAGGGTGGGCACCTCGAGCTCGCCGCCGAGGGCGGCGTCGACGAAGTTGATCGGCACCTCGCACTGCAGGTGACGGCCGTCGCGCTGGAAGATGTGGTGCGGCTTGATCGCCACCTGCACATAGAGATCCCCGGGCGGTCCGCCGTTGACGCCGGCTTCGCCCTCGCCGTTCAGGCGAATGCGATCGCCGGTATCCACGCCGGCCGGGATCTTCACCGAGAGGGTGCGGGTCTCGCGCACGCGGCCCTCGCCATGGCACTTGTGGCACGGCACCTTGATGTGCTCGCCGCCGCCGTGGCAGGTCGGGCAGGTCTGCTGCACGGCGAAGAAGCCCTGCTGCATGCGCACCTGACCCATGCCGTTACAGGTCGGGCAGGTCTCCTTGCTGGAACCCGGCTCGGCACCGCCGCCGTCACAGCGCTCGCACTCGACATGGCGCGGCACGCGGATATCCACGCTGGTGCCGGCCACGGCGTCCTCGAGGTCGAGCTCGAGGTTGTAGCGAAGGTCGCTGCCGCGCTGCGGGGCATTGGGGTGGCGACGACCGCCGCCCCCGCCGAAGATATCGCCGAAGACGTCGCCGAAGATGTCGCTGAAGCCGCCGGCACCGGCCCCCGCGCCACCGAAGCCGCCGCCGGCCTGGCCGTCCACCCCGGCATGGCCGAACTGGTCGTAGGCCGCACGCTTCTCGCCGTCGCTCAGGACCTCGTAGGCCTCGGAGACCTCGCGGAACTTCTCGGCTGCCGAGTCATCATCCGGATTGCGGTCCGGATGGAATTTCTGGGCGAGGCGTCGGTAGGCCTTCTTGATGTCCTTCTGGTCGGCACCGCGCTCGACGCCCAGTACTTCGTAATAGTCACGCTTGGACATGAGTCTGTCCGCCTCCGTAGGGACTCTGCGGAAACACCAACGCGGGAGTCAGGCCCCCGCGCTGGCATCATCCGTCAAACAGATGTCGTGGTTTACTGCTTCTTCTGGTCGTCGTTGACTTCTTCGTACTCGGCGTCGACCACGTCATCTTCCTGCTTGGCGGCGGCCTCATCGGCCTCACCGGCCTGCTGCGCGGCCTCACCCTGCTCGGCGTACATCTTCTGCGCCAGGGTGCCGGAGGCCTCGGTCAGCTTGTCGAGCTTGGCCTGGATGTCCTCCTGGTCGTCGCCCTTGATCGCCTCTTCCAGCTCGGATGCGGCGGTTTCGATGGCCTGCTTCTCCTCGTCGCTGGCCTTGTCGCCGGCCTCTTCGAGGGTCTTGCGGGCGGCGTGGATCATGCCGTCGGCCTGGTTGCGAAGCTGGACCAGTTCCTCGAACTTCTTGTCCTCGTCGGCGTGAGCCTCGGCGTCCTGGACCATCTGCTCGACTTCTTCCTCGGACAGGCCGCTGGAGGCCTTGATCACGATGGACTGCTCCTTGCCGGTGGCCTTGTCCTTGGCAGACACGTTCAGGATACCGTTGGCGTCCAGGTCGAAGGCGACCTCGATCTGCGGCACGCCGCGCGGCGCCGGCGGGATGTCGGCCAGGTCGAAGCGACCGAGCGACTTGTTGCCGGTGGACTGCTTGCGCTCGCCCTGCAGCACGTGAATGGTCACGGCCGTCTGGTTGTCATCCGCGGTCGAGAAGGTCTGCGTCTTCTTGGTCGGGATGGTGGTGTTCTTCTCGATCAGCGGCGTCATCACGCCACCCAGGGTCTCGATGCCCAGGGTCAGCGGGGTGACGTCGAGCAGCAGCACGTCCTTGACGTCACCGCCCAGCACGCCGCCCTGGATCGCCGCGCCCACGGCCACGGCCTCGTCCGGGTTGACGTCCTTGCGGGCGTCCTTGCCGAAGAACTCGGCCACGGACTTCTGCACCATGGGCATGCGGGTCTGACCGCCGACCAGGATGACGTCGTCGATCTCGCCGTTGGACAGGCCGGCATCCTTGAGCGCGGTCTTGCACGGCTCGAGGGAGCGCTTGACCAGCTCCTCCACCAGCGACTCCAGCTTGGCCCGGGTCACCTTCACGTTGAGGTGCTTGGGACCGGTGTTGTCGGCGGTGATGTAGGGCAGGTTGACGTCGGTCTGCTGGGCGCTGGACAGCTCGATCTTGGCCTTCTCGGCGGCTTCCTTGAGGCGCTGCATGGCCAGGTTGTCGCCGGACAGGTCGATGCCGCTGTCGGCCTTGAACTGATCGACCAGGTAGTTGATCAGCTTCATGTCGAAGTCTTCGCCGCCCAGGAAGGTGTCGCCGTTGGTGGCCAGCACCTCGAACTGAGTCTCGCCGTCGACGTCGGCCACTTCGATGATGGAGATATCGAAGGTGCCGCCACCCAGGTCATAGACCGCGATGGTCTTGTCGCCGCGCGCCTTGTCCATGCCGTAGGCCAGGGCGGCCGCGGTCGGCTCGTTGATGATGCGCTTGACCTCGAGGCCGGCGATGCGACCCGCGTCCTTGGTGGCCTGACGCTGGGAGTCGTTGAAGTAGGCCGGCACGGTGATCACCGCCTCGGTCACTTCCTCGCCCAGGTAGTCCTCGGCGGTCTTCTTCATCTTCTTCAGGACTTCGGCGCTGACCTGCGGCGGCGCCAGCTTCTTGTCCTTGACCTGCACCCAGGCGTCGCCGTTGTCGGCTTCGGTGATGGTGTAGGGGACCATCTTGACGTCCTTCTGGACGACATCGTCCTTGAAGCGACGGCCGATCAGGCGCTTGATGGCGTACAGGGTGTTCTGGGGGTTGGTGACCGCCTGGCGCTTGGCCGCCTGGCCCACCAGCGTCTCACCGTCGTCGGTGTAGGCGATGATGGACGGCGTAGTGCGCGCGCCTTCAGCGTTCTCGATCACCTTGGCCTGGTCACCGTCGAGCACGGCGACGCAAGAGTTGGTGGTCCCCAGGTCAATACCGATGATGCGTCCCATAGGAAATCCTCAAACTGGCAGTTGAATTCGTGATCTGCGGCTTTCGCCGCGGGGTTGCCGTCTATCTGGGGGCCCTCGAACCCATTTCAAGACCCGAGGGCCGCTTTTCTATGGCTCGGTGTCAGCCGGCGGCCTGGCTGACGACCACCATGGCCGGACGGACCAGGCGCCCGTTGAGCAGGTAGCCCTTCTGCATGACGTCCATCACGGTGTTGGGCTCCAGCTCGGGGTTGGGCACCATGGCCATGGCCTCGTGGTACTGCGGGTCGAAGGGCTCGCCGTGGGGCTCCACCACCTCGACGCCGAACTTGGCCATCACGTCGCGCTGCATCTTGAGCGTCATGGAGACGCCCTCGATGTGGGCCTCGCTGGCCTCGTCGCCCATCGACTCGAGGGCCTTCTCGAGGCTGTCGATCACCGGCAGCAGCTCCTTGACGAACTTCTCCAGGGCGAACTTGCGGGCCTTCTCGGCCTCCTGCTCGGCGCGCCGGCGCACGTTCTGTGCCTCGGCGGCCGCGCGCATGGCCTGATCCTTGGCCTCGGCGACGCTCTGCTCGAGCTCCTCGACACGCGCCGCCAGCATCTCGGCCTCGGGATTATCGGCGGCCTCGGCCTCGGTGGCGGCCTGATCGGCGCCCTCGATGGCGTCCTCCAGCTCACCCTCCACGGTCTCGGCCTGCGGCTCGGCTTCCCGCTCTTCGCGAGCGAGTTCGTCGTCCAGCGGGGTCTGAGAGTCTTTGGCCATGTGGGGTCTCCTGAATGGCAATCAGCGGCGAGGGGCCGCTGGCAAGGCATGAAAGATGGCTTGAATAACGGTCTGCGAGGTATATGGGGCTGGCCGCGGTGAACTCAAGGCGTCGTCGCGAGACGAATTTGCGGGTGCATTGTGGGGGATGCTTGACTACTGTATAAACGCACAATACTTGTATGGATAGACAGTAGTTCAGGAGCAGTACTTCCAGAACAGTATCCCCAGACAGGCCCCGGGAGGCACCATGCTGACAGAGCTTGCCATTCGCGACTTCGCCATCGTCGACCACCTCGAACTGGACCTGGCCGGCGGCATGACCGCCATCACCGGCGAGACGGGGGCCGGCAAGTCCATCCTGCTCGGCGCCCTGGGGCTGTGCCTGGGCGAGCGCGCCGATAGCGCCAGCGTGCGCCACGGAAGCGAACGCGCCGACCTGAGCGCCCGCTTCGACCTCAAGGCCCTGCCCGAGGCGCGCGCCTGGCTCGAGTCCCGGGAGCTGCCCAACGACGACTGTCTGCTGCGTCGCGTGGTGACGCGCAGCGGTCGCTCCAAGGCCTGGATCAACGGCCAGCCGGCCACGGTGGCCGACCTGCGCGCCCTGGGCGAGCACCTCATCGAGATCCACGGCCAGCACGCCCACCAGGCGCTGCTGCACGAAGAGACCCACCTGCGCCTGCTCGACGACTTCGCCGGCCATCGCGAGCGGGTGGCCGAGATGCAGCAGACCTTCCGCGAGTGGCAGGCGAGCCGCCGGCGCCTCGAGCGCCTGGCCGAGGACGGCGATGAGATCCGCGCCCGCCGCCAGCTGCTGCGCTATCAGGTCGAGGAGCTGGATACGCTGGCGCTCGCCGAGGGAGAGCTCAAGGGGCTCGAGGAGGAGCAGGAGGAGCTGGCCCACGCCGAGGAGCGGCTGCGCGAGGCGCAGTTCGCCGCCGAGTGCTGCGACGGCGACGAGGCCGGGGCGCTGTCGCTGCTCAACCAGGCGATCCAACATCTCTCGGAGCTGCCGGGCAGCGATCGCGGCAGCCTCGCTGACACCCTCACCATGCTCGGCGAGGCGCGCATCCAGGTCGAGGAGGCCGGCCGCGAGCTCGGCCACTTCGCCGCCGGTGTTGAGCTGGATCCGGAGCGGCTGGCCTGGGTGGAGGAGCGCCTGGGCGAGGTGCACCGCATCGCCCGCAAGCACCACGTGCTGCCCGAGGAGCTGGTCGGCCTGCACCGGCGCCTGGCCGAGGAACTCGAGGGCCTGGAGGGCGGCGACGGCGACCTCGAGACGCTGGCAGCCGAGGTCGAGGCGCAGAAGGCGCGCTGGCACGAGCAGGCCACGGCGGTCTCCAAGGCACGTCGCCAGGCCGCCCGCCGTTTCGGCCGGGCCGTGCAGGAGCAGCTGGCCTTCCTGGCCATGGGCAAGGCGACGTTCGAGGTCGAGCTCACCCCCCGGGAGACCCCGGCCCTCGAGGGGCTGGAGGGCGCGCGCATGCTGATCAGCGCCAATCCCGGCCAGCCGGCGCGCCCGCTGGCCAAGGTGGCTTCTGGCGGGGAGTTGTCGCGCATCAGCCTGGCGATCCAGGTGGTGGCGGCGCAGCACTCGACCATCGCGAGCCTGGTCTTCGACGAGGTGGACGTGGGGGTCTCCGGGGCCACCGCCGAGATCGTCGGCCAGCTGCTGCGCCGGCTGGGCGAGAACGGTCAGGTGATGACCGTGACGCACCTGCCCCAGGTGGCCGCCCAGGCCCACCACCACCTGCACATCGAGAAGCAGGCCGAGAAGGCCTCCACTCTGACCCGCATGGCCCTGCTCGACGAGGCCGGCCGGGTCGGCGAGCTGGCGCGCATGCTCGGCGGCGTGAACCTCTCCGACCGCACCCTGGCCCACGCCCGGGAGATGCTCGACGCCAGCCAGCGCGCCCACCACTGACCCCGCCGAAGAGGGCGCGAGCCACGGCCGCCCCTAACGCAGCGCGGCCCCGATCCAAGGATCGGGGCCGCGCTATCCGCCGCTCGGGTGGTACGCCGCCTGGGCGAGCCCGTCGACGCTACTTCTTCTGGATGCCTTCCTGGCGAGTCGCCCGCGAGCCCCGCGGCCGCACGTAGAGCACCAGGGCATGGTCGACGAGCTCGTAGCCGTGCTCCTCGGCGATCTCCTGCTGGCGCCGCTCGATGGTCTCATCGAAGAACTCGATGATCTCACCGCTCTCCAGGCACACCATATGGTCGTGGTGCTCCTCCTGGGAGAGCTCGAAGACGGCATGGCCGCCATCGAAGTTGTGACGGATCACCAGGCCGGCGGTCTCGAACTGGGTCAGCACGCGATAGACGGTGGCCAGGCCCACGTCCTCGCCCGCGTCCAGGAGGGTCTTGTACACATCCTCGGCGCTCAGGTGATGCTTCTCGGAGGCGCTCTCGAGGATCTGCAGGATCTTGACGCGCGGCAGGGTCACTTTGAGACCGGCCTTGCGCAGTTCATGGTTCTGGTCGGCCATGGTCGCTCTTCGCAGTATCGGGTAGGGTCGGTTATGATCGACCGAATCCACGATAGTGAAGAACAGGCGCAAATGCAAAAGCTGACAAGAATCGTCACCCTTTCCGTCGCCCTGCTGATGATCAGCGGTTGCAGCTACTTCGGGGTCTACAAGCGCGACCTGCCCCAAGGCAACCTGGTGACCGAGGGCATGGCCGGACAGCTGCGGCCGGGCATGAGCCGCCAGCAGGTGGTCAACCTGATGGGCAGCCCGCTGCTCGAGGCGCCCTTCGATGCCCGCCAGTGGGACTATGTCTACCGCCTTGACGAGGCCTATGGCGGCGTGGAGCAGCGGCGCATCACCCTAACCTTCGACGGCGGGCGCGTCGTGAACATCGAGCGAGAGGGCGACTTCTCGACGGCACCGCCGCTCGGCGACGAGCGCGGCATCGGGCCCGCCAACGGGGTCGCCGCGGACGATCAGGACGCGCCGATCGACAACCTGACGCCGGATCGCCCCTGAGCTCGACCCGCGATCACGCGACATCCCTGGCGCCCCGCGCCGGCACTCGCCGGGCGGGGCGTCAGCGCGTTTTCGCCGCGGCGCGCTCGGCGCGCACTACCTTGGGATCGATCTTGAGCGGCCGATAGACCTCGACACGATCCCCCGCCTTCAGGCGCTGCGCCTCCGGGTCGCGCAGCCGCCTCCCGAAGAGCCCCAGGTCAGCCTCAGAGAAGGTCGCCGCGGGAAGCTCCGGAAACCGCGCCTCCAGCCCCGCCATCGCGACCGCCTGCCGGGCCGTGGTGCCCTCGCTGACGCTGAGCGGCAAGATGCACTGCCGTTCGGGCAGGGCGAAGGCCACCTCGACCTCGATCACGTCCGGCGAGCTAGCGCCCATAGAGGCTGTCCGCGCGGCGGGTGAAGGAGTCCACCAACTGCCCGGCGACCTGCTGGAAGAGCTTGCCGAAGGCCATCCCCAAGAGGCGGTTGGCGAACTCGAACTCCAGCTCGAGGCTGATCTTGCAGGACCCCTCGCCCATCGGCAGGAACAGCCAGCGGCCGCGCAGGCGCTTGAAGGGACCGCTGACCAGCGACATCTCGATGCGCTCGGGTTCGATCAGGTCGTTGCGGGTGGTGAAGCTCTGCTCGATGCCGGCACGCCCCAGGGTCATCTCGCCGATCAGGTGCGCGTCGTCGCGCTCCAGCAGGCGGGCGTTCCGGCACCCCGGGAGGAATTCCGGGTAGCGCTCGAAGTCGTTGACCAGGTCGAACATGTCCTGGGGGGTGTGCCGCACCATGGCGGACCGATTGACCGTTGGCATTGAGCTCTCCGCTGACTTCACAGTGCCCAGGGCGTATCATGAGCGGTTATTTCAGGCCTTGAATGGTACCACGCTTCCCCCCACATCGAAGGGCAAGCGCCACCGGCAGATACAGGACACGAGGTTTCATGGCCAACAAGAAAGGCAAGAGCAAGGGTCCCGGCGGCAACGTCATCGCCCAGAACAAGAAGGCACGCTTCGAATACCATATCGACGAAAGCTTCGAGGCAGGCGTGGTGCTGGCCGGCTGGGAGGTGAAGAGCCTGCGCGCCGGCAAGGCGCAGCTCACCGACACCTATATTCTGATCAAGAACGGCGAGGCCTGGCTGCTGGGCACCCACATCACGCCGCTCAATACCGCCAGCACCCACGAGATCGCGGACCCCACGCGCACCCGTAAGCTGTTGCTGCATCGCAAGGAGATCGCCAAGATCTTCTCGCGGACCCAGGAGAAGGGCCACACCTGCGTGCCGCTCAAGCTCTACTGGAAGAACAACCGGGTGAAGTGCGAGCTGGCGCTGGTGACCGGCAAGAAGCTGCACGACAAGCGCGCCACCGAGAAGGACCGCGACTGGCAGCGCCAGAAAGGACGCATCATGCGCGAACAAACCAAGGCCTGAGGTGTCACAAGGCCATGCATCCTGTTAGGATGCGCGAGTACGGGGGCGACACGGTTTCGACGCCGGTGACAATCCCTGAGGTGCATGCCGAGAGCGTGATGTATCTCGTAAATCCAACATCACGACTAAATAGTCGCAAACGACGACAACTACGCTCAGGGCGCGCTGGCAGCTTAAACGCCGCTAGCTTCTAGCCTGGCCCGAAGGCAATGTGCCCATTCATTGCTGACGGGATATGAGCCAAGACTGATGGGATCGCGATAGGTGGTGTCCTCTCGCCTGTCGTTAAACCTAACGAGGAATCGCGTTGCTGGATCCTGGTCGTCGGAGCCAGTGGCGTTAAATCAAATGACGAAACTAAGCATGTAGAGCCAATGGGTGCGTGCCGGCGGACGCGGGTTCAATTCCCGCCGCCTCCACCAAACAGTCGACGAATCAAGCGCCTACGGGCGCTTTTTTCGTTTCTGAGCGCCTCTCACAGACGCCCCGATCATCGCTACGCTACCGATCCGCCGTCACGCCCCCGGCTCGACGCTGCTGCCGCGCTCGGCGGTGACGCTGGGCGCCTCGGCGAAGCGGGCGCGATAGGCGCGGGTGAAGTGCGCCGGCTGGGTGAAGCCGGTGGCCAGAGCCGCCTCGGTCACCAGGCAGCGGCTGTCGGCCAGCAGCTGGCGCGCCCGATCCAGGCGCATGCCGAGGTAGCACTGGCTGGGCGTCTCGCCGAAGTGGCGCTGGAAAAGCCGCGTCAGCTGGCGCTGCGACTGCCCCACCAGCCGGCACACCTCGGGGATCGGCAGCGCCTGGGCCAGGTTGGCCTCCATCACCGCCAGCGCCCGCACCACGCTGCGCGGCAGGTCCGCATACCGGTGCCGCTGAGCGCCGCCCTCGCCGCGGCCTCGTTCGTGCACCAGCTGACGCCCCACGGCGTCGGCCAGGGCCGGCCCGTAGGCGCGCTCGATCCACTCCAGCATCATGTCGATGCTCGCCGCGCCGCCGGACCCGGTCATCCGCGTGGCATCGAACTCGTAGCGCGCCGGGCTGATCTCGAGCTCCGGAAACTCGAGCCGGAAGGCCGGCACGCTCTCCCAGTGCAGCGCCACCCTGCACCCCTCCAGCACCCCGGCCCGGGCCAGGATGAAGGGCGCGGTGTCGAGCCCGCCCAGCCAGCCGCCGTGGGCGGCGATGCGTCGCAGCACGGCGCGATCCTGGAAGCGCACCGTCGCCTCCGCCTCGTAGGAGGAGACGACCATCAGCCGCGCGCTGTCCTCCAGCGCTTCCAGCGGACCATCCACGTCGATGCGCACGCCGTTGCTCGCCACCACCGCCTCCCCGTCCGCCGAGAGCAGCCGCCAGGCGAAGAGGTCGCGGCCGAAGCGGTTGGCCACGCGCAGCGGCTCCAGCAGGCAGAACAGGGTCAGCATGGAGAAGCGCGGCACCAACCAGACGTCGAGGGTGTATTCGGCCTGCTCGGGGGTGAGCAGCGGCGGGGAATCGGGGCGCGGATAGGGCCAGGCGGTATCGGAAATGTCGATCATGGCCAATAGAGTCAAGCCTGAGGCCAATTTAATCAAGTCGCGGGCGTCGCAGGGGGTTATGGTGGATCGCGACCCCGAAGCACAGTCCGTGGAGACGCCGCCATGACACACGTCACATCCCTGGCCAATAACCGACGCCTGGTCATCGACCACCACGGCCGGACCCGCGAATTCGCCGCCCTCTGGCTGCGTGAGCGCAGCCCCGATGCCGAGACCCTGGACCCGCGCACCGGCCAGCGCCTGATCGAGGCCGCCGAGCTGCCGCTGGACCTCGCCGTGGAGTCGGCCGAGGCCCGCGACGGCGAGCTGCACCTGCGCTTCAGCGACGGCCACCGCGGCGTCTTCGACCTCGACGCGCTCTTCGACGACTCGCCGAGCGACCCGCCCCAGCGGCTCTGGGACGCCGCCAGCGCGCCGCGCCCCGAGGCCGACTTCGCCGCCGCGGTGGAGGACGATGCGGCCCTGCTGGCGATGCTCGAGGCGCTGCACCGCGACGGCTTCGTGCTGGTCTCCGGCGTGCCCACCGAGGAGCACGGCATGCAGCCGCTGATCGATCGCATCGGCCCGCTGCGGCGCACCAACTGGGGCGGCATCGCCGACGTCAAGTCGGTGGCCGACGCCTACGACCTGACCATGACCCAGCGCGGCCTGGAGCCCCACACGGACAACCCCTATCGAGACCCCATCCCCGGCTACATCTGGCTGCACTGCCTGACCAACGCCGCCGACGGCGGCGACAGCACCCTGTCCGACGGCTTCATGGCGGCCCGCCTGCTGCGCGAGCGCGACCCGGCGGCCTATGACTGCCTGACCCGGGTCACCCCGGGCTTTCGCTATCGCGATGACACCACCGACCTCGAGGGCGAGGGCCCGCTGATCGAGCTCGACAGCCAGGGCGACCCGGTGCGGGTGCGCTACTCCAACCGCACCGAGCGCGTACCGGCGCTGCCCACCGAAGAGCTGGAGGCCTACTACGCCGCGCGCACGGCCTTCTATCGGCTGATCACCGGCGAGGAGCTGACCCTGCACCTCAAGCTCGATCCGGGCCAGATGCTGATCATGGACAACTACCGCCTGCTGCACGGCCGCAGCGCCTTCCAGCTGGCCGGCGGCGTGCGCCACCTGCGCCAGGGCTACGTCGACCGCGACAGCACCGCCAGCCGCCGCCGGGTGCTGCGCCGCCAGGCCACCCTCGCCCCGACCGCAGGAGAGCCCGCATGAACCAGGCCACCTTTCGCCACTTCGGCGAGGCACGCCGCGTCGACTGGGCGCTGATCGACGCCCGCTTCCGCGACTACGTCGCCGACGCCCCGCGCCGGGTGCTGGCCCACCTGCACAACCTGGCCGGCGACACCCACGGCTACCCGGTGGATCGCTACCAGCACAGCCTGCAGACCGCGACCCGGGCGCTGCGCGACGGCGCCGACGAGGAGATGGTCGTCTGCGCTCTGCTTCATGACATCGGCGATGACCTGGCCCCGGCCAACCACGCCGAGATCGCCGCGGCGATCCTCGAGCCCTTCGTCGACCCGCTCAACGCCTGGATGATCCGCCACCATGAGCTCTTCCAGGGCTACCACTACCGCCACTTCTTCGGCCAGGATCCCCACGCCCGGGAGCAGTTCCGCGACCACCCGGCCTACGCGCGCACGGTGCGCTTCTGCGACGACTGGGACCAGGCGAGCTTCGACCCCGACTACGACACCCTGCCCCTGGCACACTTCGTGCCCATGGTGGAGCGGGTGCTGGGACGCCCGGTGCGCGGCGGCCTGCCTGATCTTGTGGAAGAGTCGGTGGAAGAGCCGGTGAACGGGGAGGCGACCCCATGAGCCAGACCTGTGCCCGTCAGCTGCTGCGCCTGCTCGAGGCCTACGGCGTGGATACCGCCTTCGGCATCCCCGGGGTGCACACCATCGAGCTCTACCGCGAGCTGAGCGACAGCCGCATCCGCCACGTGACGCCGCGCCACGAGCAGGGCGCCGGCTTCATGGCCGACGGCTATGCCCGCGCCAGCGGCCGCCCGGCGGCCTGCTTCATCATCTCCGGCCCCGGGATGACCAACATCGCCACCGCCATGGGCCAGGCGCTGGCCGACTCGGTGCCGATGCTGGTGATCTCCAGCGTCAACCGCCGCCCGACCCTGGGCCGCGGCCAGGGGCGCCTGCACGAGCTGCCGAGCCAGCAGCAGACCCTGGCCGGCGTCAGCGTCTTCAGCCACACCCTGCACGACCCCGAGGCGCTGTCGGAGCTGCTGGCCCGGGCCTTCGCGATCTTCCGCGGCGCCCGGCCGGGCCCGGTGCACATCGAGATTCCCATCGACCTCTTCGATGCCGAGATCCCCGCGCTCGCGCCGCGCCCCCTCGAGGTATTCCCCCCGGCGCCGGCCCCCGCGGCCATCGCCCGGGCCGTCGACTGGCTGGCGGGCGCCGAGCGCCCGCTGCTGCTGCTCGGCGGCGGCTGCGCCAGCGCCCCCGAGGCCGCCCGCGCCCTCGTGGAGCGCCTCCAGGCCCCGACCCTGACCACCATCAACGCCAAGGGCGTGCTCGGCCTGGATCACCCGCTGGACCTGGGCGCCACCGCCAGCCTGCCCGCCGCGCGCCGGCTGGCCGCCGAGGCCGACGTGGTGCTGGCCATCGGCACCGAGCTCGGCGAGACCGACTACGACCTGGTCTTCGACGAGGGCTTCCGCCTCGACGGCCGGCTGATCCGCGTCGACATCGACCCCCAGCAGCTGGGCCGCAACCAGGCCACCGACCTGGCACTGGTCGCCGACGCTGGCGAGACCCTCGAGGCGCTGGCGGCGCGACTGCCCGAGCCCGGCGAGCGCGACGGCCGCGCCCGCACCACCGCCGTGCGCCGGGAGCTGGCGCTGGCCGAGGACCCGGAGCTCGCGCCCTACGTGCCGCTCTTCGCCACCCTGCGCGAGGCCCTGCCCGACGCCGTGGTGGTCGGCGACTCCACCGGCCCCGTCTACGCCGGCAACTTCCTCGCCGCCATGCCGGCCCCGCGGCGCTGGTTCAACGCCGCCACCGGCTACGGCACCCTCGGCTACGGCCTGCCCGCCGCCCTGGGCGCTGCCCTGGCCCAGCCGGAGCTGCCGGTGGTCGCGCTGGTCGGCGACGGCGGCCTGCAGTTCGTGCTTGGCGAGCTGGGCACCGCCCGCGACCTCGGCCGCTCGCTGGCGATCGTGATATGGAACAACGACGGCTACGACGAGATTCGCCGCTACATGTCGGCAAGCGAGGTGCCGCACCTGGGCGTCGACCTGGCCGCGCCGGCCTTCCGGGACCTGGCCTCGGCCTACGCCTGCCGCTACGCCGCCGTGGGCGATCCGGCGAGCCTGCACGAGGCCCTCGCGCGCCTCGACGGAGCCGACTCGCCGCTGATCGTCGAGATCGATGCCGCGGCCTGGGCCGCGTCGGCATAACGCCGCCCGCGGCACCCCGCTACCCCCGGGCCGGGCCCCCGGGGACAACGATAATCTGCCCTCACAATACTGGCCCTGACGATAAGGAGACGTCTGCACAATGGATATCAAGACGCGAAGCCCCCTGACCCTCATCACCGGCCTGACCCTCGCGACCGGCCTGATCCTGGCCGCGCCGGCGCTCGCCGCCGACCGCGACGACCGACTGCGCCTGGTGGTGCCGCCCTGGCCGGGCGTGACCGTGAAGAGCGAGATCCTCGCCCAGCTCATCGAACCGCTCGGCTATCGCGCCGAATTCCTGGAGCTCAGTTCCACGGTGGGCTACAGCACCCTGCAGAGCGGCGACAGCGACGCCTTCCTGGCCGGCTGGATGCCGGCCCAGCAGGAGAGCTACGACGCCGCCATGGCGGCCGGCGCGATCCTCGATCTGGGCAACAACGTCAATGGCGCCCGCATGGGACTCGCCGTGCCCGGCTACGTGGCCGAGGCCGGCCTCACCAACGCCGATCAGCTCGCCGACCCCGAGATCGCCGAGCGCTTCGACCGCGCCATCTACAGCATCGAGAGCGGCTCCACCGTCACCGACATGATCGAGGGCGCCATCGAGTCTGATACCCACGGACTCGAGGAGTGGGAGCTCAAGGCCTCGTCCACGCCCGGCATGCTCTCCGAGGTCAAGGCCGCCGCGGCGGAGCAGCAGTGGATCCTCTTCTACGGCTGGACCCCGCACTGGATGGTGCCGGAATACGACGTGCACATCCTCGATGACGCCGCCAACGTCTTCGGCGCCGACAGCGGCCGCAGCGACGTCAAGACCATCGTCGCCAAGCCTTACGCCGAGGCCAACCCCAACCTGACTCGCCTGCTCGACCAGTTCGTGCTCTCCGCCGACCAGCAGAGCGACTTCATCCGCGAGTACAGCCTGGAGGAGCGCGACGTCGAGGCGGTGGCGCAGGAGTGGCTGGCCGCGCACCCCGAGCGGGTCGCCGCCTTCCTCGAGGGCGTGAAGACCCGCGACGGCGAGGCCGCCCTGGCCGCCGTGGAGGCCAGCCTGTGAGCGCGCCCCGCGAGACCGAGGCCAGCGTGCGTCGTGACCTGGCGGCCGCCTATCGGCTGATCGCCCTGGACGGCATGGACGACGGCATCTCGACCCACATCTCGGCGCGGCTTCCCGTTGAGGCGCCGCACGGCGAGGCTGGTCAGCAGGAGCGCTTCCTGCTCAACCCCTTCGGCCTGCGCTTCGAGGAGATCCGCGCCGAGGACCTGGTCACGGTGGCCGCCGACGGCACCGTGCTCGACGACCCCACCGGGCTCGGCATCAACCCAGCCGGCTTCACCATCCACAGCGCCATCCACGCCGCCCGCCCCGAGGTGGCCTGCGTGCTGCACACCCACACCGTGGCCGGGGTGGCCCTCTCCTGCCTCGCGGAGGGGCTGGCGCCGCTCAACCAGTGGGCGATGCAGTTCCACGACCGCCTGGCCTACCACGACTACGAGGGCATCGCGCTGGACCTCGACGAGCGCCGGCGGCTGACCGCCGACCTCGGCCCGCACCTGGCCATGGTGCTGCGCCAGCACGGCCTGCTGACCTGCGGGCGCAGCGTCGGCGAGGCCTTCCTGCGCATGCGCGACCTGGAGCGCAGCTGCCAGGCCCAGCTCGCCGCCCAGGCCACCGGCCAGACGCTGCTCGCCGCCTCGCCCGCGATGGCCGAGCACGTGGCCCGCCAGTACGAGGCCTGGGCCGAGAGCCCGGCGGGCACCGCGCTGGCCTGGCAGGCCGAGCGGCGCCGCCTGCCGACCCACTCCCCCGACACCGACCGAGGCTGAGCTTTTGATGCGCTATTCCCAACTGACCAACCGGATCGCCGGCGAGGGTGCCGCGGCCTGGGACATCCACTACCGCGCCCTGGCCCGCCAGGCCGCCGGCGACGACATCACCGTGCTCTCGGTGGGCGACCCGGACTTCACCACCCCGGGGCCGATCATCGAGAGCGCCGTCGCGAGCCTGCGCGGCGGCGCCACCCACTACGCCGACGTGCAGGGCAAGCTCTCGCTGCGCCAGGCCATCGCCGACGGCTATCGCGACCAGGGCCTCGAGGTGGGGCCGGAGCACGTCATCGTCATGGCCGGCGCCCAGTGCGGCCTCTACGCCGCCGCCCAGTGCCTGCTCGATCCCGGCGACGAGGTGCTGGTCCCCGAGCCCAGCTACGTCACCTACGAGGCGGTGCTGCGCGCCACCGGCGCCGAGCTGGTGCAGGTCCCGCTGCGCGGCGAGGCGGACTTCCGCCTCGACCCGGCGGCTCTCGAGGCGGCCATCACCCCGCGCACCCGGGCGCTGCTGCTCAACAGCCCCCACAACCCCACCGGCCAGCTGATCGACGCCGAGACCTGGGAGGCCGTCGCCGAACTCTGCCGCCGCCACGACCTCTGGCTGATCTCCGACGAGGTCTACGCCGAGCTGATCTACGAGGGCGAGCACCTCTGCCCCGCCGCCCTGCCGGGCATGGCCGAGCGCAGCGTGGTGATCAACAGCCTCTCCAAGTCCCACGCCATGACCGGCTGGCGCCTGGGCTGGGTGATGGGCCCGGCGCCGCTGATCGGCCACCTGAGCCACCTGGCGCTGTGCATGCTCTACGGCTGCCCGGACTTCATCCAGGACGCGGCCTGCACCGCCCTGACCGCGCCCCCCGCCGAGCTCGACGAGATGCGCGAGGCGTATCGGGGGCGTCGCGACGCCGTCTGCGAGGCGCTGGCCGAGAGCTCCGCGGTCACCGCGATCCGCCCGCCGGCGGGGATGTTCCTGATGGTCGACATCCGCGCCACCGGCCTCTCCTCCCAGGCCTTCGCCGACCGCCTGCTCGATGAGGAGGGCATCTCGGTGCTCTCCGGCGAGGCCTTCGGCCCCTCGGCGGCCGGCTTCGTGCGCCTCAGCCTGACCGTCGAGGCCGAGCGAGTCGCCGCGGCCAGCCGTCGCCTGGCGGCCTTCGCCGAGCGCGTCCAGTCCGAGCGCTCGGCCGGGCCGCGCGCGGCATCCCTGTCACCGACCCCGGCCTCGGAGGCCGATTGCCTATGACAACAGCGTTCGAACCCTCCCCCCGTTCAGAGGCCGCCGCCCCCGCGGTGGCGGCCCACCACCTGATCAAGCACTTCGGCGACCTGGAGGTGCTCAAGGGCGTCTCCCTCGAGGTCGAGGAGGGCACCGTCACCTCCATCATCGGCTCCAGTGGCTCCGGCAAGAGCACCCTGCTGCGCTGCATGAACCTGTTGGAGCGGCCCGACCGGGGCGAACTGGCGATTGCGGATGAGGCGATTCGCTTCACCCGCAATCCCCAGGGCGGCATCGTCGGCCTGGACCGGCGCCAGCTGCAGCGGCTGCGCGCCAAGGTGACCATGGTCTTCCAGCAGTTCAACCTGTGGCCCCACTTGAGCGTGCTGGGCAACGTCATCGAGGCCCCGATGCGGGTCAAGGGCCTCTCCCGCCGTCGGGCCACCGCCATCGGCGAGCACTACCTCGAGCGGGTCGGCATGGCCGATCGCCGCGACGCCTACCCCGCCTTCCTCTCCGGCGGCCAGCAGCAGCGGGTGGCCATCGCCCGCGCCCTGGCCATGGAGCCCCGCCTGCTGCTCTTCGACGAGCCCACCTCGGCGCTGGACCCGGAACGGGTCAACGAGGTGCTCGGGGTGATCCGCGACCTCGCCGACGAGGGCCGCACCATGCTGCTGGTCACCCACGAGATGCACTTCGCCCGGGAGGTCTCCGACCAGCTGGTCTACCTCGACCAGGGGCGCATCGCCGCCTCGGGGAGCCCGCAGGACGTCTTCGATGATCCCCGCTGCCGTCGCTTCGTCGCGCCGGCGGCCTGAACGCTCCACACACCACAACGACAGGAGAAGATCATGACATTCCCCCTGAAGCGCACCTTTGCTGCCGCCGCCCTGCTGGGCCTCGCCGCCACCGCCCAGGCCAACGATCCCCTCAAGGTGGGCATCTCCGGCGAGCCCTACCCGCCCTTCACCTTCAAGGCCGCCAGCGGTGACTGGACCGGCTTCGAGGTGGATCTCGCCCTCGCCCTCTGCGACGCCATGGGGCGCGACTGCGAGATCACGCCCACCGGCTGGAGCGGCATCATCGCCTCGCTCAACGCCGAGCGCATCGACATGATCATGAACTCCATGTCGATCACCGCGAAGCGCCAGCGGGTCATCGACTTCACGCGTCCCTACTACTTCACCCCCGGCGCCTACGTGGCCGCCGACGACCGCGAGATGACCAGCCCCGAGGACCTCGACGGCCTGGTGATGGGCGTCCAGGCCGCCACCACCAACGCCACCTACGCCCGGCGCGCACTGCGCGACAGCGGCGTGGACATCCGCATCTACAACCAGGCCGAACAGGTCAACAACGACCTGCTCTCCGGGCGCCTGGACGTGATCCTGGCCGACGAGATCGCCATGGTGCAGTTCCTCGATCGCGACGAGGCCGAGGGCTTCGAGATCAAGGCCACCGCGCCGCGCCATGAGGCCTACGGCGAGGGAGTCGGCATCGGCCTGCGCCAGGCCGACGACGAGCTCGAGGCGTCGCTCAATGCGGCCATCGCCACGGTGATCGATGACGGCACCTGCGCCAGCCTCTCCGAGCAGTACCTGGGCACCGACGTCTGCGTCTACGACTGAGCCGCCAGCGCCAGTCGCTGCCCCGACGCCAGCCGGCGTCGGGGCGCTTCGTCACGTGACCAAGGACACCATCGACCATGACTTCCATGACACCGGAGGGGCTCGGCGACTGGGCCGGCCCCATCCTGGCCGGGGCCCTGACCACGGTACAGATCGCCGTGCTGGCCTATGCCATCGGCCTGCTGCTGGGGCTGCTGGGCGCCGGCGCCAAGCTGAGCCCCTGGGCGCCGCTGCGCGGCCTGGCCAGCGCCTACTCGACGCTGATCCGCGCCGTGCCCGAGCTTCTGCTGATCATCCTGCTCTACTACGCCGGCGCCCAGGCGCTGGACGCCCTGCTGGCGAAGCTCGGCATGGACGGCGCGGTGAAGATCACCGGCTTCGCCACCGCCGTGGGGGTGCTGGCCTTCGTCCAGGGGGCCTACATGACCGAGGTCTTCCGCGGCGCCATCCTGGCCATTCCGAGGGGCCAGCTGGAGGCCGCCGACGCCTATGGCTTCTCGCGCTGGACCCGCTTTCACCGCATCGTGCTGCCGGCCATGCTGCCCAATGCCCTGCCGGGCATGTCGAATCTGTGGCTGATCCTGATCAAGGACACCGCCCTGATCAGCGTGATCGGCTTCAACGAGCTGTTCTTCACCATCCAGCAGGCCGCCGCCAGCAGCCGCGCCTACTTCCTGTTCTACGCCGCCGCCGGCGTCATCTACCTGCTGATGACCCTCTCCTCCACGGCGCTGTTCGCCCGCCTCGAGCGCCTGGTGCGCCGCGGCCAACCCACGGAGGCCTGAGATGGACTTTTCCTGGCTGAGCGACCCCTTCTATCAGGAGTACCTGTGGGAGGGCTTCGTCAACACCCTGTGGCTGCTGGTGGTCTCGGCCGTCGGCGGCTTGCTGCTCGCCGTGGGGGTGGCCCTGGCTCGCCTGCGCGGCCCCCGGCCGCTGGCCTGGCTGGCCCTGGCCTTCACCACGGTGATCCGCGGCACCCCGCTGCTGGTGCAGCTGTTCTTCTTCTACTATGGCGTGGGCCGCCTGCTGGAGGGCGTGCCGGGCATCCGCGAGAGCGTCTTCTGGCCGCTGCTGCGCGACCCCTTCTTCTTCGGCGCCCTGACCTTCATGCTCAGCGTCGGCGCCTACTCCGGCGAGGTGATCCGCGGCGCCATGCAGAGCGTGCCCCGGGGCGAGCTGGAGGCCGGCCGCGCCTTCGGGCTCTCCGGCTTTCAGGTGCTGACCCGGCTGTGGCTGCCGCGGGCCATCCAGCTCTGCCTGCCGACCCTGACCGGCGAGATGATCCTGCTGCTGAAATCGGTGCCGCTGGTCTCCACCATCGCGCTGATGGACCTGCTGCAGGCGGCCAACATCATTCGCGACGAGACCTTCCTGGTCTACGAGCCGCTGCTGCTGATCGCCGGCATCTACCTGGCCACCACCATCGTGCTGACCCTCGGGCTGCGCGTGGTGGAGCTTAACTTTCCCGGCATGCGGCCGACCCAGCGCCGCTGGCTGCCCATTCGCTGAGCACGACGAGGCCCTATGCACTCCCTGACCGAGCAGTTCATCGACAACGCCTGGGTGCCGAGCCGGGCCGAGATCCGCCACCCGGTGGTGGACCCCTACCATGAGACGGTGATCGCCGAGGTCACCGCCGGCGACCCGGCGGACGTGGAGGCGGCCGTGGCCGCCGCGCGCCGCGCCCTGCCCGGATGGCGCGCCACTCCGGAGCATCGGCGCGGCGAGCATCTCGACGCCATCGCCGCGGGGCTCGAGGCGCGCCGCGAGGCGCTGGCCGCCCTCTCGAGCCGCAATAACGGCAAGCCCCTGGCCGAGGCGCACCAGGATCTCAGTGATGCCATCGCCTGCTACCGCTACTACGCCGACCAGGCCCGCGCGCTGGGCGAGCGCCAGGGCCAGGCCGACGACAGCGGCCTCGATGGCCTCGCGGCCCGGCGCTACTGGGATCCCGTCGGCGTGGTGGGCCTGATCACCCCCTGGAACTTCCCGCTGGTCAGCAGCGCCTGGAAGCTCGCCCCGGCGCTGGCCGCCGGCTGCACGGTGGTGTTCAAGCCCTCCGAGGTCACCCCCCTGCCGGAACGGGCGCTGGCCGAGCTCGTGCTCGAGGCGGGCCTGCCGGCCGGGGTGGTCAACCTGCTGCACGGTGACGGCGAGGGCATCGGCGCGCCGCTGAGCCGGCACCCGGGCATCGACAAGCTCTCCTTCACCGGCAGCAACGCGGTGGGCGAGGCGGTGATGCAGGCCGCCGCCCACGGGGTGCGCCCGGTCTCCCTGGAGCTCGGCGGCAAGTCGCCGATCCTGGTCACCGAGGATGCCGATCTCGCCCAGGCGCGGGACCTGGTGATGGCCGGCATCTGCTACAACGCCGGTCAGATGTGCTCCGCCACCAGCCGCCTGCTGGTTCACGAGCGCCTGGCGGATGCCCTGTTCGACGCCATCGACGAGGCCATGGGCGCGCTGCGCCTGGGTGATCCGCTGGCGGCCGAGACCGACATGGGCCCGCTGGCCAACGCCGTCCAGCGCGACCGGGTTCGGGGCTTCCTCATCCAGGCCGAGCGGGAGGCGCTTGCCAGCGCCACCCCCGGCCTCGATCTGCCCGAGCACGGCTGCTTCGTGGCGCCGCGCCTCTATCGCGACGTGCCGACCGACAGCCGCCTGTGGCGAGAGGAGATCTTCGGGCCGCTGCTCTGCGCGCGGCGGGTGGCCGACGACGAGGAGGCCATCGCCCTGGCCAACGACAGCGACTTCGGCCTGGCGGCCACCGTGGTGGCCGGCTCCCCGGCCCGGGCCGAGGCGATCGCCCGGCGCCTGGAGGCGGGCAATGTCTGGTGCAACTGCGACCAGGTCGCGCCGCCCCACGCCAGCTGGGGCGGCATGAAGCGCAGCGGCATCGGCCGCGAGCTCGGCCCGGCCGGGCTAGAGGCCTACCTGGAGCCCAAGCGCATCACCCGCCCGACGGCGGGCTGACGCCTACCACGCCTCGCCCGGCCGCCTTTCGGAGCCGGGCGAGGCGCGCTCCTGCCCCCCGCTTTTCGTCGCACGGCATGCACGAAAAGCACTTGCCCCCGACTCGCTAGGACGCCATCATCGCGCACTCGCGCCTCCCTTGCGGAGCTCGGTGCGAAAGGTCGACCGGGGTGGCATCGGGTCCGGGCTCGCAGACGCGGTCCATCGACCGATAAGACCCTATCATCGTTGAACATTTCTCGATCTGGATTCGAAACCCCATGAGCAAAGTCCTGATTGTCGGCGCCGGTGGCGTCGGTGGCGTCGTTACCCACAAGTGCGCCCAGCATCCCGAGGTCTTCTCGGAGATCTGCCTGGCCAGCCGCAACCAAGACAAGTGTCGCGCCATCGCGGCGCAGCTGGACCGTCCCATCCAGACCGCCCAGGTGGATGCCGACGACGTCGAGGCGCTGGTCGCGCTGATCGAGTCCTACCAGCCGGACCTGCTGATCCACGTGGCCCTGCCCTACCAGGACCTGACCATCATGGAGGCCTGCCTGCGCACCGGCGTGCCCTACCTCGACACCGCCAACTACGAGCACCCGGACGAGGCGAAGTTCGAGTACAAGGAGCAGTGGGCCTTCCAGGAGCGCTTCGCCAAGGCCGGCAACATGGCCACCCTGGGCTGCGGCTTCGACCCGGGCATGACCAACATCTACTGCGCCTGGGGCCAGAAGAACCTGTTCGACGAGATCCACCACATCGATATCCTCGATGCCAACGGCGGCGATCATGGCTACCCGTTCGCCACCAACTTCAATCCCGAGATCAACATCCGCGAGATCACCGCCAACGGTCGCTACTGGGAAGAGGGCGAGTGGAAGGAGACCGCGCCGCTGGCCGAGAAGCGCACCTTCGACTTCGACGGCATCGGCGAGAAGGACCTCTACCTCCTCTATCACGAGGAGCTCGAGTCGCTCTGCCAGAACATCACGGGCCTGAAGCGCATCCGCTTCTGGATGACCTTCTCCGAGCAGTACCTTACCCACCTCAAGGTGCTCGAGAACGTCGGCATGACCAGCATCGAGCCGATCGAGTTCGAGGGGCGCCAGGTCACCCCGCTGCAGTTCCTCAAGGCGGTACTGCCGGACCCGGCCTCGCTCGGGCCGCGCACCAAGGGCAAGACCAACATCGGCGTGATCCTCGACGGCATCAAGGACGGCAAGCGTCGCAAGGTGCACATCTACAACATCTGCGACCATGAGGCCTGCTACCGCGAGGTGCAGTCCCAGGCAGTCTCCTTCACCACCGGCGTGCCGGCGGTGACCGGCGCCATGCTGATGCTCGAGGGCCTGTGGAAGGGCGACGGCGTTTACAACGTCGAGCAGCTCGACCCGGACCCCTTCATGGACCGCATCGGCGACATGGGGCTGCCGTGGCAGATGGTCGAGCTCGACCCCGACGCCGACCCGCTGGCCTAATCGACGATGTCCGAGACGCCAAACTTCGACGTCACGGCCTGCCCCTCGCCCGCCTACGTGGTGGACGACGCCCTGCTGCGCAAGAACCTGGAGCTGCTCGAGCGGGTCCAGGCCGAGAGCGGCGCGCGCATCCTGCTGGCGCTCAAGGGCTTCGCCCTGTGGGACGCCTTCCCGCTGGTCAGCCAGTACCTGGTCGGCACCACGGCGAGCGGCCAGGACGAGGCGCGCCTCGGCGCGGAGACCTTCGGCGGTGAGGTGCACGCTTACTCGCCGGCCTTCAGCGAGGAGGAGATGGCGGTGGTGCTGCGCTACGCGGACCACCTCAGCTTCAACTCCCCGACCCAGTGGCAGCGCTTCCGCGCGGCCGTGGCCGAGGCGCCGCGGAAGGTCTCCTGCGGGCTGCGGGTGAACCCGGAGTACTCCGAGGGCAAGGTCGCGCTCTACGATCCCTGCGCACCCGGCTCACGGCTCGGCGCCCGCGCGGCGGATCTCGCCGGTGTGGATCTCGCGGGCCTCGAGGGCCTGCACTTCCACACCCTCTGCGAGCAGGACAGCGACGCCCTGGAGCGCACCCTGGCGGCCTTCGAGGAGGCCTTCGGCCGCCATCTCGCCGAGCGCAAGTGGGTCAACTTCGGCGGCGGCCACCACATCACCCGACCCGACTACGACGTCGAGCGGCTGGTGCGAGTGATCCGCGACTTCAAGGCGCGCCATCCGCACCTCGAGGTCTACCTGGAGCCCGGCGAGGCGATCGCGCTCAACACCGGCTACCTGGTCTGCACGGTGCTCGATCTCGTCGAGAACGACGGCCCCATCGCCATCCTCGACACCTCGGCCACGGCGCACATGCCCGACGTGCTGGAGATGCCCTACCGGCCGGAGATCATCGGCGCGGGCGAGCCCGGCGAGAAGGCCCACACCTATCGCCTGGGCGGGCTGACCTGCCTGGCCGGCGACGTGGTGGGCGAGTACAGCTTCGATGCGCCGCTATCGATCGGCGATCGCCTGGTGTTCACCGACATGGCCCACTACACCATGGTCAAGACCACCACCTTCAATGGCATGCGCCTGCCGTCGATCTGCCGCATCGACGAGGCGAGCCGCGAGGTGCGCACGGTGAAGACCTTCGGCTACGAGGACTACCGGCAGCGGCTGAGCTGACGCCGACAGGATCCTCACGATAGACGCGACGGGCACCCTCGGGTGCCCGTCGTCGTTTCTCCCCCTGAACAGGGTTCATGCCCCTTTTCTCCCCCGCGACTTTCCCGCAAGGTAGCGACAGCGACATCATGCCACCGCGGAGGAGTCACCATGACCCAGGTCTTCAAGTTCGGCGGCGCCTCGGTCCGGGATGCCGAGGCCATCCGCCATCTGGGCCACCTGCTCGCCCGGTTCCCCGAGCGCCCGCTGGTCGTGGTGGTCTCGGCCATGGGCAAGACCACCAATGCCCTGGAGGCGCTGCTCGCGGCGGCCCGAAGCAATGCGCCGGCCGACTACCGCGACCGCCTCGAGGCCCTGCGCCGCGACCACCTGGCCACCGTCGAGGCGCTGTTCGGCGAGCGGGCCGAGCCCGTGGCGCGGCGGGTCGAGGCGCTCATCAATGAGCTCGACCGGCGCCACCGCGCCCATGCCGAGCGCGAGCGGCCCTTCCACTACGATCAGACGGTGTGCTTCGGCGAGCTGCTCTCCACCACCATCGTCGCCGCCTGGCTCGAGGACACGGGCCTGGCCAGCGAGTGGTGCGATGCCCGGGAGCTGATCGTCACCGATGGCGATCACCAGGCGGCGAGCGTGGACTGGGCGGCCACCGCCGAGCGGGTACGCAGCCTGGACCTCGCCGATGGCCGGCTGCGGGTCACCCAGGGCTTCATCGGCGCCACGCCCGAGGGCAATTCGACGACCCTGGGGCGCGAGGGCTCGGACTACTCCGCGGCGATCCTCGCCCACTGCCTGGGCGCCGAGGCGGTGACGATCTGGAAGGACGTGCCGGGGCTCTTCAACGCTGACCCGCGCCGCGTCGACAACGCGGTGCAGCTCGAAACGATCTCCTACCACGAGGCGATCGCGCTGGCCTGGCACGGCGCCACGGTGATCCACCCCAAGACCCTGGCCCCCCTGCAGCAGCGGGCTATTCCGCTGACCGTGCGCTCCTTCCAGGATCTCGAGGCGCCGGGCAGCACCATCGGCGAGGATGCGCGCCATGATGGCGAGGTGCCCGCCCTCATGCTCTGCGAGGAGCAGACGCTGCTGGAGATCCGCCCGCGGGACTTCGCCTTTATGGACGAGGCGTGCCAGCACGACATTCTCGGCCGGCTGGTGGCGGCCGGGCTGCATGCCGGCCTGATCGATGCCGGGGCCACACGCCTCTCGCTGTGCCTGGATAGCCATCCCGCCCGCCTCGAGCCGCTGGTCGCCTCGCTCGCCGACGACTATGCGGTGACGCGCCGGGACGGCCTGACCCTGGTCAACGTGCGCCATGGCGACGACGCCCTGCTCCGCGCCCTCGGCGAGGGGCGCGACTGCCTGGCCGAGCGGCGCAACACCGACACCGCCCAGCGGCTCTTCCCCGCTAGCCAGTGCCCGGCGACCTGGCACCTGCCCGACTGAGGCGCGTCCGTTACTCAGGCGGCGTCGCGCGCGGCCGCCTGCATGGCCAGGGCGGTGTCCAGCATGCGGTTGGAGAAGCCCCACTCGTTGTCGTACCAGGCCATCACCTTGACCAGCCGGCCGTTCACCCGGGTGTGGTTGGCATCGAAGGTCGAGGAGTGGGCGTCGTGGTTGAAGTCGATGGAGACCAGCGGCTGGGCGTTCACCGCCAGCACCGGGGAGGCCTCGGCGGCCCGAGCGACGATGGCGTTGATCTCCTCCCGGCTGGTGTCGCGGCTCGCGGTAAAGGTCAGGTCCACCAGCGAGACGTTGATCACCGGCACGCGCACCGCCAGGCCATCGAACTTGCCTTTGAGCGCCGGCAGCACCAGCCCCACCGCGGCCGCGGCACCGGTCTTGGTCGGGATCATCGAGTGCGTCGCGCTGCGGGCCCGGTAGGGGTCCTTGTGGTAGACGTCGGAGAGGTGCTGGTCGTTGGTATAGGCATGCACCGTGGTCATCAGGCCGTTCTCGATGCCCACCGCCTCATGGAGCGCCTGGGCAAGCGGCGCCAGGCAGTTAGTGGTGCAGGAGGCGTTGGAGACGACCTCGTGCTCGGCGGTGAGCACGTCCTCGTTGACGCCAAAGACCACGGTGGCGTCGGCATCCGGACTCGGCGCGGAGATCAGCACGCGCCGGGCGCCGGCCTCGAGGTGCCGGGCAGCATCCGCCCGATGGGTGAAGAGCCCCGTGCACTCCATCACCAGGTCGACCCCCAGAGCCTGCCAGGGCAGCGCGGCGGGGTCCTGCTCGGAGAGGATGGCAATCCGCTGGCCGTCCACGCTCAGGCTCTCCTCGTCGTGGTCGACGGCGAAGGGGAAGTGGCCATGCACGGTATCATGGCGCAGCAGGTGGGCGTTCAGGGCGGGATCGCCGAGGTCGTTGATGGCGACCACCTGCACCCGGTCGCGATAGCCGTTCTCGTACAGCGCCCGAAGCACGTTGCGGCCGATGCGGCCGAAGCCGTTGATGGCGATCTTGAGCGTCATGACAGGAGTCTCCTCAATCCGGTGCGTTCGCGGGTCTTGCTCCTCCGGGGTTAGAACGTCCCGGGGCGCGAAGGTTGTGTCCGGGGCCGACGGCCCTGCCCCGAGCAGGTCCTGCCCTCCAATGTGGACCAGGCGTCCCGAGGCCTCAAGGAATTTTAAGTAATTTTACAACACAACTTCCGGCACGCGCCCCGCTGCTTGGGAACCCCGCATCTCCGGATCGCTTGGCTTTCACACCCTCCGCCGCCCGATACACCGGCATGACGGGAGCGACGAGGCATCGTCAGTCACGCCGCCGAACGCCCAAAAAAGTAGTAAACTTACCTTAAAGTCGCTATCGTCAGCGAAGGAAACCCCTTCCGAGGAGCATCGAGATGTCACACCGACCGCCGCGCAACGTGACGCGCACCCTGCCGGCCAGCAAGCGCATCGCGCTGGTGGCCCATGACGGCAAGAAGGAGGAGCTGCTCGAGTGGGTGGCCCGCTGGGAGGCGACCCTGGCGGGGCACACCCTGGTCGGCACCGGCACCACGGCCGAGCGCATCTCGCGCCAGCTGGGGCTCGAAGTGGAGGGCCTGATGAGCGGGCCGCTGGGCGGCGACCAGCAGATCGGCGCGCGCATCGCCGAGCAGCGTCTCGACCTGCTGATTTTCTTCTGGGACCCCTTCGCGCCGCAGCCCCACGACCCCGACGTCAAGGCGCTGCTGCGCCTGGCGGCGCTGTGGAACGTCCCGGTGGCCTGCAACGCGGCGAGCGCCGACTTCATGGTCAGCTCCCCCTGGCTCGAGCAGGAGTACGCGATGACCATCCCCGATGCCGGGGCCTGGGTATCGTCGCGCACCGCCTGAGCCGCCGGGACGCGGCGCGTCACCCTCAGGCCCGCGCCGCCGCCCGTCGACCGGCCCGCTGCCCCAGCCAGGCCGCCGCCAGCCACAGCGGCACGCTCGCCAGCACGTAGCCGAGCGACAGCCAGGGATGGCCGGCCTGCAGCAGCCGCAGCGTCTCGAGGCCGAACAGCGAGAAGGTGGTGAAGCCTCCGCAGAAGCCGGCGACCAGGAAGGACTGCCAGCGCGCCACCCGGCCATGGACCCGGTGGGCGGCGAAGGCGGCGAAGGCGGCGATCAGCCAGGAACCGAGACCATTGATCGCCAGCGTGGCCCAGGGGAAGCGCGGCCCGGCGAGCGCCACCCCGACGAGGTAACGCAGCGCCGCCCCCAGGCCGCTGCCGAGCCCCACGGCGGCGTAGGCGCGCCAGGCGATCAAGAGAGCCCTCCCGTGAGCCAAGCGCCCGCCAGCAGGGCCGCGAAGCCCCCCACCAGGGTCGTGAGGACGTTGGCCACGGCGGCACCGCGCCGCCCCTGCTGGGCGAGGGTCAGGGTCTGCAGGCTGAAGGAGGAGACGGTGGTGTAGCCGCCCAGCAGGCCGATGGCCCCAAGCGACCACGCCGGCTCCGAGGCCGGCGGCCCCAGCGCACCGGCGAGCCCGCCCATCAGCAGGGCGCCGCTGAGGTTGACCGCGAGGGTGCCCCACGGCAGGCCGGTACCCAGGCAACGCGCCACGGCGTCGCCCAGCGCCAGGCGCGCCATGCCGCCCAGCCCCCCGCCGGCGGCCACCAGCCACAGCTCACTCCATCCCGCCGCCATCCCGCCTCCTTCGGCCGCTCCTCGGCCTCAGCTGCCTCTTACCTTCGCGGCCGTCAATACATGAGGACATTATGATACTCTGCTAACCATCGCGGCGCCTGCCGGCCAACCGCCGGCGCCGCGCCATGGTGGCCCCTGTTCGGCCGCGGCCGCAGGATATATGCAACGTCAACAACAAGGATACCCGATGAGCTCATCGCAGACGCTGGCCGGCACGGCCGTCACCCTCCTGCTCGGCGGCATGGCCCTGACGGCCCACGCCGCCCCCGCGCCCACGGTCGCCGATCCGGCGACGGTCGAGATCGCCAGTGGCTTCGACCATATCGGCGCCGAGGTGCACCGCCTCGATCTGGGCGACCGCCCGGTGTTCTACCTCGACGAGGGCGACCCCGAGGCGCGGCCGGTGGTGTTCATCGGCGGGCAGGGCACGAGCCTCGCGGCCTTCCAGCTCTCCGAGTTCAACCGCTCCCTGCGCCAGACCCTGGGCCTGCGCATGATCTCGGTCGAGCGCAACGGCTTCGGCGAGTCGCCCTTCGACCCCGAGCGCGGCTACCGCGACTACACCGACGAGATCCTCGGCGTGCTCGATCATCTGGGCGTCGAGGACTTTGCCATCGTGGCCATCTCGGGCGGCGGCGCCTATGCCGCCCAGCTCGCCACCACGGTGCCCGACCGCGTTCTGTCGCTGCACGCGGCGGCCGCCGTCTCCAGCACCCTGCCGACCCGCGAGGCGCCGGCGTGCGACACCTCCCTGGCGGAGATGAAGGAGACGCTGACCCAGTACACGCACCGCCCCAAGGCGTGGTGGGGCGTGCCGGGCTCCCCGGTGCTGAAGGTGCCGGGCTGGCAGACCGAGGCCTATGGCGATGCGACACGCTCGTTTTATGTGAACGGCCAGCTGGGCGATCCCACGGCGCTGGCGGCGGAATACCTGCGGCCCTGCAGCGACGACGAGGCGGTTGTGGACGCCGAGCGCATCACCGCCCCCACCTACCTCTACTGGGGCGAGGAGGACAGGACGGTGCCGGTGGAGGTGATGGCGCACTGGGAGGCGGCGCTGCCCAACGTCGTGCGCGCCACGGTCTATCCGGGGCAGGGCCATACGGTGCAGTACCGGCACTGGGACCAGGTGCTGACGGACCTGGCCGGGCTCGGCGACCACAGCGTCGTGTGCCGTGCCGGCGAGACCCTGCTGGTCCGCCGCGACGAACTCGACGCGGACGCCTTCCTGGGCAACTGCGCCTGGCAGGCGGCCGAGTAGGCGGCCACGCGCCAACTCCCACCCCACATAAAAAAGGCCACCCGTCGAGGGTGGCCAAGAGTATCGCATGCTTGCCTTGCAGGGGGGCGGCGACCCTTGGCCGCCGCGTTGAAGACAATATTGGCAGACAATTCTCGTGATGTACAATATTTGTACATAAAAATGGCTCACGGCCCTCGGGTCGTGATCGCCACGCCAAACCCGTACCATGCCGATTAGGTACCCGGGTACCACTCCCCTAACACCCCATCGCCACACGCCAAGAGACGGAGGTCACCGCGTGAACCCTAAGCGAGCCCTGACAGCCCTGGGCGTCTGGCTGCTGCTGGCCCTGGTGGCCATCGGCGGTCCGGCCCAGGCCCAGCAAGCCGACGCCGGCGGCGAGCCGCCGGCCTACTCCACCCTGGCCGACCTGCTCGAGAACGCCGAGAGCCGTCAACAGCTGATCGAGCAGTTACGCGGCCTGGCCGCCGACGCCCCGGGGGCCGAGGCGGCCAGCGCCGCGAGCGCCGCCGCCGAGGCGCCCTCCCTGCCGCGGCAGCTGGCCCAGGCCACCAGCCGCATCGCCGGGGAGGTCGGCACCGAGCTGGCCAGCGCGATGGAGGCGGTCAGCGGACTGCTCTCGGGCAGCGCCGAGGCGACCGCCGACGTCGACATGGCCGCCATCGGCGAGGCGGCCCTCAACCTGGGCCTGGTGATCCTGGCCACCGTCGTGCTGTTCCTGGTCATCCGCCGGCTGGCCAAACCGATCTTCACCCGCATCAGCCAGTGGTCGCTCACCGGCCAGGGGCTCAACCCGGTGCTGCGCCTGGTGCTCTGCGTGGCCCTGGCCGCGCTGATCGACGTGCTGGTGGTGGCGCTGGCCTACGTCGGCGGCAATCTGGTCGCCACCTTCGCGGTGGGCGAGACCGGCGAGCTCTCCACCCGGGCCTCGCTGTTCCTCAACGCCTTCCTGGTGATCGAGCTGCTCAAGGCGGGGGTGCGAATGCTGTTCTCGTCCCGCTATGAGGGGCTGCGCCTGCTACCGATCTCCGCCGGCGAAGCCTCCTACTGGAATCGCTGGATCGCCCGGCTCATCGGCCTGGTCGGCTACGGCCTGATGGTGGTAGTGCCGCTGATCAGCGCCTATATGGCCCCGGCCCTGGGGCAGAGCGTCGGCACCCTGATCATGATCGGCGCCTTCGTCTATGCGGTGGCGGTGGTGCTACGCAACCGCCTGCGGCTGCGTGACGCCCTGAACCACAAGGCCCAGCAGACCACCATGGCCGCCAGCCGGGTCTCGCTGCAGCTGTTCGCCCGCACCTGGCACCTGTTCGCCCTGGCCTACTTCGTGATGGTGCTGGTGCTGACCCTGACCCGTCCCGCTGACGCCCTGCCCTTCGTGCTCTTCGCCACCCTCAAGAGCCTGGCGACCGTGGTGGTCGGCATGCTGGTCTCGAACTTCCTGACCCAGACCATCGGCCGCCAGATCCGGCTCTCCGACGACCTGCGGCGCAAGCTGCCGCTGCTCGAGCCGCGCCTCAACAGCTACGTGCCCAACGCCCTGCGCGTCATCCGCGCGCTGATCCTGATCACCGTGATCATGGTCGTGCTGAGCGCCTGGGGCGCCTTCGACCTGTCCAGCTGGTATGTCTCCGAGGCCGGCCGTGAGCTGGTCGGCAAGATCGTCAGCGTGTTCGTGATCCTGGCGGTGGCCGCGGCGGCCTGGCTGGGGCTGGCCAGCCTGATCGAACACAAGCTCAACCCCGAGACCGGCGGCGGCGTGCCCTCGGCGCGGGCCCAGACCCTGCTGGCGCTGTTCCGCAACGCCCTGGCCATCGCCCTGGTCACCATGACGGCGATGATCGTGCTCTCCGAGATCGGCATCAACATCGGCCCGCTGATCGCCGGTGCCGGCGTGCTGGGCCTGGCCATCGGCTTCGGCGCCCAGAAGCTGGTTCAGGACATCATCACCGGGATCTTCATCCAGGTGGAGAACGCCATGAACACCGGCGACGTGGTCACGGTGGGCGGCATCACCGGCACGGCGGAGAAACTGAGCATCCGCTCGGTAGGCATCCGGGATCTCTCCGGCACCTACCACATCGTGCCCTTCTCCAGCGTCGACACCGTCTCCAACTACATGCGCGAGTTCGGCAACCACGTCGGCGAGTACGGCATCGCCTACCGCGAGAGCATCGACGAGGCCATCGAGCAGCTCAAGCTGGCCTTCGAAGACCTCAAGGCGAGCGAAGAGCACGGCCAGAAACTGCTGGAGCCGCTCACCGTGGCCGGCGTGGTGGCCCTCGCCGACAGCTCGGTGAACATCCGGGTGGTCATCAAGACCACGCCCGGCGACCAGTGGGCCGTGGGCCGCGCCTACAACCGCCTGGTCAAGCTGCGCTTCGATGAGGCCGGCATCGAGATCCCCTTCCCGCACACCACGCTGTACTTCGGCGAGGACAAGCAGGGCGGTTCACCGGCGGCCAACGTGCGGATGCTGAACGCCGCGTCGCGCGGGCGCCCCTCCGAGGCCGCCCACGGCGACGATACCCGCCACGGCGTCCAGGAGATCGCCGACGCCGACCATCGCCAGCCCAACGACAGCGAGGTCTAGCCGTGTAGACTCACCAGCAGGCGCCGGCGGGCGCCTGTTCGTCCCGACAGCGGGGTCGCCTTCGAGCGACCCCGCTGTCGTTTTATCGGGCGGCTGGGCGTCGCGGCGGGCGTGACCGCCGCCGCATGGCGCGACACTGCGCGCGAAGGCAGAGCCCCCTGGGCGGCAACGAACGATCATCGTGGCGTCTGAGGGAGGGGCGCAGCCGCGAGGACCGCGGCAGGCGGAAAGGCGGCTTCCCAGTCGACACCCGCACGGCACGACACCCGCACAGCGCATCGCGAGAACAGCACATAGCAAGAGGGGCTGCCCTTCGGCAGCCCCTCTTGTGGGTGGGTCACGTTTACTGCGGTCGCGAGGCGATCAGGACGCCGCCTTGGCCGTTTTCGCCGCCGAGTCGGGGGTCTCGGTGGGTTGCGGCAGCGAGGGCAGCGACTTGTCGAGCAGCTCGACGCTCTGGCGGTAGAAGAGCTGGCTCTTCTGATGCTCGCCCAGGTTGGCATAGAGCCGGGCCAGTTCCGCGCAGGCCACGCCGCTGGGCCGCTGGCGCTGGCTCGCCTCGAAGTACTCCTGGGCCTTGCCCCAGTAGGCGTTGCGCAGCGCCAGGCGCCCCAGGGTGAGCAGCAGGTCCGGGTCGTTGGGCCGCTCCTGCAGCCACTTCTCGGCCACCACCAGCTGTCGGCGGGCATCCACGTCGAGCAGGCCGTAGCGCAGCACCAGGCGGCTGTCCCAGTGCTCCTTGAGGGAGTGGCGCAGCAGGCGCTCGGCGATACCCTCCTGGTCACCCCGCACCAGCGCCTCGGCATAGAGCACGATCAGGTCGTTGTTGGTGCGCAGGTAGTCGGGCATGTCGGCCCAGAGGTTGCGCACCCGCTCGATGTCGCCGGGGTTGCGTGCCTCCTGGCCGATCAGCTCGCGGTAGGCGCGCAGCTCGAGCTGCTCGCGCTCCTCACGGGAGATCAGCTGCTGAGTCCCCAGCCGCGGCATCAGGCGGCGCAGGCCGTCCCAGTCGCTGACGCTCAAGTAGGCCTGCTTGAGCTGCTTGAGGACCTGGGGGTGGTTCGGCAGGTGGCGGTCCAGGCGGGTCAGGATCGCCAGCGCCTCCTCGTACTGCTGGCGATCCAGCATCAGCTGGGCCTGCATCATGCCCACCGCGGTATCGGCGCCCTCGGTGCTCAGGTGAGCCCGCTTGAGCAGGGTATCGGCCTGCTCGTAGCGCCCTTGGTAGTGGGCGGCCAGGGCCGCGGAGAGGTAGTTGACCAGCGGCGTGCTGGAGTCATCGGCGGCCTTGACCAGGGCCTTCTCGGCGCGCTTCCAGCGCCCCTCGGCGAGCGCCACCAGGCCGCGCACGGTGCGCTTCATGGCGGTGCGGTTGCGGGCCCGGCTGTTCCACACCTTGAAGCGGCTGACCGGCCGGGTCATGCGCATCAACAGGCGCAGGCCGAAGTGCAGCACGATGAACACCGCCAGCAGGATGACCAGGCCGAACCAGAAGGAGGTCTGGTAGGAGGTATCGCCCACCCGCACCAGCCAGTAGCCCGGCACCGACATCATCAGCTGGCCGAACAGCGCCCCGAGCGCGAGGCCCAGGACCACGATCAGGATCAGCTTTCTCATGCGTCATCTCCCTGGCCGCCCTCGGCCTGGTCGGCGGAGCGGCTCTCGAAGCGACGCTCGATGAAGCTCGCCAGCGCCTGCTGGGAGCCGCTGATATCGGGCAGCTCGGGGCGGATGCTGCGCTGCTTGAGCTCCTCGAGGCGCGCGATCACCGACTGCACGCTGGAAGCGTCCATGTCGTAGTAGCCACGGATCAGCGTCAGGGCCTTGTCGAGGCTGGCCTCATAGAGCGCCTGCTCCTCCTTGAGCAGCGCCAGCTGGGACTGCTCGAGCACCAGGCGCACGCTCTGGCGCAGGTAGGACTCCTGCTCCGGGGCGATCAGCGCCTCCAGCGCCTCGTCGTGCTTGCGCACGGTGACCAGGTCCTTGAGCTCGTTGCCGAAGCGCGACAGCTGCTGCTGCCAGCCGCCGGTGGGCGCCTCCTCGATGGTGGCGTCGGCGGTCATCTCCTCGATGTCCTGGGCCAGGGGCTGGCCGGCGATCAGCTCCTGCTGGGCGTTGAGCGCCAGGTAGAGGCCGGTGCGATCGACCGTCGGCACGGCCTCCAGGGCGGCGAGCTCGGAGGCGATCTCGCGACGCACCGGCACCAGGGCGGGGTTGTCGGCCTCGAGCAGGCGCGCGTCGGCGGTGCGCAGCAGGGCCGCGGCGCCCTCGACGTCGCGCTCCAGCAGCAGTCGCTGATTGGCCAGGCGCAGCAGGTAGGCGGCCTCGGCATGCAGCCAGTCGCGCTCGTCGGTGTCCTGCTCGCGGGAGAGCTCGTCGAGCACCTGGTCGAGGGTCTCGTCGACGCTGCCACGATAGTCGGCGAAGTCGCCGCGCAGGCTGGAGAGGGTCGATTCGAGGGCCGCGTCGCGCTCGCTCTCGGCGCTTTCCAGCCGCCCCGCCAGGTCGCCCAGGGCGGACTCGCTGGCGACGTCGGCAGGCAGCGCGGCGAGGCGCTGCTGCTGCGCCTCGAGCTTCTGCCAGGCCTGCCAGCCGAAGAAGCCCACGCCGATGGCCAGCAGGATCACCAGCACCAGCGCCACGGCGCCGGCCTTGCCGCCGCCCTTTCCGCCGTCGCTGGTGGCGGCACCGCCGGCCGGGGGCTTGCCCGCGTCGGAGGCCTTCGCCTTGTCGGCGGGCGCGCCCTGCGCCTTGGCCTTGCCGGTGCTGGCGCCGCCCGAGGCCGGCTTGTCGGCCGCGGCATTCTGCGTCTTGGTCTTGTCGGTGCCGGCAGCGCCCGAGGCCGGCTTATCGGCCGCGGCATTCTGCGTCTGGGTCTTGTCGGTGCCGGCAGCGCCGGTGGTGGGCTTGTCGGCGGAGGCGCTCGGCGCCTTCGTCTCGGTCGTGCCGCTCTGACCGCCCTGGCCGCTCGGCTGGTCGGCGCCAGCACTCGGCGCGCTGGACGGTGCGGTCGAATCGTCCGCGCCCGGCGCGGCGGCGCCCGATGCTGGCGCCTCCTGCTTCGCCTGTCCGGCCGGCGCCGATGCTCCGCCCTTGCCCCGGCGGCGCGAGCGGCGGGAGGCCGAACCGCCGCCCTTGTCGGCCTCGCCGCCTCCCTGACCGCCCGAGGTCGCCGATGCGCCCTGGGCCGCATCCGAAGGCGTCTGCTGTTCGTCCTGATCGTTTGGTTGCTTGCTCATCTGTCGCTAGCCCTTTTCGAGATCATCATGATCGACATCGGCCTCCTCAGGGGCGCTGCTCCCGGCGACCGCGGCCGCCAGGGCGGCAGGGGTGGCACCCGACGCCACCACGGGGAAACGAAACCCCAGCCTGCCGGCCAGTGTAGCCAACCGTGCGCTGGAAACGATTAGCGGTTGGTTCAAGGCGGCATCCGTACACCATCCTGCCAGATGTTCGAGGATTTCTCCGCTGCTGACCACCAGCGCTTGGTAATCGCCCTCGGCCAACCGCGCCTGCAGGGGCGCCGCGGGGTCGATCAGGCGACGCCGATAGACCGCCAGGCGGGTCACCCTGGCACCCCGCGCGGCCAGGGTATCGGCGAGCAGGGTGCGCCCGCCTTCGCCGGCTACCAGCAGCACGCGCTGCTCGTCGAGGGCCCGCAGCGAGGCGAGGCGCAGCAGGGCCTCGCTGGTGTCCTCGCCGCTGGCCGGTGACGGCACGTGCACGCGCACCCCCAGGTGGTGGTGCAAGGCGGCGGCGGTGGACGCTCCCACCGCATAGTAGTCGATACCGACCGGCAGCTGCGGCCAGTAGCGATCCAGCGCGTCCGCCAGGCACTCGGCGGCGAACGGGCTCACCACCACCAGCTTGTCGAACTGGTCGACGTCCAGCCAGGTGCTGCGCGCCGCCGGCGTCTCCGCCAGCGGCTCGAGGCGCATGACCTCCAGCCGCGCCACGGGCAGGCCGCGGGCCTCGATGGCCTCGGCCAGCGGGCCCGCGCGCTCGCCCGGACGGGAGATCAGAACCGGCCGGCTCGCCATCAACCGGCGCCGTAGACCTCGGCGAGGATATCGCCGGCGCCCTGGTCGAGCAGTTCCTCGGCCACGCGGATACCCAGCGCCTCCGGCTCGTGGATGGAGCCGCGGCCCTCGGCGCGCAGCACCCGGGTGCCCTCCGGGTTGCCCACCAGGGCGCGCAGCCAGAGGGTCTGACCGTCGTTCTCGAACACGGCATGGCCGCCGATCGGCACCTGGCAGCCTCCCTCCAGGCGAGTGTTCATGGCGCGCTCCGCCCGCACTCGGGTGGCGGTGTCCGCGTCGTCCAGCGGGGTCAGCAGCGCCAGCAGCTCCGGGTCGTGAAGGCGGCACTCGATGCCGAGCGCCCCCTGGCCGCAGGCCGGCAGGCAGACCTCGGGCGGCAGCTCCATGGCGATGCGCGCCTCGAGGCCCAGCCGCTTGAGGCCCGAGGTGGCCAGCAGGATGGCGTCGTACTCGCCGGCATCGAGCTTGCCCAGACGCGTCTGGACGTTGCCGCGCAGGTTGAGGACCTCGAGATCCGGGCGCGCCTCGCGCATCTGCAGGCCGCGACGCAGGCTGGAGGTGCCGATGCGTGCGCCCTGGGGCAGCTCGTCCAGCGAGGCGTAGTGGTTGGAGACGAAGGCGTCGGTGGGTTCGGCGCCCTCGAGGATCACCGAGAGCCCCAGGCTCTCGGGGAAGTGCATGGGCACGTCCTTCATGGAGTGCACGGCGATGTCGGCGCGACCGTCGAGCATCGCCTCCTCCAGCTCCTTCACGAACAGCCCCTTGCCGCCGACCTTGGCCAGCGGGGTGTCGAGGATCTTGTCGCCGCGAGTCGACATGGCCACCAGCTCGACCTGCAGGCCGGGGTGGGCGGCCATCAGACGGTCGCGGACATGCTCGGCTTGCCACATGGCCAGTTGACTCTTGCGGGTGGCGATACGCAGGGTATTGATGGCTTGCACGTGGTTCTCCCGTACCGGTTGGCCTGCCGATGGCGCACGATGCGCTGGCGCCCGGTGATGATGTGGATACGCCTCATCATAAAGCACCGCGCGAAACAGGAAAAATCGAGTCGCGCCGAGCGTGTGCCGCCCCTCGCCTGCCTCGTGGACTCTGGTACACTTTCCGCCATGTCAAGGCAGCGCCGCCCGGACGGCGCCCACCACCCCTATCGTCAAGCAGGATGCCCAGCCCGATGAGCCCGAGTCCTTCCACCCCCGGCACCAATCAGTCCTGGGGCGGCCGCTTCAGCGAGCCCACCGACGCCTTCGTCGAACGCTTCACCGCCTCGGTCGGCTTCGACCAGCGCCTCGCCCTCCACGACATTCAGGGCTCCGTCGCCCACGCCACCATGCTGGCACGGGTCGGCGTGCTGACCGACGAGGAGCGCGACGCCATCCTCCAGGGTCTCGACGAGATCCGCGGCGAGATCGAGCGCGGCGAGTTCGAGTGGTCGGTGGCCCTGGAAGACGTGCACATGAACATCGAGGCGCGGCTCACCGACAAGATCGGCATCACCGGCAAGAAGCTGCACACCGGCCGTTCGCGCAACGACCAGGTGGCCACCGACATCCGCCTCTTCCTGCGCGACGAGATCGACGTCGTCGCCGCCGAGCTTTCGCGCCTGCGCGAAGGGCTGATCGAGCTGGCCGACCGCGAGGCCGACACCATCATGCCCGGCTTCACACACCTGCAGACCGCCCAGCCGGTGACCTTCGGCCATCATCTGCTGGCCTGGCAGGAGATGCTGGCCCGCGACCACGAGCGCCTGCTCGACTGCCGCAAGCGGGTCAACGTGCTGCCGCTGGGCGCCGCGGCGCTGGCCGGCACCACCTACCCCATCGATCGCCACGTTACCGCCGAGCTGCTGGGCTTCGAGCGCCCCGCCGAGAACAGCCTCGACGCGGTCAGCGACCGGGACTTCGCCATCGAGTTCATCGCCTTCGCCAGCATCCTGCTGATGCACCTGTCGCGGATGAGCGAGGAGCTGGTGCTGTGGACCAGCGCCCAGTTCGACTTCATCGACCTGCCCGACCGCTTCTGCACCGGCTCCTCGATCATGCCGCAGAAGAAGAACCCCGACGTGCCGGAGCTGGTACGCGGCAAGACCGGTCGCGTCTATGGCCACCTGATGGGCCTGCTGACCCTGATGAAGTCCCAGCCGCTGGCCTACAACAAGGACAACCAGGAGGACAAGGAGCCGCTGTTCGACACCCTGGACACCGTCAAGGGCTGCCTGCGCGCCTTCGCCGACATGGCCCCGGCCATCGAGTCGAAGAAGGCCAGCATGGCCGAGGCCGCCCGCCGCGGCTTCTCCACCGCCACCGACCTGGCCGACTACCTGGTGCGCAAGGGCGTGGCCTTCCGCGACGCCCACGAGATCGTCGGCCAGTCCGTGGCCTTCGGCCTCAAGGAGGGCAAGGACCTCTCCGAGATGAGCCTCGAAGAGCTCCGCCAGTTCTCGGACACCATCGAGGCCGACGTCTTCGAGGTGCTGACCCTCGAGGGCTCGGTGGCGGCCCGTAACCACATCGGCGGCACCGCCCCGGACCAGGTGCGGGCCGCGGCGCAGCGCGCCCGCGATGCCCTGGCGAGCCTCGCCTGATGCGCTGGCTCCTTCCCGCCCTGGCGCTGGGCCTCGCGCTGGCCGGCTGCGGCCAGAAGGGCCCGCTCTACCTGCCAGGCGACGAGGCGGCCGCCGAACGCTACGACCCTGCCGGCGAGCAGGCGACGTCGGACGACGACGCCGCCCGGCAGGATGCTGACACCGCCCGCGACGACGAGAGCTAGCATGGATCACTTCGAATACCGCGACGGCGTCCTCTACGGCGAGGACGTGCCGCTCACCCGCATCGCCGACGAGTACGGCACGCCCTGCTACGTCTACTCCCGGGCGACCCTGGCGCGCCACTACCGCGCCTACGCCGAGGCCCTGGGCAGCCATCCGCACCTGATCTGCTACGCGGTGAAGGCCAATTCCAACCTGGCGGTGCTGGGCCTGCTGGCGAAGATGGGCGCCGGCTTCGACATCGTCTCCATCGGCGAGCTCGAGCGCGTGCTCGCCGCCGGCGGCGACCCGGCCAAGGTGGTCTTCTCCGGCGTCGCCAAGCAGGAGGCCGAGATGGCCCGCGCACTGGAGGCGGGCATCAAGTGCTTCAACGTGGAGTCGCGCCCCGAGCTCGAGCGCCTCAACGCGGTGGCGGGCCGGCTCGGCACGCGGGCGCCGGTCTCGCTGCGGGTCAATCCGGACGTCGACGCCGGCACCCACCCCTACATCTCCACGGGGCTCAAGGACAACAAGTTCGGCATCCCGGTGGACGAGGCGCTGGCCGCCTACCAGCTGGCGGCCGAGCTGCCCCACCTCAAGGTGGTCGGCCTGGACTGCCACATCGGCTCCCAGCTCACCGAGCTCGCGCCCTTCCTCGACGCCCTCGACCGCCTGCTGGTACTGCTCGAGCGGCTGCGCGAGCGCGGCATCGAGATCGAGCACCTCGACCTCGGCGGCGGGCTGGGCGTGCCCTACCAGCACGAGCACCCCCCGGCGCCCTTCGACTACGCCACCGCGCTGCTCGAGCGGCTGTCGACATGGCCGGGCAGCGAGCGGTTGACCCTGCTCTTCGAGCCGGGCCGCTCCATCGCTGCCAACGCCGGCGTGCTGCTGACCCGGGTCGAGTTCCTCAAGCCCGGCGAGACCAAGAACTTCGCCATCGTCGATGCCGGCATGAACGACCTGATCCGCCCGGCGCTCTATCAGGCCTGGCAGGCGATCCTGGCCGTGGATACCCGCCACCCCCGCGACACCGCCACCTATGACGTGGTCGGCCCGGTCTGCGAGACCGGCGACTTCCTGGGCAAGGATCGCGCGCTCGCCATCGCCGCCGACGACCTGCTCGCGGTGCGCTCCGCCGGGGCCTACGGCTTCGTGATGGCCTCGAACTACAACAGCCGCCCGCGCCCCGCCGAGGTGATGGTCGACGGCGACCGGACCCACCTGGTGCGTCGCCGCGAGCGCCTCGAGGACCTGTGGGCCGGCGAGGCGCTGCTGCCCGACGACGCGGGAGAGGCCCGCTGATGCTGCTGCACTTCACCAAGATGCACGGCCTCGGCAACGACTTCATGGTGGTCGACCTGGTCACCCAGCGGGCGCGCTTCACCGAGGAGGAGATCCGCCGCCTGGCCGATCGTCGCTTCGGTATCGGCTTCGACCAGCTGCTGGTGGTCGAGCCGCCCCGCGACCCGGAGATGGACTTCCGCTACCGGATCTATAACGCCGACGGCAGCGAGGTCGAGAACTGCGGCAACGGGGCGCGCTGCTTCGCGCGTTTCGTGCGCGACCAGCGCCTGACCCACAAGCACGAGGTCCACGTCGAGACCGCCGGCGGCCCGCTGACCCTGGTGGTCGAGGACGACGGCCGGGTGCGCGTCGACATGGGCACCCCGCGCTTCGCTCCCGAAGCGCTGCCCTTCGACGCCGCCGAGGACCGCGTCGTGCATGCCCTGGACGTGGGCGACGAGCGCCACGAGATCGGCGTGGTCTCCATGGGCAACCCCCACGCCGTGCTGCGGGTCGCGGACGTCGACACCGCCCCCGTCGAACGGCTGGGGCCGGCCATCGAGGCCCACCCGCGCTTCCCGAAGCGGGTCAACGCCGGCTTCATGCAGGTCGTCTCTGCCCATGAGATCCGTCTGCGCGTCTTTGAACGCGGCAGCGGCGAGACCCTGGCCTGCGGCACCGGCGCCTGCGCGGCGGTGGCCAGCGGCATCCGCCAGGGGCTGCTCGAGAGCCCCGTCACCGTCCACCTGCCCGGCGGCGACCTGTGCATCGAGTGGGCCGGCAACGCGGCCCCGCTGATCATGACCGGACCGGCCGAGCGCGTCTTCGACGGCCGCGTCGTGCTGAACTGAGTCGCCCTGCCACCCCAGGACCCTCGCCACCCCAGGAGAAGTGCCCATGACCCGTGCCGCCCCCGACCCGCGCAAGACCCTCGATCCCGATCGGGTGGCCGAGTGGCTGGCCCGTCACCCGGACTTCTTCGTCGGTCGCGAGGGGCTGCTGCAGCAGCTCAAGGTGCCCCACCCCGAGACCCGCGGCGCCACCTCGCTGCTCGAACGGCTGGTGCATGACCTGCGCGCCCGCGCCGAGCAGGCCGAATGGCGCCTGGAGCAGCTGCTGGAGTCGGCCCGCTTCAACGAGGGCCAGTATCGACGCACCCGGGAACTGGTCATCGCGCTGCTCGAGGCCGAGGACAACGACGCCCTGGGCCAGGCGCTGGCCACCCAGCTGAGTGAGCACTTCCACACCCCGGCGGTGGCGCTGTGGTGCCCGGCCAGCCTCACCGACGCCGAGCCCCGCCCGCCCCAGGCGCCCCGGCAGGTGCTCGACGACCATGCCGGCCAGCGCCTCGCGGCGCTGCTCGACGGTCGGCCCAGCCGCTGCACGCGGCTGACCCCCACCGACTGGAAGCGCCTGCTGCCCCATGTGCCGGCGCCCGGCAAGGCCGGCTCCTGCGCGGTGGCGCGGCTGACCCTGGGCGAGCCGCTGGGCTACCTGGTGCTGGCGAGCCCCGACCCGGACCACTTCCGCGCCAGCATGGACACCCTGTTCACCGACTACGTGGGCGAGGTGGTGGCGCGCCTGCTGGTGCGCATGGCGCCCGCCTCGTCGTGAGCACCGCGACGCTTGCGCCCGAGGTCGAGGCCTTCCTCGCCGGGCTGGCGCGCACCGCGAGCCCCGCCACGGCGGACGCCTACCGGCGCGACCTCGCGGCCCTGACGACCTTCCTCGCCGCCGAGGCCATCGACGACTGGGCCCGGCTCGATGCCGCCCTGCTGCGCCGCTTCCTCGGCGGCGAGCGCCTGCGCGGCCTGGCCCCGCGTAGCCTGGCCCGGCGCCGCGCCGCGATATCGCGCTTCGCCGCCTACCTGGTGGAGACGGGGCAGCTGGCCCACAACCCGGCCGCATTGGTGAAGGCCCCGCGCCAGCCGAGTCACCTGCCGCGTCCGCTGGACGTGGATCAGCTGGCGCGCTTCCTCGACACGCCCCACGACGGCTCGCCGCTGGCGCGTCGCGACCAGGCAGTGCTGGAGCTCTTCTATTCGAGCGGACTGCGACTGGCCGAACTGGCGGCGCTGGATCTCGGCGATCTCCAGCCGCAGCGGGTCAGGGTGCTCGGCAAGGGCGGCAAGCCCCGCCAGGTGCCCGTAGGCCGTCGGGCCCGCCAGGCGCTGGATGCCTGGCTCACCGTGCGCGGCCAGCTGGCCGCCGGCGATACACAGGCGCTGTTCGTGGGGGTGCGCGGGGGGCGGCTGGGGCATCGCGGCATCCAGCGGCGCCTCGCCGAGCTGGCCAAGGTGCGGGGGCTCGCCGAGCATCTCCATCCGCACCGGCTGCGCCACTCCTTCGCCAGCCACCTGCTGGAGTCGAGCCAGGACCTGCGCGCGGTGCAGGAGCTGCTGGGCCATGCGGATCTTGCCACCACCCAGGTCTATACCCGGCTCGACTGGCAACACCTGGCGGCGAGCTACGACGCCGCCCATCCGCGGGCGCGACGCCGCGGCAACGGCAGCGGAGAGCCCTCATGAGCCTGCGGGCGATCACCTTCGACCTGGACGACACCCTGTGGGACAACCGCGGGGTGATGGAGCGCACCGAGACCGGCCACTATGCCTGGCTCGACGAGGCCCTGACGGACTGGCTGGCGCGCCGCGGCGAGTCGCGCAGGCGCTTCGCCGAGCGCTACCCCCTGGCGGCCTATCAGGCCGCGCGCGGCCGGCTGGCCGAGCGCTTCCCGCCGCGGCGGGGCGACTTCAGCTGGCTGCGCGAGCGCGCCCTGGTGGAGCTGCTGGAGGCCTACGGGCTGCCGCGCAGCGCCGCCTGGCTGTGGGCCTCCGCCGCCATGGGGCGCTTCCATGCGCTGCGCCTGGACGTCGCGCCCCACCCCGAGGTGGAGCCGCTGCTCGAAGAGCTCGGCGATCGCTACCGGCTGGGGGCCATCACCAACGGCAACCTGGCGCTGCACCGTCTGGCGCTCTGTCGCCACTTCCGGGTGGCCATCGCCGCCGGCGAGATCCAGGCCCCCAAGCCGGACGCACGCCCCTTCCTGGCCGCCCTGGCGCGGCTCGAGACCGCGCCCTCGCGGGCGCTGCACGTGGGAGATTCCTGGCAGGAGGACGTACTGCCGGCGCTGCGCTTAGGGATGCGGGCGGTGTGGATCGCCCCGCAGGCGCCGGCGGGAGAGCTGCCGGCGGGCGTGCATCGGCTGGCGCATGTTCGCGAGCTGCCGGCCCTGCTGGCCGACCTGACCTAGTCGCCACCGTCATAGGCACCAGGTCAGAAAGGGAGGGAGGCGCCCATCAGTCGGCGGCGGGCACCGGCGCATCGAGCAGCCACTGGTCGAGGCGCGCATGCACCTCCTCGATGCCCTGCTTCTTGAGGGCGGAGAACAGCTGGATGCTCACCAGGTCCTCCCACTCATGCAGCCGCGAGCGCACCTGCTGCAGGGCATTCTTCGCCGCGCCGCTCTTCAGCTTGTCGGCCTTGGTCAGCAGGATGTGCACCGGCATCTCGGCCTCGTCGGCCCAGCCGAGCAGGGTCTGGTCGAACTCCGAGAGCGGATGGCGCACGTCCATCACCAGCACCAGGCCGCGCAGCGAGCCGCGCCGGCGCAGGTAGTCGGAGAGGTGGCGCTGCCACTCAAGCTTGACCTGCTCCGGCACCTTGGCATAGCCGTAGCCCGGCAGGTCGACCAGCCGGTGATCACTGTCCTCGCCAAGCCCGAAGAAGTTGATCAGCTGGGTGCGTCCCGGCGTCTTGGAGGTCCGGGCCAGCGCCTTCTGCCGGGTCAGGGCATTGATGGCGCTGGACTTGCCGGCGTTGGAGCGGCCGGCAAAGGCCACCTCGGCGCCGTCGTCCGGCGGGCACTTGGCCAGGGTCGGGGCGCTGGTGAGGAAGCGGGAGGCCTGATAATTGAGTCGCGACATGCGGGAGAATCCTGACGTTGATCAAGGGCGCCACGGCTTGCATTCCCGCGGCTCGGGTGTTCCGTTATAATGCAGTGTCTTTGTCTGCGACCCGGGGCGCGTCAGTATACCACCGTGCTTCGGCCGCCAGCGACCGACCACCGCGTCGGCGACGACCGGCCACAGGGCACCCGGATTCAACCCGGGCGGCACCCGGGGTACGTACCGGCCAACAACGTAACGGGATAGTGGAACTGCGATGAGAAAGCTACTGGCAAGCCTGGCAATCACCATGGGCGCGGTCGGCGTGGCCCATGCCGACCTTCAAGCGGACGCCGATGCGGCGGCCGGTCGAGACAAGGCGCAGGCCTGCGCCGCCTGTCATGGCCAGCAGGGCATCAGCCCCTCCGGCGCCTTCCCCAACCTGGCCGGCCAGCAGGCCTCCTACCTGGCCAAGCAGATCATGGACATCCGCGACGGCAACCGCATGGTGGCGCAGATGGCCGGCCAGGTGGACAACTACTCCGACCAGGACGCCTGGGACGTGGCCAAGTACTTCGCCGAGATGGACCCGGCCCTGGGCCAGGCCGAGGATGACGAGGTGCTGATCGAGCGCGGCCGCGAGCTCTATCGTGCCGGCAACATGGCCAAGGGCATCCCGGCCTGCTCGGCCTGCCACAGCCCGACCGGCGAGGGGATCGGCTCGGCGGTCTACCCGGCGCTCTCCGGCCAGAAGCATGACTACCTGGTCTCCACCCTGCAGGACTTCGCCGCCGGCAACCGGGCCAACGACCCCGCCGCCATCATGCGCAGCATCGCCGCCAAGATGAGCGATGGCGACATGGACGCCGTGGCCAACTACGTGCGCGGCCTGCACTGAGCCTCGCCCCGGCCCGCCGGGCACCGGCACTTGAAGGGCGGCCTGGGGCCGCCCTTCGCGTCTGTGGGGAACCCGGGCGGCAACGGGGCATCAAACCCAGCGACGTGCCGCCCGCCGGCACACGGATCACGTTTCATTCAAGGTGTTGCACTCAAGGAGAGCCCCCATGCTGAAGACCCTGATGGTTGCCCTGGCCGGCCTTGGCCTGTCGTCCCTGGTATCCGCCGCCCCCCTCGTCGAGGGCGAGCACTACACCGTGCTCGAGAACCCGGTGGAGACGCGGGTCGAGGACGGCCGCGTCGCGGTGACCGAGGCCTTCTGGTACGGCTGCCCGCACTGCTACGACCTGGAGGATACGCTCAACGCCTGGGTCGCCGAGCAGCCCGAGGACGTGGCCTTCCAGCGCATGCCGGCCACCATGGGCGGCAGCTGGAACACCCACGCCTTCGCCTACTATGCCGCCGAGCAGCTGGGGATCCTCGATGAGCTCCACGCGGACTTCTTCCACGCCATCCACGAAGAGGGTCGCCGCCTGACCTCCGAAGACGACATCGCCGCCTTCTTCAGCGAGTACGGCGTCAGCGAGGAAGAGGCCCGTGAGGCGCTGGCCTCCTTCGGCGTGAAGAGCCAGGTGAATCAGGCCCATGCGCGCATGCGCCAGATGCAGCTGATGGGCGTGCCGGCGCTGATCGTCGACGGCCGCTACCTGGTCTCGCCGAGCACCGCCGGCAGCCTCGGCAACATGCCACAGATCGCCGGCGCGCTGGTCGACAAGGTCCGCGAGGAGCGTGCTGACTGAGATGCCCCAGCTGGCCGAGGCAAGGACACGGCTGCTCGACGGCGGCCATCTCAAGCTGCTCACCTTCAACCTGCAGGTGGGCATACAGACCTCGGCCTACCACCACTACCTGACGCGCAGCTGGCAGCACTTCCTGCCGCACCCGAAACGGCTGCAGCGTCTGAACATGATCGGCGAGGTGCTCGGCCGCTTCGACATCGTCGGCCTCCAGGAGGCCGACGGCGGAAGCTTCCGCTCGAGCCACATCAACCAGGTGGAATACCTCGCCACCCATGCCGGCTTTCCCCACCATTTCCAGCAGCTCAACCGCAACCTGGGCCGCATCGCCCAGCACAGCAATGGGCTGCTCTCGCGACTGACGCCCTCCGGTATCGAGGAGCACCGCCTGCCCGGCACCCTGCCCGGCCGTGGCGCCATCCACGTCCGCTACGGCGAGGGGCCCGACGCCCTGCACCTGTTCGTCGCCCACCTGGCACTGAGTCATCGCGGCCGAGTGCGACAGCTCGACTACCTCAGCGAGATCATCCGCCCGCTGCGCCACGTGGTGGTGATGGGCGATCTCAACTGCACCCCGGACCAGCTGCACGGCCACGAGCGCTTCCGCGCCTCGCTGCCGCTGCATCCCGTGCGCCCGCCACTCAGCTACCCCTCCTGGCAGCCGCGCCGCGCCCTGGACCATATCCTGCTCTCCGACTCGCTCCAGGCGGACGAGGTGCGGGTGCTCGAGCACCTCTTCTCGGATCACCTGCCCATCGCCGTGGACGTGCGGCTGCCCGACGCCTGCCTGACCAGCTGCCTGGCCGCCGGCCGGCAGACGAGCGAACGCCGTCGACACTGACGCTCGGCGGGTCGGTAACGTATAGTCAGCGTTGGTTGTTGCGGCGGTCAGCGCCCCCCCCAGTGTGCGACCATCCGCTCCTTTTCCACGCTCAGATCGACACAGCGAGACCACCCCATGGCCCAATCCCGCGAGCTGCCGGGCATCATCGCCTGGCTCGACCGCGCCTCGGAGCGGCTCGGCAACAGCCTCTCCTGGCTGATCCTTGTGATGATGCTCATCCAGTTCCTGATCGTGGTGCTGCGCTACGCCTTCAGCGTCAACAGCATCCCCATGCAGGAGTCGGTGATGTACATGCACGCTGCGGTGTTCATGCTGGCCGCCGCCTACACCCTCAAGCACGACGGCCATGTGCGGGTGGACATCTTCTACCGGGCGATGACGCCGAAGCGCAAGGCGCTGGTCGACCTCGCCGGCACCCTCTTCCTGCTGCTGCCGGTGATGAGCTTCGTGATCCTGTCGAGCCTGGGCTACGTCGGCAAGTCCTGGGCGATCCTAGAGGGCTCGCCCGACTCCGGCGGCATCCCCGGGGTCTTCCTGCTCAAGACGCTGATCCCGCTGTTTGCCGGCCTGATGATCCTCCAGGCCCTGGTCGAGGCGGTGAAGAACGTCTACGTGATGACCGGACGCCTGGCCGCCACTCATGACGACGAGACCCACGAGGAGCACCTGTGATGCTGGAGTTCATGCCGCTGGTCCTGTTCGTCGTCATCTGCCTGGTGCTGATGGCCGGCTACCCGGTCGCGCTGTCGCTGGCCGGCACCGCGCTGGCCTTCGCCGGCCTCGGCCTCGGCCTCGAGTCCCTGGGCATCGATGCCCACTTCGATGCCGGCTACCTGGGCGCCTTCCCCAACCGCCTCTACGGCATCATGACCAACCAGACGCTGCTGGCGGTGCCGCTGTTCGTGCTGATGGGCGTGCTGCTGGAGAAGTCGAAGGTCGCCGAGACCCTGCTCGAGGCCATGGCCCTGCTGTTCGGCTCGCTGCGCGGGGGGCTGGGCATCTCGGTGACCCTGGTCGGCATGCTGCTGGCCGCCTCCACCGGCATCGTCGGCGCCACCGTGGTCACCATGGGCCTGATGTCGCTGCCGACCATGCTCAAGCGCGGCTACAGCATGCCGCTGGCCACCGGCACCATCTGTGCCACGGGCACCCTGGGCCAGATCATCCCGCCCTCCATCGCCCTGGTGCTGCTGGGTGACGTGCTCTCCTCGGCCTACCAGCAGGCCCAGCTCTCCATGGGCATCTTCAGCCCCAAGACGGTCTCGGTGGGCGATCTCTTCATGGGTGCGCTGATCCCCGGCCTGGTGCTGGTGGTGTTCTATATCGTCTATGTCGCCCTGATCGCCTGGTGGAAGCCCAGCGCCGCGCCGGCCGTCGACCGCCGCGAGCTGATGGAAGAACTCGGCCACGAGGGCGGCCTCGGCCTGCTGCTGCTCAAGGGGCTGGTGCCGCCCATCGTGCTGATCGTGATAGTGCTGGGCTCGATCCTTGGCGGCTTCGCCACCCCCACCGAGGCCTCGGCCGTGGGTGCCTTCGGCGCGCTGATGCTGGCCCTGGCCTACCGGCGTCTGGATCTCGCCACCCTCAAGGAGGTGCTGCGTTCCACCACCCACGTCACCACCATGGTGTTCATGATCCTGATCGGCGCGGCTCTGTTCTCGCTGGTGTTCCGCTCCTACGGCGGCGAGGAGCTGGTGACCGAGGTCTTCGAGGGTATGCCCGGCGGCGTGGTCGGGGCGACGCTGATCGTGATGCTGGTGATCTTCCTGCTCGGCTTCATCCTCGACTTCATCGAGATCACCTTCGTGGTGGTGCCGATCGTCGGGCCGATCCTGCTGGCCATGGGCCTGGATCCCATCTGGCTCGGCATCATGATCGCCATCAACCTGCAGACCTCCTTCCTCACGCCGCCCTTCGGCTTCGCGCTCTTCTACCTGCGCGGCGTGGCGCCGGACTCGGTGCCCACCTCGGCGATCTACAGGGGCGTCATGCCCTTCATCGCCCTGCAGCTGGCCATGCTTCTGGCGCTGGCCTTCTTCCCCGGGCTCGCCACCTGGCTGCCGAACCAGTTCTAGTGCGCGCACGCTCGCCGCACCCGGGCCAGGCCCGGGCGCGGCGACGCCCAAGGCTGAGCGTGGACTGAGAGTTAGCAGCAAAGGCGGTCCGGTTCGCTATAGTGCCAGCGTCCATAAGCGGCGCGAGCGCCGTGCACGGCGGGCACGCCCCGACCACCTGACCGCCAATCGCCAACCGCCCCCCTTGGGGTGGGCGTCTCGACACCAAGTCCCACAACACGAGAGGCACCGTATGAAACTCAGATCACTCGCCATGGCCGTGGCCATGAGCGCCGGCGCATCCGGCCTGCTGCTGGTCTCCAGCATCGACAACACCGCCCAGGCCCAGGAGACCTTCGAGTGGAAGATGGTCACCTCCTGGCCGAAGAACTTCCCCGGCGTGGGCCAGGGGCCCGAGCGGCTGGCCAAGCTGGTCGATGAGATGTCCGATGGCCGCCTGACCATCGAGGTGTTCGGGGCCGGCCAGCTGGTGCCGGGCTTCGAGGTCTTCGACGCCGTTTCCGGCGGCACCGCCGAGCTGGGTCACTCCGCCTCCTACTACTGGAAGGGCAAGGCCCCGGCGGCGCAATTCTTCGCCGCCGTGCCCTTCGGCATGAACGCCCAGGAGATGAACGCCTGGCTGCACCACGGCGGCGGCCTGGAGCTGTGGAACGAGCTGTATGACGACTTCGGCGTCGACGTCATGGCAGCCGGCGCCTCGGGCGTGCAGATGGGCGGCTGGTACAACAAGGAGATCAACTCCGTCGACGACCTGGACGGCCTGAAGATGCGCATGCCGGGCCTCGGCGGCGAGGTCATGAACCGCATGGGCGTGGCCATCGTCAACATGCCGGGCGGCGAGATCTTCACCTCCCTGCAGTCCGGCGCCATCGACGCCACCGAGTGGATCGGCCCCTACAACGACCTGGCCTTCGGCCTGCACCAGGCCGCCGAGTACTACTACTACCCCGGCTGGCACGAGCCGACCGTGATGTTCGAGGCGATCGTCAACGAGGAGGCCATGGCCGGGCTGCCCGCCGACCTGCAGGCGATCCTGCGCACCGCCGTGCGCGATGTGAACGCCGACGTGCTCGACGAGTACACCGCGCGCAACAACGACGCCCTCGAGACCCTGGTCAACGAGCACGAGGTGGAGCTGCGTCGCCTGCCGGCCGACGTCCTGGCCCAGGCCAAGGAGCACTCCGCCGACGTGGTCGCCGAGCTCGCCGAGTCCAGCGAGATGGCCCAGAAGATCTATGACTCCTACGAGGCCTTCCAGGACAAGGTCGTGAACTATCACGCCATCTCCGAGCAGGCCTACTACAACGCCCGCAACCCGGGGGGCGACACCACCAGCGAGTGATCGCGCCGGTGCCACGCCACTGACTTTGGGTGCAATACCAAGGGGCCGCCTGCGGGCGGCCCCTCGTCGTTGTCGGCCAGACAGTCAGGCGCACAGCGGGGCCAGCCAGGCCTCGGCGAGCCACAGCACCAGGGCGTAGCGCGCGCCCTTGGCCACGGCGATCAGCAGGATCGCCCGCCACCAGGGCAGGCGCAGGACACCGGCCAGCACGGTGAGCGGATCGCCGATGATCGGCGCCCAGGAGGCCAGCAGGCTCCACTCGCCGAAGCGCCGGTACCAGCGCTCGGCGCGCTCGAGCCCTCGCCGCGAGACCGGAAACCAGCGGCGATCCTGGAAGTGGCGGGCATAGCGCCCCAGGCCCACGTTGACGAGGCTGCCCAGCGTGTTGCCGACGCTCGCCACGCCCCACAGCCACCACCCCGGCTCGCCCTGGCACCAGAGGCGCGCCAGCCACACCTCGGAGCCGCCGGGCAGCAGGGTGGCGCTGGCCAGTGCCACCAGGAACAGCATCAGCATGGCACCGCGCCCCCTCCCTGCAGTAGGCTATCGGTCCCCTTCGAAAGCAATGACAAGACGCTGATGGCCACCCCCCGTTCGATTCCCAATACCCTGACCATCGCTGGCTCCGACCCCGGCGGCGGCGCCGGCATCCAGGCCGACCTCAAGACCTTCTCGGCCCTGGGCAGCTATGGTACCAGCGTGATCACCGCCCTGACCGCGCAGAACACCCGCGGCGTCACCGGGGTGCACCCGGTACCGGCCGCGTTCATCGCCGCCCAGCTCGACACCCTGCTCGACGATATCGCCATCGACGCGGTGAAGGTCGGCATGGTGGCCAGCCGAGAGGTGGCCGAGACGATCCGCGATAGCCTCACCGCCCGGCGGCCACGCTGGGTGGTGCTCGATCCGGTGATGGTGGCCAAGAGCGGCGATACCCTGGTCGACGATGCCGGCATCGCCGCGGTGCGCGACTGCCTGGTGCCGCTGGCCGACCTGATCACCCCGAACCTGCCGGAGGCGGCGGTGCTGCTCGATTGCCCGGTGCCCACCGACCGCGCCGGCATGCAGGCCATGGCACCCGCGCTGCGCGAGCTGAGCGCCGGGGCGGTGCTGCTAAAGGGCGGCCACCTGCGCGGCGAGGCGTGCCCGGACCTGCTGATCACGGCCGAGTCCCTCGAATGGCTGGATGGCCCGCGTATCGATACCGGCAACCTGCACGGCACCGGCTGCACGCTCTCCTCGGCAATCACCGCCCGCCTGGCCCTGGGCGATGCCCTGCCCGAGGCGGTGGCCGCCGCCAAGGCCTGGCTGTCCCGCGCGCTCGAGCAGAGCCATCGCCTCGCCGTGGGCCAGGGACACGGCCCGGTGCATCACTTCCACGCCTGGTGGTAGGCAGGCGGCCTTGCGCCCTCCCCCGGCGCCGCCCATGCTGAGAGTGGTGCCATCGAGATCTTCCTGTCCGGGAGGGAGTCATCATGAGCCAGACCCTGCTGTTCGCCAGCGACCTCTCCGCCGAGAACCGCGCCGCCTTCGCCCGCGCCGTGCGCCTGGCGGTGGAGAGCGGCGCCCGCCTCGACATCATCCACGTGCTCGACCCCTACCTGCCGCACCGCGTCCTCCACGACCTGGAGGAAGCCGTGGTGGCGGACATCCGCACCACCCTCACCGACCTGCGTGAGGACTATGCGCTACCCGAGCCCCAGAGCCTGATCCAGACCATGGCCGGCGCCCCCTATGCCGAGATCATCCGCGAGGCCCACGAGCGCCAGGCCGACATGATCATCCTCGGCGCCCATCGCAAGCGCGGGCAGCCCGACCTGGTGGCCGGCACCACCCTCGCCCGGGTGCTGCGCAGCGCCCCCTGCCCGGTGCTCTCGGTCAGCCACCTGGCGACCCAGGCGTGGCACGACATCCTGGTACCGGTGGACTTCTCGCTGACCTCACGCCACACCCTGCGCGAGACCCTGCGGCGCTTCCCCGAGGCGCGATTGACCCTGCTGCACGCCTGGGACATTCCCGGCGAGCGCGAGCTGGGCTCGAACGGCGACTATGCCCGCTGGCGCGACCGCGAGGTGGAGCGGATGCGCACCCAGCTGGAGCGCGAGACCGAACAGCTGATGGGCGAGCTCGACGACGTGCCGGAGCTCGAGCTGGTGCTCGAGCAGGGCGACCCCCTGGAGGTGTTGATGACGCGCCTGCGCCGCCAGCCGCCGGACCTGCTCGCCTTGGGCAGCCGCGGGCAGCTGGGCCGACAGAGCCAGATCACCGAGCGCCTGCTCTCGGAACCCCACTGCGACATCATGCTCTGCCGCGCCTGGTAGGCCTGGTAAAAGCTGTCTGGTAAAAAGCTATACAGAACCTTTACGCAGGGCTATTGTCTGTTCAGGCAATGCCCTGACGTGTGAGGTCTACCCCATGTTCCTGTCCCGCACCCGCACCATCCTGCTGCTGGCGACCCTGGCGACCGCCCTGCCCGCGGCGGCCCAATCCGTCGAGAAGTCGCCCGACAATAAAGCGCCCGTCGAGATCAAGGGCGCCCGCTTCCCCGCCACCCTGGAGGCCGACGAGCGCCGCTACGAGCGTATCGGCCATGGCCTCTTCCGATACATGATCTGGGATGCCTATGCCGGCGCCTACTACCAGGCTACCGGCTATCCCGTTCCTGCCCCGCTCTCCGACGTGCCGCGCCGCCTGGAGCTGGAGTACTTCCACGCCATCGAGGCGGGCGACTTCGCCGAGGTTACCCGCGAGCGCGTCGAGGAGGCCCTGCCCCGCGACGAGTTCGCCCGGCTGGTGCCGAACCTGAAGGCCTTCAACGACCGCTACCGCGACGTGTCGCCAGGCGACCGCTACGCCCTGGGCTGGGATGGCGAGGCCCTGACCCTCGCCCTGAATGGCGAAACCCTCTACGAGGGGAGCGACCTGATGCTGGCCAGCGCGCTGTTCGGCATCTGGCTGGGAGACGATCCACTGGGCGAGGGCTTCCGGGACGACCTGCTGGGACGCTGAGGGGCGGCCATCGAGGAAACGGCCGTGCTAAGCTCGGCCGCCCGAGACACCAGCAAGGAGAGCCCGTCCGATGAAGGCCCTGATTCAGCGCGTGCGACGCGCCAGCGTGGAGGTGGAGGAGCGTGAGGTGGGCGCCATCGGTCCGGGGCTGCTGGCCCTGGTGGGGGTCGAGAAGGGCGACGACGAGGCCGCAGCCGACCGGCTACTGCACAAGCTGCTGCACTATCGCGTCTTCGCCGACTCAGACGGCAAGATGAACCTCAACCTGCAGCAGGCCGAGGGCGAGCTGCTGCTGGTCTCGCAGTTCACCCTGGCCGCCGACACCCGCAAGGGGCTCAGGCCGAGCTTCTCCAGCGCCGCCCCGCCCGCCGAGGGTGAGCGCCTCTTTCACTACCTGCTCGACCAGGCCCGGGCGGCCTGGCCGACGGTGGAAAGCGGCGAGTTCGCCGCCGACATGCAGGTCTCGCTGATCAACGACGGGCCGGTCACCTTCCTGCTGGAGGGCTGAGTTCAACCGAAGCCCCCCGGCCCTCTCGTGAACGCCGGCCTCAGGCGCCGTTGAGCTCCGCCTCGGCGGCCTCCAGCGCCTCCTCGGCGTCGAGCCACTCCTGCTCCAGGCCCTCGAGCCGCGACTTGAGCTCGCCCTGGCGCCCCAGGCGCTCGGTGAGCTCTTCCTTTCTCGCCGGATCGGTATAGAGCGCGGCCTCACCGAGGCCCTCCTCGACGCCGACGAGCTCGGCCTGGACCTTCTCCATGGCCTTCTCGGCCCGGTCGCGATCACGCTTGAGCGGGCGCAGCTTCTCGCGCAGCTCCGCGGCCGCGCGACGCGTCGCCTTGCGATCCTCCCGGGGCGCGCTCCCCGCGTCCTGACGCTCGGCCTTGTCGGCCCGGGCCTCGCGGCGTTCCCCCTCCAGGCGGCTCTTGAGCCAGGCCCGGTAGTCCTCCAGGTCACCGTCGAAGGGCGTGACGCCGTGGTCGGCCACCCGCCAGAACTCGTCGACGGTGGCGCGCAGCAGGTGGCGGTCGTGGGAGACGATGATCACCGTGCCCTCGAAGCTCGCCAGCGCCTCGGTGAGCGCCTCGCGCATCTCCAGGTCCAGGTGGTTGGTGGGCTCGTCGAGCAGCAGCAGGTTGGGCTTCTGCCAGGCCACCAGGGAGAGCGCCAGACGCGCCTTCTCGCCGCCGGAGAAGCGCCCCACCTCGGCGAACACATCGTCGCCGTGGAAGCCGAAGCCGCCCAGGAACTTGCGGATGTCCAGGTCCGCCGCGGTGGGCGAGAGGCGCTGCACGTGCTGGAACGGCGTGGAGGCGAGATCCAGCCCCTCCAGCTGGTGCTGGGCGAAGTAGCCGATCGCCAGATGCTCGCCGGGCACTCGACGCCCGGCGAGCAGCGGCAGGTCGCCGGTGAGCGACTTGATCAGCGTCGACTTGCCGGCCCCGTTGGGGCCCAGCAGGCCGATGCGCTGGCCCGGCAGCAGGGTCACCTTGACGTCGTCGAGCTGCGTCGTCTCGCGGCCGTCGGCGTGACGATAGCCCAGGCGCGCCTCGTCGAGCACCAGCAGCGGGTGGGAGGTCTTGTCGGCCGAGGGGATGGAGAAGTGGAAGGGCGAGTCGGCGTGAGCCACGGCGATGTCGCCCATGCGTTCGAGCATCTTCAGGCGGCTCTGGGCGGCGCGCGCCTTGGTCGCCTTGGCGCGGAACCTCGCCACGAAACGCTCGATCTCCTCGCGGCGGGCCTGCTGCTTGGCGGCCTCGGCCTGCTGCAGGGCCAGCTTCTCGGCGCGGGTCCGCTCGAAGGTGGTGTAGTTGCCGCGATAGAGCGCAAGCGTTCGGCGATCGAAGTGCACGATGTGGTCGCACACCGCGTCGAGGAAGTCGCGGTCGTGGGAGATCAGCAGCAGGGTGCCGGGATAGCGGGTGAGCCACTGCTCGAGCCACAGCAGCGCATCCAGGTCCAGGTGGTTGGTGGGCTCGTCGAGCAGCAGCAGGTCGGAGGGCTTGAACAGCGTGCGCGCCAGGTTGACGCGCATGCGCCAGCCGCCGGAGAAGGCCGACAGCGGCCGCGCCAGGTCGGCCTGGACGAAGCCCAGCCCCACCAGCAGCTGGGCGGCGCGGGCCGGGGCGCTGTAGCCGTCCAGCGCCTCGATGGCGCCGTGCAGTTCGGCCTCGCGGTGGGCGTCTTCGCGCTGGCGCGCCTGCTCGAGGGCCGTCTCGGTGCGGCGCAGCTCGCGGTCGCCGTCGAGCACGTAGTCGACGATGGAGCGCTCCAGGGCCTCCACCTCCTGATCCATGTGGGCGATGCGCTGCCCGCCGCTCATCTCCAGCTCGCCCTTGTCCGGGGCGAGCTCGCCGAGCAACAGCTTGAACAGGCTGGACTTGCCCGCGCCGTTGGGCCCGACGATCCCCGCCTTGTGGCCGGCATGCAGGGTCAGGTCGGCCCCCTCCAGCAGGGTCTGGGTGCCGCGTTGCAGGGAAACTTGGCGCAGTGCGATCATGCAGGCTCCACTCGGCAGTCGGTGAGGCCGCCGCCCAGGGGGCGACAGCGTGTCATGACCCACGATTCTACCCAATTGCCCGACGCTCTGCGGGCCCATCTGCGCCGCGACCCGCTCTGGGAGTTCGCGCTGGCGCTCTACGGGCGCGACGGGGTCGAGGCCGCCTGCCTGACGCTGCAGGACGAGGCCGGCATCGATGTCTGCGAGATGCTCTGGCACTGCTGGCTGTATCAACACGGCCTGACCTGCGACGCCCCACCCGACGCTGTGCGCCGCTGGCAGCACGAGGTCACGGCGCCGCTGCGCCGCCTGCGCCGGGCCCTCAAGGCCGAGGCCCGGGACGACGACGGCGTCGCCGAGCTGCGCCGCACGCTCCAGACGGCCGAGCTCCAGGCCGAGCGCGAGGCCCTCTCTCGCCTGCAGCGTCTGGCCCTGAGCGGGCGCGGTATCCACCGCCTATCCACGCCGCCTCCCGAGCCGGTGGGGGTCCTCGCCGGCCGCCTTCACCTTCACAGAGCCCCACATCTTATTAAACTTAAGATGCTAATAAGCCAGCTTGACCCCTCATAGAGGCCACGCTAGCCTGAATTCCAGTTGCGTGAATGCCATATTCACCAGACACCTGCTGATGGATCATCCCCATCACGGGTCAAACCTGTAGAGGGATCACAAGAATGAAGTCACAGAAGCTGTTGACGAGCGCCGGTATTGGCGCCCTGATGATTGGCATGTCCTCCGCCGCGATGGCCGACAACTGGCGCTATGCCCACGAAGAGTACGAAGGCGATGTGCAGGACGTCTTCGCGGTCGCCTTCAAGGACTACATCGAGGCCAACTCCGATCACTCGCTGCAGATCTATCGCTTCGGCGAGCTCGGTGAGTCCGACGACATCATGGAGCAGACCCAGAACGGCATCCTGCAGTTCGTCAACCAGTCTCCCGGCTTCACCGGCGCACTGATCCCCGAGGCACAGATCTTCTTCATCCCCTATCTGATGCCCACCGACATGGATCACGTGCTCGAGTTCTTCGACAAGAGCAAGGCGATCAACGAGATGTTCCCGGAGCTCTACGCCGAGCAGGGCCTGGAGCTGCTGCAGATGTATCCGGAAGGCGAGATGGTGGTCACCGCCGATGAGCCGATCACCTCGCCGGCGGACTTCGAGAACAAGAAGATCCGCACCATGACCAACCCGCTGCTGGCCGAGACCTACAACGCCTTCGGCGCGACGCCGACGCCGCTGCCCTGGGGCGAGGTCTACGGCGGCCTGCAGACCGGCATCATCGACGGCCAGGAAAACCCGATCTTCTGGATCGAATCCGGCGGTCTCTACGAGGTCTCGCCGCACCTGACCTTCACCAGCCACGGCTGGTTCACCACCGCGATGATGGCCAACCAGGACTTCTTCGAGGACCTCTCCGACGAGGACAAGGAGCTGGTACGGGCAGCCTCCGACGCGGCCTACGACCACACCATCGAGCACATTCAGGGGCTGGCCGAAGAGTCGCTGAAGAAGATCCAGGCGGCCTCCGACGAGGTCACCGTGACGCGTCTCGACGATGAGCAGATCCAGGCCTTCAAGGAGCGTGCTCCCCAGGTCGAGGAAGAGTTCATCGGCATGACCGGCGAGAGCGGCAAGGAACTGCTCGAGCAGTTCAAGGCCGACCTCGAGGCCGTGAGCGACGACGCGGAGTAACCGCGACCGACGTCGGCCCTAACAGGGGGGTGGCCTGCCCGGGCCACCCCCCTGCTGTTTCTGGGCATGGGGTTCCCGGGCACGGGTGAGCGTGCATAAAGCGTTGATGCCTCGGGCCTCGGCGCCCGATCACGACGCGTATGCTGACCCTCTGGGAATCCCACTTTTCCCGCATCGCATGCTGAAAGGGAGCGCGGACATGACCGAAGAAGAGTCCGAAAAGCATTACCGCTCGGGATTGCCGGGCTTTCTGGGCACTATCGACACCTTCATCAGCAAGCTCGAGGCGGTCATCCTGGCGCTCGGCGTCTTGCTGATGGCCTTCAACACGATCGCCAACGTCATCGCCCGCTTCGTGTTCGGCGACAGCATCTACTTCTCCGGCGAGATCAACCGCATCCTGATCATCATGATCACCTTTGCCGGCATCGGCTATGCCGCTCGGCATGGCCGCCATATCCGCATGTCGGCCATCTACGATGCCCTGCCCGTCGGCGGCCGCAAGGCACTGATGATCTTCATCGCGCTGGTCACCTCGCTGGTGATGTTCTTCCTGCTCTACTACTCGATCGTCTACATCCTGGACCTCTACGACAAGGGCAGGATCCTGCCGGCACTGGGCTTCCCGATCTGGACCATCTACGTCTGGGCACCGCTCGGCTTCTTGATCACCGGCATCCAGTACCTGCTCACCGCGATCAAGAACCTGACGTCGCGAGACGTCTATCTGTCGACCGGCGTGATCGACGGCTACAAGGATACGGAAACGGAAGTCTGACGGAGGGCAGAAAGCCCGGGGGAACACACGATGACGACAATAATGGTTACCACCATGATCGCCCTGCTGCTGCTGGGCTTTCCCATGATGATCCCGCTGATCGCCGCGGCGGTCATCGGTTTCTTCATGATGTTCAATGGCCTGGACCAGATGGATACGCTGATCCAGCAGATGATGGCGGGCATCCGCCCGGCGTCGCTGATCGCGGTGCCGATGTTCATCCTCGCCGCGGACATCATGACGCGAGGCCAGTCGGCCGAGCGCCTGATCAACATGGTGATGTCCTTCATCGGCCACGTGAAGGGCGGACTGGCGGTCAGTACCGCCGCCTCATGCACCCTGTTCGGCGCCGTGTCGGGCTCCACCCAGGCCACCGTGGTGGCCGTCGGCTCGCCCCTGCGCCCCAAGATGCTCAAGGCCGGCTACTCCGACTCCTTCACCCTGGCGCTGATCATCAACGCCAGTGACATCGCCTTCTTGATCCCGCCGAGCATCGGCATGATCATCTACGGGGTCATCTCGGGGACCTCCATCGCCGAGCTCTTCATCGCCGGCATCGGCCCGGGGCTGCTGATCCTGCTGATGTTCTCCATCTACTGCGTGATCTACGCCACCCTGCGCAAGGTCCCCACCGAGCCGAAGTCGAGCTGGGGCGAGCGCTTCTCGGCGGTGCGCCTGGCCCTGTGGCCGCTGGGTTTCCCGGTGATCATCGTCGGCGGCATCTACGGCGGCATCTTCAGCCCGACCGAGGCGGCGGCGGCCTGCGTGCTCTACGCCATCTTCCTGGAGTTCCTGATCTTCCGCTCCCTGAAGATCCCGGACATCTACCGGATCGCCAAGTCCACCGGCCTGATCACCGCGGTGGTGTTCATCCTGGTGGCGGTGGGTAACGGCTTCTCCTGGATCATCTCCTTCGCCCAGATCCCCCAGGAGCTGCTGGCGGCAGCAGGCATTCACGAGGCGGGCCCCACCGGCGTGCTGATCGCCATCTGCATCGCCTTCTTCGTGGCCTGCATGTTCGTCGATCCCATCGTGGTGATCCTGGTGCTGACGCCGATCTTCGCCCCGGCCGTCGAGGCCACCGGCCTGGATCCGGTGCTGGTCGGTATCCTGATCACCCTGCAGGTAGCGATCGGCTCGGCGACCCCGCCCTTCGGCTGCGACATCTTCACCGCGATCGCCATCTTCAAGCGGCCCTACCTGGACGTGATCAAGGGCACGCCGCCCTTCATCTTCATCCTGGTGCTGGCGGCGGCTCTGCTGATCCTGTTCCCGCAGATCGCCCTCTTCCTTCGTGACCTGGCCTTCCGGTAAGCGTCGATTTCAGGCCTGAGGAGAAAGACCATGTTCAATCGCATTCTGGTCCCGGTGGACGGTTCCAAGAGGGCCATGAAGGCCCTGGAGAAGGGCGCGGGCCTGCAGATGCTCACCGGCGCCGAGCTCTACATCCTGTGCGTCTTCAAGCACCACAGCCTGCTTGAGGCCTCGCTCTCCATGGTGCGCCCCGAAAAGCTGGATCTCCCCGACGACGTGCTCAAGGAGTACGCCACCGAGATCGCGGTGCATGCCAAGGCACAGGCCGTGGAGCTCGGGGTGCCATCGGAGCGGGTTCGCTCCTTCGTGAAGGGAGGCCGGCCCTCGCGCACCATCGTGCGCTTCGCCCGCAAGCGCGAATGCGACCTGATCGTGATCGGCTCCCAGGGCACCAACGCCGAGGCCGGCCTGCTGCTGGGCAGCGTCGCCCAGCGGGTGGCCGGCTCCGCCCACTGTCCCACCCTGATCATCTGACCCCCGACGCGGGGCGACAGCGGACCGGTTTGCCGGCATCGTTCTCGGGTGCGGAACCGGTTCGGCACTGTTAGAGTCCCAGAACTCCGATCCTGATTATCCTATTCATCCACGGCGCCACGGCGCCGGACCACAAGGTTGTTTCATGAAGACACTGCTGACCACCGCCTCCCTCGCTGCCCTGCTGACCGCCGCCCCGCTGGCCCTCGCCGCTCCGGAAACCGAGGACGAGAAGCTGAGCTACAGCCTCGGCGTCACCCTGGGTCAGAGCATCCAACAGGACGTGGCGGATCTCGACATCGACGCCTTCACCCAGGCCATTCGCGACGTCTTCGGCGGCGACGAGCTGGAGATGAGCGACCAGCAGATGGCCGAGGCCCTGACCGCCTTCCAGCAGCAGGCCATGGCCGCCCGCGAAGCCGAGACCGAGCAGAAGGCCGCCGCCAACCGCGCCGAGGGCGAGGCCTACCTGGCCGAGAACGCCGAGCAGGACGGCGTGACGGTCACCGATTCCGGCCTGCAGTATCGCGAACTGGAAAGCGGCGACGGCACCACGCCCGCGGCCGGCGATACCGTCCAGGTCCACTACGAGGGCACGCTGATCGACGGCACCGTCTTCGACAGCTCCTACCAGCGCGGCGAACCGGTCAGCTTCCAGGTGGGCCAGGTCATCGAGGGCTGGCAGGAGGCCCTGCAGCTGATGAGCGTGGGCGATACCTGGGAAGTGGTGATTCCCTCCGAGCTCGCCTACGGCGCTCAGGGCCAGGGCCCCATCGGTCCCCATGAGACCCTGATCTTCAAGGTCGAGCTGCTCGACGTCACCGGTGAATGATCCGGCCGCGATGCGTCCCGTCCGCTGCCTGTCGGCCGTCGGTCTCTGTCTGACGCTGGGCCTGGCGGCCCCGGCGGTCGCCCAATCCACGCCGGACACCCTGCCCCGCCTCGCGCTCGCCGCAGACGACACCAGCGTGATCGGCGTCTCCTCGGGGGGCTACATGGCCACCCAGCTGGCGGTGGCCTGGCCGGAGCGCTTCAGCGGGCTCGGCGTCCTCGCTGCCGGCCCCTGGGCCTGCGCTCGCGGCTCCCTGAGCCTGGCCCTGGGCCAGTGCATGGGGACCCACAAGGGCCTGCCCGACCTGGAGATCCTGGCGGACCGTTACCGCGACTATCGCGAGCGCGACCTGGTCGGTGGGGCCGAGGCGCTCGCCGAGCTGCGGGTCTTCATCTGGCAGGGCGCCGAGGACGACACCGTAGCGCCTGCGCTGGGCCAGGCCCTGGCCGAGCAGTTCCGTGGCTGGCTGGCCGCGCCCGACGAGCAGCTGAGTCGCGTGGAAAGCGAGAACGCCGGCCACGGCTGGCCGGTGGCGGCGGACACGACGGCGTCCGTGCAGGACCTCGCGGACTGCCGCAGCGGTGGCGGCACGCACCTGCTGGCCTGCGACCGGGACATCGCCGGCGAGGCCCTGGGCTGGCTGCATGGCGATCTCGCCCCGCCCGAGACGCAGCAATCCGCCGGCCAGCTGATCGCCTTCGACCAGGCGGACTTCGATGCGCGGGGGCTCGGCGACACCGGCTACCTGTACGTGCCGGAGCGCTGCGAGGCGGGGGGCTGCGCGCTCACCGTGGCGCTGCACGGCTGCGCCATGGATGCCGAGCAGATCGGCGAGACCTTCGTGCGCCACAGTGGCCTGAACGGCTGGGCCGCCGCCAACCGGCGGGTGGTGCTCTACCCCCAGGCGGAGACCAGCCTGCCCAACCCCCAGGGGTGCTGGGACTGGTGGGGTTTCGCCGAGAGCGCCTGGCAGCTCGACCCGCTGCACGATACACGCCAGGGCACCCAGACCAGCGCCCTGATGGCCATGATCGAGCGCCTGCAGGCATCACCCGAGGCGCCCTGAGTCGACTCGTCCGAGCCGACGCTCTCGAGCCGGCGTTCTCGAGCCGGCCCATCCGGGGAATCAGGGGACCTCAGCCCTCCGCGAGGGCCTGTTCCAGGGCGGCCTGGAGCGGGCCCGAGGTGGGAGAGTGCAGCACGCGACGCCGGATCTCGCCGTCGCGGTCGACCAGGAACAGCGAGGCGCTGTGATCGATGGTGTAGGCCATGGCGGAGTCCGGGGTCTCCACCCGGCGCCAGACCACCCCGTAGCGCTCGGCCAGCGGCGCGAGCTCGTCTGGGCTGGCGGTGGCGCCGATGAACGCCTCGCCGAAGAACGCCAGGTACTCCTCCAGCCGCGCCAGGGTGTCCCGCTCGGGATCCAGCGAGATCATCAACGGCACCACCCGGCGACGCTGCGCGGGCTCCAGCCGCTCCATCGCCTGGCGCACCACGGCAAGCCCCATGGGGCAGACGTCGGGGCACCAGGTGTAGCCGAAGAAGACCACCGCCAGCTGATCGTCCTCGAGCTGGCGCAGGGAGAAGTCACCCTCGGTGGAGGCCAGCTCGATCGGTCCGCCTTGGGGCTCACCGTCGGCCGGCGCCGACTGCTGATAGAAAGCCAGCCCGACCGCCACCAGCATTACCAGCACCGCGGACAGCCCCCACCAGATACCTCGTCGCGTCATCATCATCGCCTCTTCACCTCGAAGTCGAACCAGCTTCCCAGACGCCCCTGCGGCGTGTCCACGATCACCTTCGCCCGCCAGGGCATGACCGCCTCGGTGCAGATCGAGACCTGCCCCGCGCCGCGGAAGACCCCGTCACCCTCGGCCTCGAGGGGGAAGCGATGCAGCCCCATGTCCATCTCGCGGCCAACGAAGTCGACCCGCACGGCATCGGCCGGCGTGCCGGAGACGCGCACCTCCAGCGGCAGACGCTCGAGCGGGCGAATGGGGCCCGGCGAGACCACCGCCAGGCTCAGCTCGGCGTCTCCGCCCAGGCGCGCGGTGCACGGCGCCGCGGAGGGGTCGCACGCGGCCGCCGCCGGCGGCGTCCAGCGCACCTCGGCCTCGTCGCGTAGGCTATAGCTGGTCAGGTACCAGAGGGCCACGGCAAGGGTCAGCAGGGTGACGGTGATCAGCAACGGCAGCAGCGGCAGGCGCGCCGCGCCGCTCGAGGACAGGGTAGGCGGGGGCATGGCGGAGAGCGGGGCCTCCATCGGTGGCAGGATGCGGGTAAGCTTACCAGTATTTGTCGGCGGCGAAGTGCGCAAGGATGTCGCAGGGAACGACCACGAGGAGGTGTCATGGAAGGCGTAGGCAGTGCATTGGGGCCGCTGTTCCTGCTGATCCTGCTGGGGGCCGGGCTCGGCTGGTGCCGCCAGCCGGGCGGCGACTTCTGGCCGCGCATGGAGCGGCTGATCTACTTCCTGCTGTTTCCCGCCATGCTGGTGTCGACCCTGGCCGGCGCGGATGTCGACCAGGTGCCGGTGGCGCGGCTCGCCCTGGCGCTGCTCGGTGCCCTGGGGCTGTTCGGCCTGCTGCTGTGGGGGCTGCGCCAGCGGCTCGGCCTCGACCCCGCCGCCTTCACCTCGACCTTCCAGGGCGCGCTGCGCTTCAACACCTACGTCGGCGTGGCCGGCGCGGCGGCCCTGCACGGCACGGCCGGGACCACGGTGGCGGCCGTGGCCGTGGCGCTGCTGGTGCCGATGGTCAACGTGCTCTGCGTGGCCAGCTTCATCGCCGCCGGCACCCTCGGCACGGCAAGCCTGGGCCGGACCCTGACCGCCCTGGCGCGCAACCCGCTGATCCTCGCCTGCCTGGCCGGCATCGGCCTGAACCTCAGCGGCCTCGGCCTGCCCGGCTGGAGCGCGCCGACCATGGAACTGCTGGGCCGCGCCGCCCTGCCATTGGGCCTGGTGGCCGTGGGCGTGGCGCTGCGCCCCGCCGCGCTGCTGAGGGTGGATCGCGGCGCCTGGGCCGCCAACCTGATCAAGCTGGTGCTGATGCCGGCGACGGTACTTGCCCTGGCCCTGCTGCTCGGCCTGGATCCGGTGACTCGGGACGTGGCGCTGCTCTTCGCCGCCCTGCCCACCGCCACCTCGGCCTATATCCTGGCCCGCCAGCTGGGCGGCGACGCCGAGCTGATGGCGGCGCTGATCACCGGTCAGACGCTGCTGGCCATGGCGACCCTGCCGCTGTGGTTGAAACTGGTCGGCTGACACGGGTCGACTGGCGCTCGTCGACCAAGACGGGCCAGCAGGCCCGACGGCGATCCTTAACGAAAACATTTCTTGTTTGCATTGACGACGCAAACGAGAATGATTACTCTGCGCGGGTGGCGTTGATGAGGCGCCACAACCGGACGGGACCCCTGCCAGTGTCCCGTCAGGATTTCTCCCTCTCATTGTTAGTCACGGTTCTTGTCGCCGCCCCACGGGCGGCGTTTTTTTGCGCGCTCTCTCTCCACAAGCCTCTCGTCACATGCTCCTTTGCCGCCGGCCCCATGCAAGACGCCCCCGGGATCGAAGGATCGCCGGGGGCGTCTGCTAGCCGCGTGACCGCTCAGTCCTCGCGGCGGAAGATCAGGTCCCAGACGCCGTGGCCGAGCTTCTCGCCGCGCGCCTCGAACTTGGTCAGCGGACGAAACTCGGGGCGCGGCACGTAGGGGGTCGTCTCGGCACCGGCGGTGTTGGCAAAGCCCGGCGCCGCCTGCATCACCTCGGCCATCCACTCGGCATAGGCCTGCCAGTCGGTGGCCATGTGCAGGGTGCCGCCCGGCTTGAGGCGGCCGCGCACCAGCTCGACGAAGGCCGGCTGCACGATGCGCCGCTTGTGGTGCTTCTTCTTCGGCCAGGGGTCGGGGAAGAAGAGCTGCAGGGTGTCGAGGCTCGCCTCGGGCAGGCACTGCTCGAGGACGGCCAGGGCGTCCTCACGATAGACCCGCAGGTTGGTCAGGCCGCGCTTGTCGGCCTCGTCGAGCAGCTTGCCGACGCCCGGCGCGTGCACCTCGATGCCGATGAAGTCGGTCTCCGGGTGGCGCTGGGCCTGCTCGACCAGCGAGGCGCCCATGCCGAAGCCGATCTCCAGCACCACCGGCGCCCGGCGGCCGAACAGCGCCGCGAGGTCCTGACGGCCGTCGGCCAGCGTCAATCCCAGCCGCGGCCAGACCTCCTCGAGCCCGCGGGTCTGGGCCTGGGTCATGCGCCCGGCGCGCAGCACGTAGCTCTTGATGCCGCGGCGATGCAGCGGGGCCTCGGGCCCTTCGGGGCCGGTCGTCTTGTCGTCGTGTCGCGGGTCGCTCATGGGCTGGGGAGAACTCGTTGGCAACGGTGATTCGGGGCCAACATTGTAGCGGCTAACGCGCCGCCGGGGTACGGTGGGCGGCCAAACGCCACCCCGGAGAGGAAGAGGAGACCTACCCATGCAGGACAGAGGATGGTGGTTCGGGGCGGCCCTCTCCGGCGCCCTGGTGGTCATGGCCGGCGCCTTCGGCGCCCACGCCCTGGAAGGAGCGCTTTCGCCGCGCCTGGCGGCCGCCTTCGAGACCGGCGTGCGCTACCAGGCCTGGCACACCCTGGCGCTGCTCGCCGTGCTGGCCTGGCGCGCCGCGACGCCGCTCGCCGGCCAGCGGCTCGCGCTGGGCCTGTGGGCGGGGGGCATGGGGCTCTTCTCGGGCTCGCTCTACGCTCTGGCGCTGACCGGTATCGGCCGATTAGGCATGATCAGTCGCCGTCCGGCAGCGCATAGGTGGCCGTGACCAGCGCAACCGGCTGCTCGTCCCCCGCCGAGAAGAGCTGCACCTCGCCCACCGCCAGGCGGCGCCCCAGCTTGAGCAGCCGGGCGTTGGCGATGACGTCGCGATCGCCCCGGGGCCGGCGGAGGAAGCGGCAGTGCAGGTCGCTGGTCACCGCCATGGGCTCGGGGCCGATCTGGGCAAGGATCGCCACGTAGAGGCAGACGTCGGCCAGGCCCATCAAGGTGGGGCCGGAAACACTGGCGCCGGGGCGCAGGTGCTCGTCCTCGATGGCCAGGCTCATGGTGGCGCGCATCTCGCCGACGCCCTCGATAGTGCCGGTGCGCTGGGGAAAGACCTCGTCGAGGAAGTCCTCGATGGCGGCGGCGGTCATCACGGTCATGGCGCGTCTCTCGGCGATAGAGGATGAGGGCGAGCGTCCACGATAGCGAAACCCGCCTGCGATCGACAGTCGCCGAACGTCGAGCGCCTCAACGCCGGTCGCGCACGAAAACGCCCCCGCGGCAGGACCGCGGGGGCGTCGTCGAGGCGGGGGCAGGCGGCCTTACTTGGCCTTGTGCACCGCGCGCCAGTGGTGCAGGAGCGGCTCAGTGTAGCCGGCGGGCTGCTCGCAGCCCTTGAAGATCAGGTCGCTGGCGGCCTGGAAGGCGGTGGAGGCGGCGAAGTCGTCGCTCATCGCCGTGTAGCTCGGATCGCCGGCGTTCTGCTTGTCAACCACCTGGGCCATGCGCTCCAGGGTCTCCTGGACGCGAGCCGAATCGACCACGCCGTGGCGCAGCCAGTTGGCGATGTGCTGGCTGGAGATCCGCAGGGTGGCGCGATCCTCCATCAGGCCCACGTCGTGGATGTCCGGCACCTTGGAGCAGCCCACGCCGTGCTCGACCCAGCGCACCACGTAGCCGAGGATGCCCTGGCAGTTGTTGTCGAGCTCCTGCTGGATCTCCTCGTCGCTCCACTCGGGCGTCTCGGCGACCGGGATGGTGAGCAGGTCATCGAGCAGGTCCGGCTCGCCCTGGCCTTCCATCTCGCGCTGCAGGGCCGCCACGTCCACCTGGTGGTAGTGCAGGGCGTGCAGGGTCGCGGCGGTCGGTGACGGCACCCAGGCGGTGTTGGCGCCGGCCTTGGGGTGGCCGATCTTCTGCTCGAGCATGTCCGCCATCAGGTCCGGCATGGCCCACATGCCCTTGCCGATCTGGGCGCGACCGCGCAGGCCGCAGGCCAGGCCGACCTGGACATTGCTCTTCTCGTAGGCCTGGATCCAGGCGGAGCCCTTCATGTCGCCCTTGCGGATCATCGGGCCCGCTTCCATGGCGGTGTGCATCTCGTCACCGGTGCGGTCGAGGAAGCCGGTGTTGATGAACACCACCCGCGACGGCGCCTCGGCAATGCACGCCTTGAGGTTGGCCGAGGTGCGACGTTCCTCGTCCATGATGCCCATCTTCAGGGTATCGCGGGTCATGCCGAGGATGTCCTCGATGCGGCCGAACAGGGTATTGGCGAAGGCGACTTCCTTCGGCCCGTGCATCTTCGGCTTGACGATGTACATGGAGCCGGTGCGCGAGTTGCGCGGTTCGCCCTCGCCCTTCTTCAGGTCGTGCAGGGCAATCAGCGAGGTGACGATGCCGTCGAGGATGCCCTCGGGCAGCTCGTTGCCCTCGGCGTCGAGCACCGCCGGGGTGGTCATCAGGTGGCCGACGTTGCGCACGAACATCAGCGAGCGACCCGGCAGGGTCACGCTGCCGCCGTCGACGCCCTGCCAGGTGCGATCGCCCTTGAGGCGGCGGGTGATGGTCTTGCCGCCCTTCTCGACCTGCTCCTCCAGGTCGCCCTTCATCAGGCCCAGCCAGCTTGAGTAGACGCCGACCTTGTCCTCGGCGTCCACCGCGGCCACGGAGTCCTCGCAGTCCATGATGGTGCTCAGCGCGGCCTCGACGATCACGTCCTTGACGCCGGCCGGGTCGGTCTTGCCGATGGCGTCGCTGGGATCGATCTGGATCTCCAGGTGCAGGCCGTGATGGCCCAGCAGCAGCGCGGAGGGCGAGGCGGCCTCGCCGTCGAAACCCACCAGCTGATCGGCATCCTTCAGGCCGGTCTCGCCGCCGCCCTCGAGGGAGACGACCAGCTGGCCATCGCGCAGGGCGTAGCCCACGGCGTCGCCGTGGGAGCCGCTGGCCAGCGGCGCGGCGCGGTCGAGCACGCCGCGGGCGTAGGCGATGACCTTCTCGGCGCGCTTCGGATTGAAGCTCGCGCCCTTCTCGGCGCCGTCGTCCTCGGGGATGGCATCGGTGCCATAGAGGGCGTCGTAGAGGCTGCCCCAGCGCGCGTTGGCGGCGTTGAGGGCATAGCGGGCGTTATTGACCGGCACCACCAGCTGCGGGCCGGCCTGGGTGGTGATCTCGTCATCGACGTTGGCGGTGGTCACGCCGACCTTGGCCGGGGCCTCGACGAGGTAGCCGATCTCCTCGAGGAAGGCGCGGTAGGCGGCCAGGTCGCGGACCGGGCCGGGGTTCTCGCGGTGCCAGGTGTCGAGCTTCTCCTGCAGGCGGTCGCGCTCGGCGAGCAGCTCGCGGTTCTGCGGGGCCAGGTCGTTAAAGAGCGCATCGACCCCGCGCCAGAAGGCCTCGGGGTCGACGCCGCTGCCCGGCAGGGCCTGTTCGTTGATGAAGCGGTCCAGCTCGGCGGCCACCTGGAGGCGGTGGCGAGCAATGCGTTGGGTCATGGGTCGTACTCCTCGTGCTTGGCTGCTCGGTGCCCCCTGGCACCGACCGGCCGGACAGGGAAAGATGACTGCGTAGCATCGATTTTGTGGAAATTGCTTCCACATGTAAAGCCATTGCCGCCATGACGGGCCGGAAGCTAGACCAAATGATAAGGCCGCAAGCCCCTCCCCGCAGGCCCGCCACCAGGCTTCGCTGGTCGCGCCCTCGGCTTGGCGCTAGCATGAACGAGCGTTGCGGAGAAACCGATGAGCGACTTTACCCCCCTGCAGGCCCTGGGGCCCCTCGCCCCCGCCGACCTATCCGGTCAGGCGCTCGAGCGCTACCTGGGCCACTACGGCCTGGCGCCCCTGCTCGCCGAGCGGGTGGGACTCTACGTGGGCTACCTGCAGGCCGGCGACTTTCGCCTCTGGACCCAGGTCTGGAGCCCCGACACGCCCATCGGCACCGCCTTCGTCGTGCACGGCTACTTCGACCACCTCGGCCTCTACCGCCACCTGCTGGAGTGCCTGCTCGCGCGGGGCTGGCGGGTCGTGCTCTGGGACCTGCCAGGCCACGGCCTCTCCAGCGGCCGCCGCGCCTCCATCGACGACTTCGAGGACTACGGCCGCTGCCTGCACCACCTGCAGCAACATCTTCACGACGAGGGGCTGGCCCCGCGCCCCTGGCTCGGCGTCGGCCAGAGCACCGGGGCGGCGATTCTCGCCACCGATGCCCTGACCCGCGGCGACGACGGCCACTGGTCGGGACTCGCGCTGCTGGCCCCGCTGGTGCGGCCCTGGGGGTGGAACCAGTCTAGCTGGCTGCACCGCCTGGTGGGCCCCTTCGTGGAGTCGATCCCGCGCAAGTTTCGCGCCAACTCCACGGATGCCGAGTTCGCCGACTTCCTGCGCGAGGGCGACCCCCTGCAGGCCGACCGCCTGGCGATGGACTGGGTCGGCGCCATGCGCCGCTGGATGCCGCGGCTGCTGGCGCTGCCACCCAGCCCGGTGCCGACGCTGATCCTGCAGGGCGAGCAGGACCTGACCGTGGACTGGGAATGGAACCTCGAAGTGCTTAACCGCAAGTTCCCCAATGCCGAGATCCATCGCCACCCCGAGGCCCGCCATCACCTGGTCAACGAGGCCGAGCCGATTCGCCGCGAGCTCTTCACGGTGCTCGACCGCTTCGTCGCGACGCTGGCCGCGACCGACGACCCGCACGCCCGGAGACAGGCGCCATGAGGCGTCTGCTGATTCGGTGGCTGGCCCCGCTGCTGCTGCTCGCCGGCTGCGCCGGCGCCCCGGAGCAGCCGACCAGCGTGCGCCAGGCGCTGTTCGGCCTGAGCGAGCGCGCCGCCGAACGGGTCACGGCGACCCCGCCCCTGCCGCACCCGGCGGTCGATGAGGTCCTGCTGCTGGCCATGCCACAGGTCGATGCGCGGTTGGGGCTCACCGACGGGCGCCTGCTCGAGAGCCTGACCCGCGCCCTGCTGGCGGTCGACGACGGCCCCCAGGTGCTGGAGTGGCGAGCGGCCATGGCGGCAGGCGGCCACGACAACCAGTGGCGCCTGGAGAGCCGCCTGGCCGCCGACGGCCCCCGCCTGACACTCTCGGACCGCGAGCTGCTGCCCTACCGCCTGAGCCTGACGCTGCGCCACCTGGGACGCGATGAGCCCGCCTGGCGCACCGAGATCAGCGGAGCCCTGGACGCCACGGCCCTCTGACCGCGGGCGGCGTCACCCTTTCCATCAAAGCCCCTTGAGCCATCACCCCTTGAGCAGCCGATCGAGCTGTCGATAGCCGATGGCCTCGATCAGCTGGTCGCGCCCGGGGCGCGCCTCCCCGGCCAGATCGGCCAGGGTCAGGGCCACCCGCAGCACCCGATGGTAGGCCCGCGCCGACAGCCTGAGCCGCTCCAGCACGCCGGCGAGCCAGGCCCGATCCTCGGCCTCAAGGCCGCAGGCCTCCTCCAGGGCGCGTCCGGACAGCTGGGCATTGAGTCCCCCGCGGGCGGCCTGCTTCGCCCGCGCCGCCAGCACCCGCTCGCGCACCACCGCCGAAGACTCGCCCGGTTCCCGGGAGGTCAGCTGCTCCGGCGCCAGCGCCGGCACCTCCACCTGGAGGTCGATGCGATCGAGCAGCGGACCGGAGAGCCGCGACTGGTAGCGCTGGATCTGTGCCGCCGTGCAGTGGCAGGGCCGGCGCGGGTCGCCCAGGTGCCCGCAGGGACAGGGGTTCATCGCCGCGACCAGCTGGAAGCCGGCGGGGAAGCGTCGCTCGTGGTTGGCGCGGGCGATATGGATCTGCCCCGACTCCATGGGCTCGCGCATCACCTCCAGCACGTGACGGGAGAACTCCGGCAGCTCATCCAGGAACAGCACGCCCCGATGGGCCAGGGAGATCTCCCCGGGTCGCGGCTTCGATCCGCCGCCCACCAGGGCCACGGCGCTCGCCGTATGGTGAGGGGCACGGAAGGGGCGTACGCCCCACTGGGCGGCGTGGGACAGCCCGCTGACCGAGCGGATCGCCGCCACCTCCAGCGCCTCCTGCTCGGTCAGGGGCGGCAGGATGCCCGGCAGGCGACTGGCCAGCATGGTCTTGCCGGTGCCGGGCGGGCCGGCGAACAGCAGGTTGTGGCCACCGGCGGCCGCCACCTCCAGGGCGCGACGGGCCTGGTGCTGGCCGCGCACGTCGGCGAGGTCCGGGCCCGGCTCCGACGCCGGGGCGGGGCCAGGCGCACGGTGGCGAAGCAACGGGGTCTGGCCGAGCAGGTGGGCCACCACCTCGAGCAGGTGATCAGCGGGCAGCACCTCGAGGTCGCCGGCCAGGGCCGCCTCATCGGCGTTGGCCCGAGGCACGATCAGCCGGCGGCGCGCCTGGCGCGTGGCCATGGCCATCGGCAGCACCCCGCTGAGCGGTCGCAGCCGGCCGTCCAGGGCCAGCTCGCCGGCGCATTCGACCCCGTCGAGGGCCTCGGGCGGCACCTGGCCCGACGCCACCAGCAGCCCCAGGGCGATGGGCAGGTCGAAGCGGCCACCCTCCTTGGGCAGGTCGGCGGGGGCGAGGTTGAGGGTGATGCGGCGCAGGGGAAAGTCGAAGCCGGCGTTGACCAGGGCGCTGCGGACGCGCTCGCGGCTCTCTTTCACCGCGGCCTCAGGCAGACCCACCAGGGTGATGCCGGGCAGTCCATTGGCCAGATGCACCTCGACCAGCACCTCGGGCGCCTCGAGTCCGAGGCCGGCCCGGGTGTGGATGATTGCCAGCGTCATGCGCGATCCCTCGCTGCCTGTCTGCCCTCAGGCTAGACCAGGCCGGCGGGGGGCGCCCGGCGGGGGGCGCCCGGCGAGGGGCGCCCGGCGAGGGGCGCCCCCACCGGGCGAGGATCAGCGGTGGGACTCGCCGGCGCCGGCGTCTTCCTCGGGGCGCGAATCATCGCTGCCTGCCTCGGGGCCGGGGCCGGGCTCGGGATTCGACTCGCTCGCGGAGGCAGCACTCGGCGCCTCCGGCAGCGCCTCGGCCGAGGCGCTCGCCGTTTCCTGCGAGGCGTCGGCATCCAGCGCCTCTTCCAGCGCCGCCACCTGCTGCTCCAGCGCCTCGACCCGCGACCGGGTGCGCTGCATCACGTCCATCAGGATGTCGAAGTCCTCCCGCGACACCAGCTCCAGGCGATCGAAGGCGCCCTTGACCACCTGCTGGATGCCCTTCTGCACCTCTTCCGGGGCCTGGGACGCCCCCTGCAGCCGGTCGCCGATCTGCTGGGCCAGGCGGCTGATGCGATCGTGGCTCACCATGGTGTCTCTCCTGAATCGTGAGTGGATGCCTGTCCAGAGGATACGCAAGCCACCGGCAGGGCGCATCATCCGCCGCTGCCTGCTTCTGGTGCACGTGCGCCACGCCCAGGCACCAGAAGAGTGCACACTCTCCGCACGCCTCGCGCACGCCGTCGAATGGCGAGCCGACATCTCCCTACAGCCAACTGATTTCACGAAATTATCGTGGAAAGTGGCACGGTTTACGCAGCGTCAGGACAACCACTTCTCGGGGGGCACCACGCCGCCCACCTTCAGCAGGGGAGATCCGTCATGAAGCTGATCACCGCCATCATCAAGCCCTTCAAGCTCGACGACGTCCGCGAGGCGCTCGCCGATAACGGCGTGCAGGGCATCACCGTCACCGAGGTCAAGGGCTTCGGCCGCCAGAAGGGCCACACCGAGCTCTATCGCGGTGCAGAGTACGTCGTCGACTTCCTGCCCAAGGTCAAGGTCGAGGTCGCCGTGGACGACGGGCGCCTCGAGACCGTGCTGGACGCCATCTGCAGCGCGGCCAACAGCGGCAAGATCGGCGACGGCAAGGTCTTCGTCACGCCGCTGGAGGACGTGATCCGCATCCGCACCGGCGAGCGCGGTGCCGATGCCGTCTGACGGCCCCTCCCTTTCCTTCCCGACGTGGAGAGACACCCATGAGTGAACTTCCCGAACTGAGCTACGCGCTCGATACCTTCTATTTCCTGATCTGCGGCGTGCTGGTGATGTGGATGGCCGCCGGCTTCTCGATGCTCGAGGCGGGCCTGGTGCGCTCCAAGAACACCGCCGAGATCCTCACCAAGAACATCGCCCTGTTCGCGATCGCCTGCACCATGTACCTGCTGGTCGGCTACTACCTGATGTACTCCAGCGATGCCGGCGGCTTCCTGCCGAGCCTGGGCGCGCTGATCGGCAGCGAGAACGGGGTCGAGGCGGTGCTCGCCGGCGGCGATGACGCCCCCTACTACTCCATGCGCTCGGACTTCTTCTTCCAGGTGGTGTTCGTAGCGACCGCCATGTCCATCGTCTCCGGCGCCGTGGCCGAGCGCATGAAGCTGTGGGCCTTCCTGGCCTTCGCCGTGGTCATGACCGGCTTCATCTACCCGGTGTCCGGCTACTGGACCTGGGGCGGCGGCTGGCTGGCCGAGGTTGGCTACTCCGACTACGCCGGTTCGGGCATCGTGCACCTCGCCGGTGCGGCGGCGGCACTGGCCGGGGTCATCGTGCTCGGCCCGCGCAAGGGCAAGTACGGCAAGAACGGCAGCATCTACGCCATCCCCGGCGCCAACCTGCCGCTGGCCACCCTGGGTACCTTCATCCTGTGGATGGGCTGGTTCGGCTTCAACGGCGGCTCCGAGCTGAAGATGTCCGACGTCTCCTCCGCCAACAACGTGGCCCAGGTGTTCGTGAACACCAATGCGGCCGCCGCCGGCGGCGTGATCGCCGCGCTGATCCTGGCCAAACTGTGGTTCCGCAAGGCCGACCTGACCATGTCGCTGAACGGCGCCCTGGCGGGCCTGGTGGCCATCACCGCCGACCCGCTCTCGCCCAGCGCCTTGGGTGCCGCGCTGATTGGCGCCGTGGGTGGCCTGCTGGTGGTCGCCGCCATCGTGACCCTGGACAAGCTGAAGCTGGATGACCCGGTGGGTGCCATCTCCGTGCACGGCGTGGTGGGCATCTGGGGCGTGCTGGCCGTACCGCTGACCAACAGCGGAGCCGGCTTCGGTCCGCAGATCATCGGCATCCTCGGCATCTTCCTCTGGGTGTTCGTGGCGAGCCTGATCGTCTGGCTGATCCTCAAGGCCGTGATGGGCATCCGGGTCACCGAGGAGGAGGAGTACGAGGGGGTCGACCTGACCGAATGCGGCCTGGAGGCCTACCCCGAGTTCGGCGTCGCCAAGTCGTGAGACGCGCCCCCGTGTGAGCCCATGCGCACGTCCTGGCCCCCTTCGGGGGGCTTTTTCATTCCTCTCACACCGGGTGTATGCTCTGGCACAATGAGTACGGCAAGGGTGGCGGCGCTCGCCACCGACCCACGGACACGACGAGGATCAAGACCATGAAACTGGTGACCGCCATCATCAAGCCGTTCAAGCTCGACGACGTACGGGAGTCGCTCTCCGAGATCGGCGTCCAGGGCATCACCGTTACCGAGGTCAAGGGCTTCGGCCGCCAGAAGGGGCACACCGAGCTCTATCGCGGCGCCGAGTACGTCGTCGACTTCCTGCCCAAGGTGAAGCTCGAGGTGGCCGTGGACGACGACATGGCCGAGAAGGTGATCGATGCCATCACCCAGGTGGCCAACACCGGCAAGATCGGCGATGGCAAGATCTTCGTCACCGCCCTGGAACAGGTGCTGCGCATCCGCACCGGCGAGACCGGCAAGGACGCGGTCTAGGCGCCAGGCGGCACCTTGGTCCAGGTGACCAGTAGCAAGTAGCAAGAAACCCCACCAGAGGTTAGCCCGGTGGGGTTTCGTGTTTCTGCCTCGCTACCTACCGCCCGTCACCGAACGGCTCGGTGCTTGAAGCTCGGCGCTTACTTCTCGACGAAGGCGCGCTCGATCACATAGTCGCCGGGTTCGCCCATGCGCGGCGAGATGGTGAAGCCGAGCTCGTCGAGCAGCGCGCTGGTGTCGTCGAGCATCGCCGGGCTGCCGCAGATCATGGCGCGATCCTGCTTCGGGTCGATGGCCGGCAGGCCCATGTCCTCGGTGAGCTTGCCGCTGCGGATATGATCGGTCAGCCGCCCCATGGTGTGGAACTCTTCGCGGGTCACCGTGGGGTAGTAGACCAGCTTCTCGCTGATCTCCTCGCCCAGGTACTCGTGGGCGGGCAGGTCCTTCTGGATGAAGTCGGCGTAGGCCAGCTCGTTGACGTTGCGCACGCCGTGCACCAGCACCACCTTCTCGAAGCGCTCGTAGACCTCCGGGTCCTGGATCAGGCTCATGAAGGGCGCGAGGCCAGTGCCGGTGGAGAGCAGGTAGAGGTTGCGCCCCGGCAGCAGGTCGTCGGTGACCAGGGTGCCGGTGGGCTTGCGGCTGACCATGATCTGATCGCCCACCTTGAGGTGCTGCAGCCGTGAGGTCAGCGGGCCGTCCTGCACCTTGATGCTGAAGAACTCCAGGTGGTCCTCGTAGTTGGGGCTGGCGATGGAGTAGGCCCGCATCAGCGGCTTGCCGTTCACCTCGAGGCCGATCATTACGAACTGGCCGTTCTTGAAGCGCAGACTGCGCTCCCGGGTGGTGCGGAAACTGAACAGGGTGTCGTTCCAGTGGTGCACACTGAGAACGTCCTCAAGCGCAAACTTGCTCATGCCGACTCCTTTTGATATTCCAAAAACGAATAAATTTGCCCAATAGATCGATACAGCAATTCTAAGAGCCGGGAGTTTATCTGTTAAATGGATTGTATGGATAACGCTTATCTATACTCTGGATATAAGCTCTAGAGATCACACCCGCCAAGGAGCGTCATGCGCTACACCCTGCGCCAGCTGGAGGTCTTCGTCGCCGTCGCCCAGCACGAGAGCGTCTCCCGGGCGGCCCGCGCCCTGGCGCTCTCGCAGTCGGCGACCAGCACCGCCCTGGCCGAGCTGGAACGCCAGTTCGACTGCCGGCTGCTCGATCGCCTCGGCAAGCGCCTCAAGCTCAATGCGCTGGGCTTCCAGCTGCTGCCCAAGGCGGTGGCCCTGCTCGATCGCGCCGAGGAGGTGGAGGAGCTGCTGCGCGGCCAGCAGGGCATCGGCATCCTCGACGTGGGCGCCACCCTGACCATCGGCAACTACCTGGCGACGCTGCTGATCAGCGACTTCATGCAGCGCCACCCGGGCAGCCGGGTGCGCCTCTCGGTGCGCAACACCCGCACCATCATCGAGAGCGTGCGCCAGCATGAGCTCGACCTGGGGCTGATCGAGGGACAGTGCGAGGAGGAGGACGTGATCACCCAGCCCTGGGTGGAGGACGAGCTGGCGGTGTTCTGCTCACCACGCCATCCGCTGGCACGCGGCGGCCCGGTGGAGCTCGACCGGCTGCTGCGCGAAGCCTGGATCATGCGCGAACAGGGCTCCGGCACCCGACTGACCCTGGAGCAGGCCGCCCGACACCGCCGCGGGCGCTTCAACATCCTGCTCGAGCTGGAGCACACCGAGGGCATCAAGCGGGCGGTGGAGTCGGGGCTCGGTATCGGCTGCGTCTCCAAGCTCGCGCTGCGTGACGCCTTCCGTCGCGGCAGCCTGGTGCCCATCGCCACCCCGGAGCTGGACCTGAGCCGCCAGTTCACCTTCATCTGGCACCGCCACAAGTACCTGGCCACCGGCATGCGCGAGTTCCTCAAGCTGTGCCGCCAGATGACCGAGGGCATTCGCCGCAGCGACCAGATCGACCTGCCCCAGGTGCCCTGACGCCGAAGCCCTGACAAAGAACGGCCCGGCTCAATGGCCGGGCCGCCTGACGCGAAAGAGGCCTAGCGGAGGTCGCGGACCGCCTCCTGGATATCGGCGAGGGAGGCCTTGGTGAGGTCCTTGGCCAGCGAGTGGATCACCCGCTTGGCGGTGGGGCCGTCGACCTTGTCGCGCAGCTGGCCGAGAAAACGCGGCGGGGCCACCAGGATCAGCTTCTCCATGCTGTTGTCGACGCGGGCGCGATAGAGCCGCTCGGCGACCTCGCGGGCAAACATCTCCTCATGATGCTGGGTCGCCACGCTCTCTCCGCCGGCACTGCGGGCCGTGGTCGAGGCCGACTCGTGGACATCGCCCCCGCGATCCGTGACCAGATCGCCCTCGTGCAGGCGCCCCTCGGCGTGCACCAGGCTATCCAGCTCACTGATCGTGAGTCCATCGCGGGTAAACAGGCGAGCCCGCGCCGCATCCGCCACCACGATATAGGTCGTCATAGTCGCTCCTCGAAGCCGGTGGGTGGACGAAGGCCCGTCCGAGGGACGCCCGCCTTCGTCCGTCATTCAACATTGGCAAGCGCCCCGGGGTTGGTCAACCGGCAACGCCGGTAACACGCCGGGACTGCAGGAGGACGGGAACTGGGGTAGCATCACGCCTCGCCCGACACGGAGGTCGGCACGCCTCATCGCCGCGATGTGCATTCCCCCGGGAGGATCCCCCATGCGACAGTTCCTGTTTCCCCGCCGGCCGCTGGCCCGCGCCACCGTGCTCACCTGCCACCTGCTGCTGCAGCTCGGCCTGCTGGCCGGGGCCGCCCTGTGGCTGGCGCCCCGCACGCCATGGCTCACGCCGTCTCTCGAGCTGGCCAGCGCCTGGCCGCCCCTGGCGCTGGGCGGCGGGCTCTGGCTGCTGGCCGCCATGGCCCTGCGCCTGGTGGCCGAGCTCGCCCTGCTGCCCCACCACCTGAAGGCGCAGCGCCCCGGCTTCGCCCCGGCCGCCGTGGTCACCCGCTCCTTTGAGCGGCGACCGGCGGTGCATGACGACGCCCAGTCCTGGACCAGCGGGGCGCGGCGTACCGCCGACGAGGAGGAGAGCGTCCTGGGCAGCCCGCGGGTGGTGCGCCGCGCCGATCGCCGGGCGCCGGCCCGCGTCGCCGACGAGCCCACCCTGGACCTGAACCACCCAGGCGAGGCGGAACCGACGGCGGCCAGCGAGCCGCGGCTCTAGGGGCCGGACCGAGGAGGACGCCGCGCGCTCATCCCGGGCTCATCCCCGGACCGGGCGGCGCCCTTGCTGGTAGCGCAGGACATTGAGCGCGGACACCGCGCAGGCCGCCCCCAGGGTATTGGCGAGGAGGTCGTGCCAATCGCCTCCGAAGCGACCCGGCACGGGAATCTGGGCGACCTCGATGGCCGCGCCGAACAGCACGCTGATCAGCAGGGCCTGCGGCAGGCGCACCCCGGCGAGCCCGATCAGGCCCGCCAGGCCGGCGTAGCCGATGAAGTGGCTGGCCTTGTCCCAGGGCAGCGACTCGGGCAGCTCGCTCCCTGGCGTCAGGCTGCCCCAGGCGATCACCAGGGCCGCCAGCACGGCCAGCGCCGCCCACAGGCGGCGCCATTTCGTCTCGCCTTTCGGAACTACCGGCGCCACCGCCGCCTCAGTCCTGGGCGATCTGGCGGTGGTAGGCCGGGCTCAGGTCGTGCAGGGCGTCCATGAAGGCCGTGACGTGATCCGGGTTGGTGAACTGGTTGATGCCGTGGCCCAGGTTGAAGATGTGGCCGGGGCCGTGCCCGTAGCTGTCGAGGGTGCGCGCCACCTCGGCACGAATCGCCGAGGGCCGGGCGAATAGCACGTTGGGATCGAGGTTGCCCTGCAGGGCAACGCGATGGCCGACCCGCGCCCGGGCGGAAGAGAGTTCGGTGGTCCAGTCCAGGCCCACGGCATCGGAGCCCGCCGCCGCGATGTCCTCGAGCCACTGCCCGCCGTTCTTGGTGAACAGGATCACCGGGACCCGGCGGCCCTCGTGTTCGCGGATCAGGCCGGCCACGATCTGCTCCATGTAGCGCAGCGAGAACTCCAGATAGGCCGGCGTCGACAGCGCCCCGCCCCAGGTATCGAAGATCTGTACCGCCTGGGCGCCGGCGCGGATCTGGGCGTTGAGGTAGTCGGTGACCGCGTGGGCCAGCATGTCGAGCAGCCGGTGCATGGCGTCCGGCGCATCGTAGAGCATCGTCTTGACGTGGCGGAAGTCCTTGCTGGAGGCGCCCTCCACCATGTAGGTGGCCAGCGTCCAGGGGCTGCCGGAGAAGCCGATCAGCGGCACCCGGCCGTTGAGCTCACGGCGGATGGTCGAGACGGCCCGCATCACGTAGTCCAGGTCGCGCTCGGCATCCGGTACCGCCAGGGCATCCACCTCGGCCGCGGTGCGCACCGGCTTGCGGAATTTCGGCCCCTCGCCGGTCTCGAAGAAGAGCCCCAGCCCCATGGCATCGGGGATGGTGAGGATATCCGAGAAGAGGATGGCCGCGTCCAGCGGGTAGCGCTCCAGCGGCTGCAGGGTGACCTCGCAGGCCAGCTCCTGGTTGCGGCAGAGGTCCATGAAGCTGCCGGCCTGGGCCCGCACCTCACGATACTCCGGCAGGTAGCGGCCGGCCTGACGCATCATCCAGACCGGGGTGCGGTCGACGGGTTGACGCGCCAGGGCGCGCAGAAAGCGGTCGTTCTTGAGTTCCATGCGGGCGCTCGTCCACGGAAAATGTGGGCGCCATTGTACCCCATCGAAGGCGCCGGGGATGAGCCCTCGATGCACACGGTGAGCCCGCCCGGCCTTCCTGATAGAATGATCGTTCACTCGTCGGCAACGCCGTGGTCTTCCTCCGAGGTACATCGTGACGATTCGATTCATCGCCGCCTCCCGGCTGCCCACCCCCTGGGCCACCTTCACCATGCATGGCTTCGAGGACGAAGCCACCGGCAAGGACCATATCGCCCTGACCCTGGGTGACGTGGCCGACGGCGAACCGGTGCTGGGCCGGGTCCACTCGGAGTGCCTGACCGGCGATGCGCTCTTCTCGATGCGCTGCGACTGCGGCTTCCAGCTGCAGGAAGCGCTCAAGCGCATCGCCGCGGAGGGCCGCGGCGTGCTGCTCTACCTGCGCCAGGAGGGTCGCGGCATCGGCCTGCTCAACAAGATCCGCGCCTACCGGCTGCAGGATGCGGGCGCCGACACCGTGGAGGCCAACGAGCAGCTGGGCTTCGCCGCCGACCTGCGCCGCTACGACATCTGCGTGCCGATGCTCGATCATCTGGCGATCACGGCCCTGCGGCTGATGACCAACAACCCCCGCAAGGTCGACGCCCTGACCCAGGCCGGGGTGACGGTGAAGGAACGCGTGCCGCTGACCACCGGTCTAAACCCGCATAACGAACAGTACCTGACCACCAAGGCCGGCAAACTGGGCCACATGATGGCGCTGGGCGACTTCACCCAGGCCAGCGACGTGGACACCGAACGCAAGCCCTGAGCGACCGATCACGCCCTCCGTCATCGGCGCCGCTCCCTGGCAGGAGGCTTCCCCGATGACGCATCCCCCCGCGCATGGCGAGACGCCCTTCAGCGTCTTCGAAGAACTGTTGCACAGCATCAGCCACGGCATCGGCGCGGCACTCAGCCTCGCCGGACTCGTGGTGCTGCTGGTGCTGGCCAGCCTGGGCGCCCATGTCGACCCCTGGAAGCTCGTCGGCATCAGCCTCTACGGCGCCAGCCTGGTGCTGCTCTACACCGTCTCCACCCTCTATCACGGCGTGCGCCATCCGCGCCTGAAGCGCCTCTTCCAGTCGATGGATCACTGCGCGATCTACCTGCTGATCGCCGGCACCTACACGCCCTTCCTGCTGGTCAACCTGCGCGGCCCCACGGGCTGGACGCTGCTCGCCACGGTCTGGTCGCTGGCCCTGGCGGGGATCGCCTGCAAGCTCGCCTGGCCGCACCGCTTCGAGGCGCTGCGGGTCGCCCTCTACCTGGTGATGGGCTGGCTGGTCGTGCTGGCCGGGGACGACCTGGCGGCCCACCTCTCCACCACCGGCCTCGCCCTGCTGGTCGCGGGCGGCGTCACCTACACCCTGGGCGTGATCTTCTACGCCGTCAGCGCCATCCCCTTCAACCACGCGATCTGGCATCTATTCGTCATGGGCGGCAGCACCTGCCACTACTTCGCGGTGGTCACCGGAGTGCTGCCCGTCGCGACCTGAGCCGTCAGCCCGACGCGGCGGCGTCGCGCTCCCGGGCCGCGGCCCGCGCCAGCGCCGGCCGCGCCGAGACGCGCTCGCGATAGGCCGCAAGCGTCGGCGGCAGGCGCATCTTGAACTGCACGGCCCACGTCAGGGTGTGGGCCAGCAGCAGGTCCGCCAGAGTGAAGCGCTCCCCCACCAGCCAGCCCTCGCCGTCGAAGCGACGCGCCAGGGCGCGGATCGCCCGCTGAAACTCCCAAGCGGCGGTCGGCAGCACCGCCGGCACGCGCTGCTCGCCCGGCAGAGCGAACTTGTGCTTGGCCTGGGTCCAGAGCGGCTGCTCGAGCTCACCGATGATGAAGAAGAGCCACTGGTCGACCCGGGCACGCTCCTCGATGGTCGCCGGCAGCAGGCCGCCCGACTCGCCGTAGCGCTCCGCCAGGTAGCGACAGATCGCCGCCGATTCGAACAGCGTCAGCTCGCCATCCTCCAGCACCGGCACCTTGCCGTCGGGATGACGCGCCAGGAAGGCGTCCGACTGGCCTTCGCCATGGCCCAGGTCCACGTGGCGATACGCATACGAAAGGCCTAGCTCTTCCAGGGTCCAGGTCGCGCGCAGCGAGCGGGAGTTGGGAAAACCGTAGAGGGTGATCATCGGGCGACTCCTTGCGATGTCTGGGTCCCCCACGCTAGCGCAACCCCGGGGATGTGGCGAGCCGGGCCGTCCGGCGGAGTGCGTCAACGCTACAGGCTCCCGATGCACGCCGCCGATGCACGTCGCCGATAGCCGCGCTCAATCTCCCCCATCGAAACCAATAACTACCCTAATATTTATCTGGCTATTAATATGCTTGTCATACATCAACACGACGAGGCACTTGCCATGAAGACCACCCTGATCACCGCCACCCTGATGCTTGCCGCCCTGCCGCTGGCCGCCCAGGCCGACCCGGCCACCGACAAGGCCCTGCAGCTGAACCAGGAGCCGCTGTCGAGCGTCGAGCGCTCCGCCTCCGCGGACGCGCCGGTCGACCTCGAGCGCCTCGATGGCGGCAGCGACGCCATGGCCCAAGCCCGCCTGCGGCTGCGCTCCCAGCAGGCCGCCACGACCGACTTCGCCGACAACGACGACGCCTACCGCCTGGCCCGCGAGGCCACCAGCTGAGGCACCGGCCGTCACACCCCGCCCGGCACGCAAAAAGCCCCCGATCTCGGGGGCTTTTTCGTGGACGGCGTCGGGATCAACGGGCCCGCGATGGGCGGTAGCCGCAGCGTAGGATCAGGCCGCCGCGCGCGCCTTGCGGATGCGCTCGTAGGCGCTGCCGATCTCGCTGGTGCGCTCCTTGGCCATCTCGCGCATGCTCTCGGGCAGCCCCTTGGCCGCCAGCTTGTCGGGGTGGTTCTCGCTCATCAGGCGGCGATAGGCCTTCTTGATCTCGGCGTCGCTGGCCTCGGCCTCGACCCCCAGCACCCGGTAGGCATCCTCCAGGGAAACGCTGTGCTCGCCGGCGCCCTGGGGGCCGCCGCGCAGCATCGCCTCGATCTGGGCGATCTCGGCCTCGGAGCAGCCCAGGCCGCGAGCTACGCGCAGCAGCATCTCGTGCTCGGCGGGGTGCAGCTCACCGTCGGCGGTGATCGCCGCAAGCTGCACCTGCAGGAACACCTGCAGCAGGGCGTGCTGACGCCCCACCACCTGGCGCACCCTGGCGAGTTCCGCCTCCAGGTCGAAGTCCGCCGCCTTGCCGCGGTTGAAGGCAGCCCGCGCCCGGGCGCGCTGCGCCTCGTTGAGCCGCAGGCGATCCCACAGCTGCCGGGAGGCCTCCAGCTCGTCCTCGGTGACGCGGCCATCGGCCTTGCACATGCAGCCCATCACCGCGAAGGTCGAGTCGAGGAACTGCGCCTGGGCGCCGGCCAGCCGGCCCAGCACGCTCTTGCGCAGCCGCCGCACCAGCCAGTAGCCGAGGCCGGCACCGATCAGCAGCCCCAGGGGGCCGCCGATCCAGAAGCCCAGTAGCGCACCGAGCAGAGTCAGAAAAAGCATCGTCGCCTCGCAGGTAAAGAGAAAGAATCAGCCGCGCCAGGCGCGGATCGACGCCTCGATGCCGTCGGCGTCCAGGCCGCACTCGGCGAGCAGCTCGGCGGGCTTGCCGTGCTCGACGAAGGCGTCGGGCAGGCCCAGGTTGAGCACCTCGACCTGGGCCCCCTCGGCCATCAGCAGCTCATTGACGGCGCTGCCGGCGCCCCCGGCGATCACGTTCTCCTCCAGGGTCACCAGCAGGTCATGATCGTCGGCGGTCGCCATGACGGCGTCGCGATCCAGCGGCTTGATCGAGCGCATGTTGAGGTGCGTGGCGTCGAGGCGTTCGGCCACCTCGGCCGCCGGGCCGTTGAGGCTGCCGAAGGCCAGCAGTGCGACCCGCTGCTTGCCGCGCCGCCGCCACTCGGCCCGGCCGATCTCGAGGGGCTCCAGGTGATCGGGGGTCGCCACACCCGGGCCGGTGCCGCGGGGATAGCGCACCGCCGCCGGGCCGGGATGCTGGTAGGCGGCGCTGAGCATGGCCCGGCACTCCGCCTCGTCGGCCGGCGCCAGCACCACCAGCCCGGGGATGCAGCGCAGGTAGGAGAGATCCAGGCTGCCGTGGTGGGTGGGCCCGTCCTCGCCGACCAGGCCGGCGCGGTCGATGGCAAAGGTGACGTCGAGCTCCTGCACCGCCACGTCATGGATCAGCTGGTCATAGCCGCGCTGCAGGAAGGTGGAGTAGATCGCCACCACCGGCTTCATCGCCTCGCAGGCCATGCCCGCGGCCAGGGTCACGGCGTGCTGCTCGGCGATGGCCACGTCGAAGTAGCGCTCGGGATACTCCTTCGAGAAGCGCACCAGGTCGGAGCCCTCGCGCATCGCCGGGGTGATGCCGATCAGCCGCTCGTCCGCCGCCGCCATGTCGCAGATCCAGTCGCCGAAGACGCGGCAGTACTTCTGCTTGGGGCGCGAGGCCTGGCCGGCCGGCTTAAACGGCGGGGGCGTCTCGTTCCCCTTGCCCGGCTCGCTCTTCTCGAGCTTGGTGATGGCGTGATAGCCGATGGGGTCGGCCTCGGCGGGCAGGAAGCCCTTGCCCTTGCGCGTCTTGACGTGGAGGAACTGCGGCCCCTCCAGGTCGCGCATGTTGCGCAGGGTGTCCACCAGCAGCGGCAGGTCATGGCCGTCGATGGGCCCGATGTAGTTGAAGCCCAGCTCCTCGAAGAGCGTGGCGGGGCTGATCATGCCCTTCATGTGCTCCTCGGTGCGCCGCGCCAGCTCCAGGGCGCCGGGCAGGTGAGAGAGCACCTTCTTGCCGCCCTCGCGCATGCTGGTATAGGGCTTGCTGGTGAGGATGCGCGCCAGGTAGCTGGCCATGCCGCCGACGTTCTCGGAGATCGACATCTCGTTGTCATTGAGCACCACCAGCAGGTTGGCGTCGACGTGGCCGGCGTGGGCCAGGGCCTCGAAGGCCATGCCCGCCGTCAGGGCGCCGTCGCCGATCACCGCGCAGACTCGGCGCGACTCGCCGCGGGCACGGGCGGCCAGCGCCATGCCCAGCGCCGCCGAGATCGAGGTGCTGGAGTGGCCGACGCCGAAGGTGTCGAACTCCGACTCGGCGCGCCGCGGGAAGGCGGCCAGGCCGCCATACTGGCGAATGCCCGTCATCGCCGCGCGGCGGCCGGTGAGGATCTTGTGGGGGTAGGCCTGGTGGCCCACGTCCCACACCAGGCGGTCGTGGGGCGTCTCCAGGGCCTGGTGCAGGGCCACGGTGAGCTCCACCACGCCGAGGCCCGCGCCGAAGTGGCCACCGGAGACGCCCACGCTGTAGAGCAGGTAGGCGCGCAGCTCGTCGGCCACCTGGGCCAGCTGGCCGGCGTTCATGGCGCGCAGGGCGGCCGGCGCCTCCAGGGTGTCGAGCAGCGGCGTGGCCGGACGCTCGACGGGAATGTCATCGAACAGCTTCATGTGGGGCCTGCGGTGTCAGTGGTCACGCTCGATCATGTAGCGGGCCAGGTCGGCCAGGGGCGCGGCGCCCTCGCCCAGCGGCGCCAGCGCCGCCACGCCCGTCTCGACCAGGTCGAGGGCCCGGCGGCGCGCGCCCTCGAGCCCCAGCAGGCTCGGATAGGTCGGCTTGGCACGGGCGGCATCGGCCCCGGAGGTCTTGCCGAGGGTGGCGGTGTCGCCGGTCACGTCAAGCACGTCGTCGTGGATCTGGAAGGCCAAGCCGATGGCGTCGGCATAGGCATCCAGGGCGGCCAGCCGCGCGTCGTTCTCGTCGACCGCGATCAGCCCGCCGAGGCGCACCGCCACGCGGATCAAGGCCCCGGTCTTGTGACCGTGCATGGCCGCCAGCGCGGCCACTTGTGGATGCCCGCCCACGGCGGCCAGATCCAGCGCTTGGCCGGCCACCATGCCGTCACGCCCGGCGGCCCGTGCCAGGCCGGCGATCAGGGCGCCGACCCGCGGGTGCTCGCTTGCCGCCAGCACCTCGAAGGCCAGCGCCTGTAGGGCGTCGCCGGCGAGGATCGCGGTGGCCTCGTCATAGGCGCGATGCACCGTGGGCTGACCGCGGCGCAGGTCGTCGTCATCCATCGCCGGGAGATCATCGTGCACCAGCGAGTAGGCATGGATCAGCTCCAGCGCCATGGCCGGGGCGTCCAGGGCGTCCTCCGCGGCGCCCAGGGCACGGCCGGCCGTGTAGACCAGCACTGGCCGCAGCCGCTTGCCGCCTACCAGCAGGGCGTGGCGCATCGCCGCCTCCAGGCGCGGCGAGGGCGCCGCCCGCTCGGTGAACAGCGACTCGAGGCGGGCATCGACCCGGGCACGATCCGCGGCCAGTCGGGCCACCAGTTCGTCAGCGCTCACCGTCATCCTCCGCTGGTGGGGCCGCGAAGGGCTGCAGGTCGACGCCGCCGGCCTCGCCCTCGGTGAGGGTGCGCACTCTGAGCTCGGCCTCGTCGAGCCGACGCTGGGCGTCCCGGGTCAGGCGCACGCCCTGCTCGAAGGCCGCGAGCGACCCCTCCAGCGACAGCTCGCCGGACTCCAGCCGCTCGACGAGCTGCTCGAGCCGCTCGACGGTGGCGGCGAAGTCGGCCGGCGCCGTCTCGTTGCCGGCCCCGTCCCTGCCTTGACTGTGATGTTCCGCCATCGCCTCTACTCGCCGGTGGATGATCCTTGGGCCGACAGTATACACGCTCTCCCGGGGGGGTCGTCTGCCCCGGCCAGCGGGGTGCCAACATGCATGGGACTCATCCGCGGCCCACAGCATTTTCATCCCGGCTCATGCCGGCTGTGGTACGATATCGGCCCTGTTTCGAGCCTGTCTTGCCCCGGGCGAAGCGTTGCCGGCCGGCCCCAGGCTCATCAGCATCTTCATGACACATGCATGCGGCGCGCGCCGACGAAGGGGTTGAATCGACCATGGCCAAAACGTCCCTGGACAAGAGCAAGATCAAGATCCTGCTACTCGAGGGCGTCCACCAGAGTGCGGTGGACAATCTTCTCAATGCCGGTTACACCAACATCGAACACCTGCCGACCTCGCTGGACGAGGCGACGCTGATCGAGAAGATCAGCGACGTCCACTTCATCGGCATCCGCTCGCGGACCCAGCTCAACGAGCGCGTCTTCGAGGCCGCCGAGAAGCTGGTGGCGGTGGGCTGCTTCTGCATCGGCACCAACCAGGTCGACCTGGACGCCGCCCTGGTGCGCGGCATCCCGGTGTTCAACGCCCCCTTCTCCAACACCCGCTCGGTGGCCGAGCTGGTGCTGGCCGAGGCCATCATGCTGCTGCGCGGCATCCCCGAGAAGAGTCACCGGGCCCATCAGGGCGGCTGGCTGAAGTCGGCCAAGAACTCCCACGAGGCGCGCGGCAAGACCCTGGGGATCATCGGCTACGGCAGCATCGGCTCGCAGCTCTCGGTGCTCTCCGAGTCTCTGGGCTTCGACGTCATCTACTATGACGTGGTGACCAAGCTGGCCATGGGCAACGCCCGCCAGGTGGCCAGCCTCGAGGAGCTGCTGGCCCGCGCCGATGTGGTCAGCCTGCACGTGCCAGATCTCGCCTCCACCCGCTGGATGATCGGCGAGGCCGAGATCGCCCTGATGAAGCCGGACAGCATCCTGATCAACGCCTCCCGCGGCAGCGTGGTGGTAATCGAGGCGCTGGCCGAGGCCCTCGAGGCCGGCCGCCTCGCCGGCGCCGCCGTCGACGTCTTCCCGGTGGAGCCCAAGGGCAACGAGGAGGAGTTCGTCAGCCCGCTGCGCGGCCTGGCCAACGTCATCCTCACCCCGCACATCGGGGGCTCCACTCTCGAGGCCCAGGAGAACATCGGCATCGAGGTCTCCGAGAAGCTGGTGACCTACTCCGACAACGGCACCACCGTCAGCTCGGTCAACTTCCCCGAGGTCGCCCTGCCGGCCCATCCGGGCAAGCACCGCCTGCTGCACATCCACGATAACGTGCCCGGGGTGCTCTCCGAGATCAACCGCGTGCTCTCCGAGAACGACATCAACATCCTCGGCCAGTACCTGCAGACCAACGAGCGCATCGGCTACGTGGTCATCGACGTCGACAAGGACTACGGCACCCGGGCCCTGGACGCCCTGAGCCAGGTGAGCCACACCAAGCGGGTGCGGGTGCTCTACTCCGAGTCCAGCTTCCAGGGCTGAATCTCGCCCTCGAGGCTTGGGCCACGCCAGCACCGCCGCGTCATCGACGCGGCGGTTTTTTTGGCGATAATGCTCAGGTAACGACGTTTTTCCTGCCGTTCGCCCCATTCGCTCGAGGATCCTGCCATGCCGACCGCACCGGCCTACCTGATCGTGGTGCTGGTATGGGCCACCACGCCGCTGGCCATCAAGTGGAGCGCCGAGGCCGGCGCACCGATCGGCAGCGTGATGCTGCGCATGCTGATCGCGCTGATCGCCGGCGCGCTGATCCTGCTGGTGCGCCGCCACCGCCCGCGCCTGGATCGCCGGGCCTGGCTGAGCTATGCCGCGGCGGTGCCCGGCGTGTTCGGCGCCATGGCGCTGAGCTACCACGCCTCCCAGCACCTGCCCTCGGGCATGCTCTCGGTGATGTTCGGCATGGCCCCGCTGGTCTCGGGGCTGATCCTCCAGGCCCTGCCCGGGGCCACGCGGCTGCGCGGCTGGCACTGGTTCGGCTGCGGCCTCGGCCTGGCGGGGCTCGGGGTGGTGTTCGCCGACAGCCTGACCCTCGGCGGCGGCCAGCTGGGAGCGCTTGCGATGATGCTGGCGGCGGTGACGCTGTTCAGCGGCAGCGGCATCGCCGTGCAGCGCGTGGCGGCCGGCCTCGGGCCCCTGGAGCAGACCGTGGGCGCCCTGGCCATGAGCCTGCCCTGCTTCCTGGCGCTGTGGCTGGCCAGCGGCGAGCCGCTGTCGATCCCGCTCAGCGAGCGCGGTCGCGGGGCGGTGCTCTACCTGGCCGTGTTCGGCTCGCTGATCGGCTTCCTCTGCTACTACCTGATCCTCTCACGGCTGCACGCCGCCACCGTGGCCCTGGTCACCCTGATCACGCCGGTGCTGGCGCTGGGGCTGGGCATGACCCTCAACCAGGAACAGCCCTCGGCCTCGATGCTGGCCGGCGCGCTGCTGATCCTGGTGGCGCTGGGCGCCTATCTATTCGGTGATCGCCTGACGCGCCGCAAGGCCGCGGCGACGGCCTGAGAGGAAGACCCCGTCGCTCGTCGGCAGCGACGCGGCCTTCCTCGAGAAGCGTCCGCCCCGCTGGCGACACCGCTGAAACCGCGTCGTCATCGCCGGCGAAGGAGCAAGTTGGAAACCATTTCCGAAGCGCGACATCGCCCCGCCGACTCGGTATCCTAGGATGTTAAAGCATGAGACAGGAGAGATAGGGTGAGCGAAGGCAAGCGCAGGACGGCGGGACGTCCCGCCGGTTCAGGCAAGAGCACCAGCGGCCACAGCCAGTCGCTGGTGCGCGGGCTCAATTTGCTCGAGCGCCTGGCGGCGAGCCCCGGCGGCCTCGCCCTGTCGGAGCTGGCCGAGGAGGCGGATTTCGCCCCCTCCACCACCCACCGGCTGCTGCAGGCGCTGCAGAGCCAGGGGTTCGTCACCCAGGACAGCGAGCTCGGCGTCTGGAAGATCGACGTCAAGACCTTCCGCATCGGCAACAGCTTCCTCGAGGCCCGTGACTTCCTCGGCACCAGTCGCCCCTTCCTGCGCCGCCTCACGGCGCTGACCGGCGAGACCGCCAACCTCGGCGTGCGCGACGACGGCACGGCGGTGTTCCTGGCCCAGAGCGAGTCGCCGCAGATGATGCGCATGATCACCCGGCTCGGCTCCCGGGCGCCGCTTCACGCCTCCGGCGTCGGCAAGGCGCTGATGGCCTGGCTGCCCGAGGACGAGCTCGAGCGCATCCTCGACGAGCGGGGCCTGGCGCGGGTCACCGAGAACACCCTGCACACGCCCGCGTCGCTGCGCGAGGGCATGGCCGAGATCCGCCGCCAGGGCTTCGCCTGCGACCGCGAGGAGCACGCCATCGGCCTGCACTGCGTGGCCGCCTGCATCCATGACGAACACGGCATTCCGCTGGCCGCCATCTCCGTCTCCGGGCCGGTGGCGCGGATTCCCGAGGCGCGACTGCTCGAGCTCGGCCAGCTGGTCCGCGAGACCGCCGCCGAAATCACCGCGCGCCTGGGCGGGCGGGTACCGGAGGCCTGGTAGCCGCCTCGCGCCCCGACACCAAGCACGCCCGGCTTAGGCCGGGCGTGTGCGTTCCGGGGCCTGGAAGGTGCCGACTCACGTCGCGCCGCGGCTCAGCCACCCGGATAGAGCACCCCTTCACCGACGATCACCGCTCGGCCACCGACCTCGACCCTGACCCGGCCCTGGTCATCCGGCCGGGGGCGAACCAGGATCTCGCTGGGTCGCCCCATGTCCACGCCCTGATGAATCCGCCAGCAGCGCACGGTCGCGGCGTGGCAGGCGGAAAGGTGACCGGCCAGAGCAGCAGCCGCGCTTCCCGTCGCCGGATCCTCATACAGCACGCCCGCCCCGGCCGTGAACATCCGCGCCGAGACCTCGCCGTCGTGCTCGACGTACACATAGACCTGCTCGATCCCGCTCGGCAAGACGTGCCGCGCCCAGTTTGAGGCGGCCGGGGCCGCCCGCGACAGAGCCTCTCGGGAAGTCAGAGGTACCAGATGGTACGGCAGGCCGCAGGAGGCAAGGATCGGATCGGCGACGACCTCCTGAGCCTCGAGCCCAAAGAGCGCCGCGGCGTCGCTTCTCCCCAACGAGCTTGCCGCCAGTTCGGCCGGCGCCGCGGTGGTGAAATACGCCAGGTCGTCCTCGAAGCGGACCCTCAGGGCGCCCGCCGGCGCCTCCAGTATCAGCGGCCGCGTGCGATCGACGCGCTCCCGAGCGGCCAGCCAGTGGGCCGTACCCACCACGGGGTGGCCGGCGAACGGCAGCTCGCGATGGGGAGTGAAGATTCTCACCGAAAAACGCCGATCGTCGTCCTCTCGCCCCACGAATATCGTCTCGGAGAGGTTCAGCTCCTGGGCGATGGCCTGCATCGTCGTCGCGTTCAGGCCCTCCGCGTAGGGAAAGACGGCCAGGGGGTTGCCGGTCAGTGGCGTCGCGGTGAAGACATCCAGCAGGGCGTAACACAGCGGCGAGGGTGGCATTAGGGAGGCATCCATCAGAGCAAAGTGAAAAATAGAAAACCTCAGCCTAGACGACGGCTGGGTGCCCCGCACCACCATCCCCGGCAGATGCTCATCGGCTCGCCGGCGCGATGGCCAAGGCTGAAGCCGTGCCCGCACGGCGTTACACTAGCGCCCGTTCCCCCTGCCGAGGCCGCCGTGATGTCCCACCTGCTCTCCATCGATTCCCTCTCTCGCGACGAGATCGACCACCTGATGCGCGTCGCCGCGCGCCTTGAGCCCGTCGCCCAGCGGCGCAAGGTCACCCGGATCCTGGAGGGGGCGGTGCTCGGCAACCTCTTCTTCGAGGCCAGCACCCGCACCCGCGTCAGCTTCCACACCGCCTTCTCGCGGCTCGGCGGCAGCGTCTGCGACACCACCGGCTTCACCTTTTCGTCCATGGCCAAGGGCGAGTCGCTCTACGACACCAGCCGGGTGATGAGCGGCTACTGCGACGCCATCGTGATGCGCCACCCGGAACAGGGCTCGGTGGCGGAGTTCGCCGCCGCCACCCACGTGCCGGTGATCAACGCCGGCGACGGCCCCGGCGAGCACCCGAGCCAGGCGCTGCTGGACTTCTACACCATCGACAAGGAGTTCGCGCGCCAGGGCAAGGCGCTCAAGGACGCCCACGTGCTGATGACCGGCGACCTGAAGTACGGGCGCACCGTGCATTCGCTGATCCGGCTGCTGGCGCGCTATGCGCCGATGCGCATCACCCTGGTGGCGCCCCCCGGGCTCGAGATGCCCCACCACCTGATCGAGCGCGTCAGCCGCCAGGGGCTCGCCGTGGAGGTCCGCGAGAGCCTGGCCGGCGACTTCTCCGACGTCGACGTGGTCTACACCACGCGCATCCAGAAGGAGCGCTTCACCGCCGAGATGATCGAGGGCTTCAACCTCTCCCGGGACTTCACCGTCGACCGCGCCTTCCTCGACAGCCGCTGCAACGCCTCCACCATCGTCATGCACCCGCTGCCCCGGGACAGCCGCCCCGAGGCCAACGATCTGGACGTCGACCTCAACGGCGACCCGCGCCTGGCGATCTTCCGCCAGACCGACAACGGCATCCCGGTGCGCATGGCGATCTTCGCCACCCTGCTGAAGGTCGAGGAGCACATCGAGCGCGACCTGCGCGACGTGCCCTGGTTCGTGCCGCCGACCGTGGGCGTGGACGACACCGCCTTCTGAACGGCCTTCAGCTCACGACTGATCGCCTATGCTGGGGGTGACGATCGGCATCGCCGCGCATGGCGACCTGGCCTGGAGGCGCAACATCGATGAACCTGAAGCGTGCGACCCTATTGCTGTGTGGCTTCTACACCCTGCTGATCCTGATCGGCGTCATCGCCCTGCTGATGGGTGGCGGGTCGCTGCTCGCCATGATCCAGCTGGGCGTGGGGGCGATCGTGGTGATCGGCCTATGGGGATACTTCCTGGACAGGGGCTTCATGAACCCGCGGATGTGGCGCCCCCTGGCGGGACTGTTGGCCCTGGGCATCGTCGTGCAGCTGCTCGCGGTCTTCACGGCGGACCTCTCCGGCGCGGCGCTGACCTGGACCCTCACCACGGCCATCTTCTCGGTGCTGCCGATGATCTTCCTTTACCGCTACGGCGAACGTGACCAGCCGCTCTGGGCCTCACCGGAGGAGCTCGAGAGGGGGGAGGTGCTGGAAAGATTGCTCGAGGAGCAGCACGAGCTGAAGGTCGAGAAAAAGGCCCAGGACAACCAGGCGACCGTCAGGCTCCGCAAGGCCGGCGATACCTACCTGGCCAGTGTCGAACGCGAGCGGGAAGGGGGCGTGGAGGCCTTCGAGGAGCGCTTCCGCTGCCCGGCGACCCTGGCGTTCTTCATCGAGAAGTTCACCTGCATCTCGGTGGGCGACTTCGCCAGGAAGTACAGCGACGGCGGCCCCCGCCCGGCCTGATCGCCCGGCCTCAGCGCGGCGGCAATCCCTCGGCGCGGGCGAACCAGCCCTCCAGGATCAGCACTGCGGCGATGCCGTCGACGCTTTCCTGCCGGTAGTTGCCGCGGTGGCCGCCCTCCCGGGCGATCGCCTTGGCCTCGCGGGTGGAGCCGCGCTCGTCGACCATCTCGCAGGGAGTGCCGAAGCGGCCGTAGAGGCGCTTGCCGAACTTGCGCGCCCTGGTACTCATGACCGACTCGCTGTCGTCCATGTTGAGCGGCAGCCCCACCACGAACAGATCCGGGCGCCACTCGTCCACCAGGCGGGCCACCTCGGCCCAGTCGGGGATGCCGTCGCGGGCCGGCAGCGGCGCCAGCTCCCGGGCGCTGCCGAGCAGCTCGTTACCTACCGCCACGCCGATGCGCCGGGTGCCAAAGTCGAAGGCCAGGATCAGGCGCGCGCCGGCGTCGGCCATCAGTTCGTCCCCGTCATCAGGAGTGCCCCGCCTCGCGGGTCATCAGGTTCAGGTCGATACCGAGGATGCCCGCGGCGGCGCCCAGGCGCTGCTCCGGCGGCACCGAGAAGAGGATCTCGGCCTGGCCCTCGACGGTCAGCCAGGCGTTCTCCTTGAGCTCGTCCTCCAGCTGGCCGGCCTCCCAGCCGGCGCAGCCCAGGCAGACCAGGAACTGCTCGGGGCCACGGCCGTCGGCCAGCGCCTGGAGGATGTCCATGGAGGTGGTCAGGGCGATGTCCTCGGCGACCTGGATGCTGGAGTCCCAGGCGTCGCTGTCGCCGCGATGCAGGATGAAGCCGCGATCCTTGTGGGTCGGGCCGCCATAGTAGACCGGCGCCTGGCGATGGGGGCTCTCGTCGCCGCCTAGCTCCAGCTGCTCGAACAGGGCGTCGAGGGTCAGCTCCAGAGGCCGATTGACGATCACGCCCATGGTGCCGTTCTCGTCATGGTCGCAGAGATAGCTGAGGCTGCCGGCGAAATTGGGATCTTCCAGGTGCGGCATCGCCAGCAGGAAGTGGTGTTTCAAGCCGAAGTGTTGCACGGATTGCATGAGACTCCCCGGCGGACCTATTGCACGCCGTAATGATTGCCTTGGCCGAATCGCCAGACCCGCGTAATGGACAGGCTGTCCAGGTTGCCCATGCCCCGGTCGAAGGGCCGGTAGGGGGCGGCACCGTGCACCGTGTCCAGGGCCGCCTGGTCGAGTTCGGCATGTCCCGAGGATTGTATCACCTCTGCCTGGCGAACCTGACCGCCACGGCCGACGACCACCCGGATGCGCAGCTGGCCGGCCAGCTCGCGCGGCGCCGGATGCACGCGGTTGCCGTAATCCTCGACCCGGCGGGTCCAGTCGTCGATGTAGCGTGCCTCGGCGGCCTGCTGGGCGGCCGGGCGCCCCTCGCCCGGCTGCTCGCCGGCATACTCGGGCGACAGCCCCTGGTCGCGGATGCTGGCGGTGGCCTGGGCGAGCAGGTCGCGCCCCGAGGCCGACGGGGCTGCGGCGGCGGGCGGCGCTGAGCTCTCGGCGGACTGGGGGGCGCTGTCGCGCGGCTCGGGCGTCGACGCCGCCTCGCGGGAAGCCTCGGCGGCCGGCGCCTCGCTGACGCGCTCTGGCTCGGGGGCCTCGGCCTGCTGAGGCGCGGCAGGCGTGGCCGGATCCACCTCGGGCTCGGCGGCTTGACGCTCGGGCAGCGCCTCCATCGGGGCGGCGCGCGCCTCCGCCGGCGCCTGCGCCTGGGGCGAGCCCGCGGCGCGCTGATCGGCCTCGGCGATGGCCTCGGCCTCCACCGGGGCCTGGGCCGGGCGACTCACCAGCACCACGTCGACGCTGGTCCGCTCCACGGGTGCCGGGGCGAACTGGCGGCTCGCCACTACCCCGATCACCACCAGATGCAGCAGCAGCGCCAGCGACCAGGCCAGCCAGTGCCGGTGCGGCCGGGTCACCGGGGCATACTGGATAGGATCGCTGAGGATGCTGGACATGGCCACAGGCCTCCCGGGTCAGCCCCGCTCGCCGAGGCGCCGCTCGATGGCATCCATCAGCAGGCCGGCGATGTCGGTGCCGCGCTGGTCGTCGATCTCGCGCACGCAGGTGGGGCTCGTGACGTTGATCTCGGTGATGTAGTCGCCGATCACGTCGAGGCCGACGAACATCAGTCCCTTCTCACGGATCACCGGCTGCACCTGCTCGATCAGCCAGTGGTCGCGGGCGGTGAGCTCGCGGCTGACGCCGGTGCCGCCGGCGGCCAGGTTGCCGCGGGTCTCGCCGGCCATGGGCACCCGGGCGAGGCCGTAGGGCACCGGCTCGCCGTCCACCAGCAGGATGCGGGTGTCGCCATCCTTGATCTCGGGGATGTAGCGCTGGGCCATGATCTGGCGCTGGCCGCGCTCGCTCAGCATCTCGATGATGGCGCCGAGGTTGCGGCCCTCGGGGAGCACATGGAAGATCCCGCTGCCGCCCATGCCGTCCAGCGGCTTGAAGATCACGTCGCCGTGCTCGGCGTGAAAGGCGCGCAGCACGGCCTCGTCGCAGGAGACCAGGGTCGGCGTGCAGCACTGGGGGAACTGCTGGGCGAAGAGCTTCTCGTTGCACTCCAGCAGCGCCTGGGTGGGGTTGACCACCAGCACGCCCTCGCGCTCGGCGAAGCCCAGCAGGTAGACGGCGTTGAGGAAGTGGCCGTCGACCGGGGGATCCTTGCGCATCAGGATGACGTCGAGCTCGGCCAGGGGCCCCGCCTCCGGCTCGCCCAGGTCGAACCAGTGCGCGGGATCGCGATGCACCCGTAGGGCACGCATCCGACCGAAGGCGCGCCCCTCGCGCAGGAACAGCTCCTCCTGCTCCAGGTAGTACAGCGAGGCGCCGCGATCCTGGGCGGCCCACAGCATGGCCAGGCTGGTGTCCTTCTTGTAGGTGAGATCGGCGATGGGATCCATCACCACGCCGATCTTCAGCGCGCGTTCGCTCATGGCGTCGTGTTTCCGGTCGAAGAGTGAATGCGCTCAGTATGCCGCAGCGGTATCGCGTCCACCAAGCTGGAGGGCGCTGCGGCGTGCGCGGTGCGTATAGTGCCGCTCGGGGCTGATCCGGCGACAGGCCTGCGAGGGGGCGCTGTGAACCCCTCCCTGGGCGCTACCGACGCCATCCTTGGCGTAGGACCCACTCTTCGACCTGTCCCCGACGCCCCTCGTCAGACCCATCTACGATTGCCCTGACTGGCGGTGCGGCGCTCCTCACCCCTGGTCCTCGGATCTCACCTTCAGCCTGTCCCCGGCGCCTTTCGCTATCCGCGCTGCCCCAACGGGCTAGTCCGTGCTCGGAGCCAGCCGGATACCGGTGGGCTCCAGGAGAATCCGCCGCTGCTTGTAGAGCCGCCCGATGGCCTGCTTGAAGGCGTTCTTGCTCACCCCCAACCGCGCCTTGATTTCCCCCGCGTCGCTCTTGTCGCCCAGCGGCAGGTAGCCGCCGCTCTCGCGCAGCGCCTTGAGCACCTGCTCGCCGACCACGTCAAGGCGCGCCGACCCCGGCGGCAGCAGCGACAGGTCCAGGCGGCCGTCGTCGCGCAGGCGCTTCACGTAGCCGGTGAGCCGCTGGCCGCGGCGCAGCGGGCGATTCACGTCGTCGCGGTAGAGCAGGCCCCAGAAGCGCTGATCGACCACCACCTTGTAGCCCAGGTCGGTCTGATCGGCGATCACCAGCGCCACCTCGTCGCCCGCCGCCAGGCCCTCGGCCTCGTCGGCCAGGAAGCGGTCGAGGCGCTGGGAGGCGACCGGTCGACCCTGCTGATCCTCATAGATCATCACCAGCACCCGTCGGCCCACGCTGGGACGGAAGCGCTGCTCGCCGTAGGGCAGCAGCAGGTCGCGGGGATGGCCCCAGTCGAGGAAGGCGCCGGTCTCGTTGACGGTCACCACCTCGAGGTAGACCACCTCGCCGACGGCGGCCCGGGGTGCGCGATGGCGGCGCGGCGCGGCGGCATGCGGGGCGGAGGAGCGCGGCGAACGGCGGTCTCGAGAATCGGGCATGGAAGCGTCCGGTAAAAAGAGTGGGGAGCGGAAAAGCGGGGGAGCGCTAGGAAGAGAGGATAGCCGAGCGCGCGGCTCAGAGATCGCCGAAGCGCGCCTGCAGCAGCGACAGCGCCACCACCGGCGCGGTCTCGGTGCGCAGCACGCGCGGCCCGAGGGAGAGCGGGGCGAAGCCGGCCACCCGGGCGGCCTCGACCTCGGCCTCGGCGAGCCCGCCCTCCGGGCCGATCAGCACGGCGGCGCTGGCGGGGGCCTCGGCCTCGGCCAGGGCGCCGGCGGTGCCGGGATGCAGCACCAGGCGCAGCGCCTCGTCGCGGACGGCCAGCCAGTCAGTGAGGCCCATCGGGGCGTGCACGGGGGGTAGGGTCGCGCGGCCGCACTGCTCGCAGGCGCTGGCGGCCACGGCCTGCCAGTGGGCGAGCTTCTTGGCCGCCCGCTCGCCCTTGAGCCGCACGTCGCCGTGCTCGGTGTAGAGCGGAGTGATGGCCGCCACGCCGAGCTCGACCGCCTTCTGGATGGCGTAGTCCATGCGATCCCCCTTGGAGATCGCCTGGCCGAGGTGCACCGCCAGCGGCGACTCGCCGAGCCCCGGCTCGACGGCCTCGATGCGCGCCAGCACCCGCTTGCGGGAGGCCTCGACGAGCACCGCCCTAGCCTCCAGGCCGGCGCCGTCGAAGAGGCGCAGCGCGGCCCCCTCGCCCAGGCGCAGCACCCGGGCCACGTGGCGGGCCGGCCCCTCGGGCAGAACGACGTCGCCGCCGACGTGGAAGTCGGCGGCGACGTGGATGCGCGGCGCCTTCACGGGCGGTTCTCGCTCATCAGGATCGGCATCGGCTTTACTGGGTCGCCTGCTCGCCGGCGGCCTGGGCCTGCTCGGCCTCGCGCTTCTTCTTCTGGGCGTAGATCGCCTCGAAGTTGACCGGCGCCAGCATCAGCGGCGGGAAGCCACCGCGGTTGACCAGGCTGTCGATGCACTCGCGGGCATAGGGAAACAGCACGTTGGGGCAGAAGGCACCCAGGGTATGGTCGAGCTGCTGGCCCTCGAGGCCGCCGATGCGGAACAGGCCGGCCTGCTCGATCTCGGCCAGGAAGGAGGTGGTGCCCTCCTCGCTGTGGGTGACCTGGGCGGTGACCTTGATCACCACCTCATAGAGGTCTTCACCGACCTGCTGATGGGTGGTGTTCAGGTCCAGGCCGACCTTGGGCTTGAACGGCTGCTGGAAGATCGCCGGCGAGTTGGGCGCCTCGAAGGAGAGGTCCTTGACGTAGATGCGCTGCAGGGCGAACTGCAGCTGCGGCTTGTCCTGCTGGCCCGACGCCTGACCATCGGCGCCGGCGTTCTGGTTGTTCTCTTCCGCCATGGGAAAGGTCCTTTGTCCGGTGAAACTATCGGGTAAACGGGTCCGGGAAATACGGGGGCGTCGCCTATTTATCGACGACCGGGCCTACTTCTTGACCACCGGCAGGCCATCCGCCTGCCACTGGGCCATGCCGCCCTTGAGCTTCAGCACGCGCTCGAAGCCCGCCTTGGTGAGCTTGGCCTGGGCGACGCCGGCGCTCTGGCCGTGCTTGCAGGCCACGATGATCGGCTTGCCCTTGAACTTCTCGAGCTCGCGCAGGCGCTCGTCGAGCTTGCTCTGCGGGATATGGCGAGCGCCGGCGATATGGCCCGCCTTGAAGTCGTTGGCCTCGCGGAGGTCGACCACCACGGCGTCCTCGCGGTTGACCAGCTGGGTGGCCTCGCTGGAGGTCACGCCTCCGGCGCTGCTGTTGCGGGCCTCGTAGGCGAGCCAGGCGATCAACACCACCAGGAAGGCCCCCACCAGCAGGGGATGATTCTGCACGAATTCGAACAGCTGATCGATCATGGGTTCGGCTAACTCTTTATCGGGTACACGGTGAACGGGGCCGGCCAGTCGCGGCGGCGCCCAGTATACACAAAGCCGCGGCGCGCCGCGGCCCGGGCGCCGGCCAAAATGACGTCCGACGGTGCCGTGCGATATGATGCCGCAAGCAGATGCAAGTCGCGACCCTGGCCGCCCCGCAAGCCGGCCGGACGCGACCCCGACCACGAGGCCCTCCCCCATGACCGACCCCCGTACCCCGCGTCCGGTAGCCCTGATCATCCTCGACGGCTACGGCCACAACGAGTCGCCCACCGACAACGCAGTTCTCGCCGCCCGCACCCCGGTGATGGACCGCCTGTGGCAGGAACAGCCGCACAGCCTGATCCATACCGACGGCCGCTACGTGGGCCTGCCGGACGGCCAGATGGGCAACTCCGAGGTCGGCCACATGAACCTGGGGGCCGGGCGCGTCGTCTATCAGGACTTCACCCGCATCACCAAGGCCGTCGAGGAGGGCGCGCTTGCCAACGTCGAGGCGCTGACCGCGCCGATCGATGCCGCCGTGGCCGCGGGCCGGGCCGTGCACCTGCTGGGCCTGCTCTCGCCCGGCGGCGTGCACAGCCACGAGGATCATATCCTGGCCATGGCCGAGCTGGCCGCCCACCGCGGCGCCCGGCACATCTACGTCCATGCCTTCCTCGATGGCCGCGATACGGCGCCGAAGAGCGCGATGGCCTCGATCGAGCGCGCCAACGCCCGCCTCGCCGCGCTGGTGGGCGCCGAGCAGGGCTTCGTGGCCTCGATCATCGGCCGCTACTTCGCGATGGATCGCGACAATCGCTGGGATCGCGTCGAGCAGGCCTACCGCCTGATCACCGAAGGGGCGGGCGAGTTCACGGCACAGACCGCTGAGCAGGGTCTCGAGCAGGCCTACGCCCGCGGCGAGACTGACGAGTTCGTCACCGCCACCAGCATCCGCCCCGCCGGCGCGCCGGTGGCCATGGCCGACGGCGATGCGGGCATCTTCATGAACTTCCGCGCCGACCGCGCCCGGGAGCTGACCCGCGCCTTCGTCGAGGACGGCTTCGAGGGCTTCGCGCGGCGCGCCCGCCCCCGGCTTGCCGCCGACGGCCTGGTGATGCTGACCCAGTACGCCGCCGACATCCCGGCCCCGGCCGCCTTCCCGCCGGCCGAGCTCGTCAACACCCTGGGCGAGGTGATGGAGAAGCGGGGGCTCACCCAGCTGCGTATCGCCGAGACTGAGAAGTACGCCCACGTCACCTTCTTCTTCTCCGGCGGGCGCGAGCAGGAATACCGCGGCGAGACCCGCGTGCTGGTGCCCTCCCCTCAGGAGGTGAAGACCTACGACGAGAAGCCCGAGATGAGTGCCGTGGAGGTCACCGACCGCCTGGTGGAGGCGATCGAGGGCGGCCAGCACGACCTGATCGTCTGCAACTACGCCAACGGCGACATGGTCGGCCACACCGGCAAGTTCGACGCCGCCGTCAAGGCCATCGAGGCCGTGGACGCCTGCGTCGGCCGGGTGGTGGAGGCGATCCAGCGCGTCGGCGGCGCCTGCCTGGTGACCGCCGATCACGGCAACGCCGAGCAGATGATCCACCCCGAGACCGGCGCGCCCCAGACCGCCCACACCACCTTCGACGTGCCGCTGATCTACGTCGGGCCGCGCCCGGTGCGCCTGCTCGACGACGGCCGGCTGTGCGACATCGCCCCAACCCTGCTGACCCTGATGGACCAGCCGGTACCGGAGGAGATGACCGGACGCGTGCTGATCGAGGGCGAGTGAGCCGGCATCCTAGGCGCCTGGGAGTGGCGATGCGGCGCACCACGCCGAGAGGGCCGAGCGGCCCGGCCACCGCCCTCGGGCTTGGCCTGGCTCTCACCCTGAGTCTGGGCCTGGCCTCGTCGCTTGCCGCCGCCCCCTCCGAGCGCGAGGCCCAGGCGCGCCTCGACGCTCTGGGCGAGGAGATCCTGGCCGCCTCCGGGGAGCTCTCCACCACCCGGGAGGCCCGCGACGAGGCGAGCGAAGCGCTGCGCGAGGTGGAGACGGCGCTCGCCGAGACCCATCGCCGCCTCGACGCCCTGCAGGCCGAGCGGCGCACCCTGAACGACGAGATCGCCGATCTCGAGGCCCGGCGCGAGCAGCTGGTCGCCGAGCGCGCCGAGCAGCTCGAATCGCTCGAGATGCAGCTCGAGGCCTTCTACCGCCTCGGCCTCACGCCCCAGCTCAAGCTGCTGCTCAACCAGGACGACCCGGCCCGGCTAGACCGCCTGCAGCACTACCTCAATCGCCTGGCCCGGGCCCGTCACGAGCGCCTCGATCGCATCGAGCGCCTGGAGAGCGAACTCGCCGACACCCGTCAGGCCCTGGCCGAGCGCGGCGAGCGGCTGGAGGCTGTGACGGCACGCCTTACCGAGCGCAGCGCAACGCTGGCCGAGCAGAGCGCCGAGCGCACCGCGCTGGTGGCGACACTGGACGAGCGCTTCGCCAGCGAGCAGGCCCGGCTGGCGACCCTCGCCCAGGACCGCGCCCATGCCGAGCGCACCCTGCGCGAGGTGCAGGAGCAGCTGGCCCGCCTCGAGCGCCCGCCCCCCTCCACCGCCATCGACGAGACCCGCGGCGCCCTGCCCTGGCCGGTGCAGGGCGCCATCGCCTCGACCTTTCGCAACGGCGAGGGGGTGCACCTCAACGGCCTGGTGATCCGCGCCGCCGAGGGCACCCCGGTCACGGCCGTGCATCCGGGCCGAGTGGTCTTCGCCGACTGGATGCGCGGCTTCGGCAACCTGCTGATCGTCGATCACGGCGACCGGGTGATGACCCTGCACGCCCACCTGCAACACTTCTCCGCCGGGGTGGGAAGCGCGGTCTCCCGCGGCGACGCCCTGGGCGCCGTGGGCGCCAGCGGCGGCCAGGGCCAGCCGGGGCTCTACTTCGAGGTGCGCCGCAACGGCCAGCCCATCGACCCGCGGGGCTGGATCGCCAGCCGACCCTGAGCGTCGCCGTGAGCCCCGGCAGAGCTATCGCAGATAGTTTGTTAGACTGCTCGATAGCTCGGGGCTGACTTGGCGACTCGCCTACGAGGAGGCGCTGTGAACCCCTCCCTGGGCGCTACCGACGCCATCCCTGGCGTAGGACCTTGTGTCTCTCCAGTGAGAGGTGATTAGCTACCACCGCTCACAGCCTGGGTGTATCCCGAGTAGGACCGAATGGCCTCGAGCCTGTAAAGGAGATAGGTCGCCCAGGC
>NZ_JBEGCI010000012.1:0-139979 GCF_040196315.1 Halomonas pelophila
AAGCGTCTTCGAAAAACCCAAGTGGAAACAAGCACTTCTGCCACCATCACCGCCTGCAACGTTTGCCCGTTGCCGGCAGCGGATGCGTACTTTACGGATTTCCCCGGAGCCGTGCAAGGCCTGCGTGAAGAAAAATGTCAGAGCCGTGTTCCGGCCGTGACGCGGTGGTGACCGACACGCCGACGCCACCTTATCCACAGCGCCTTCGAGCTTTCGGCGCGACGACCGGGTGTGGATAGATTCCCCCGCCCTCCAGAGACGCGAACGCCCGCGCGAGGCGGGCGTTTTGACGGGGCGAGTCTAACGGCTCAGCCGGCGGAGGGCGAATGCTTCAGCTTGCGCATCAGCGCCAGCACCGGCCCGGAGGCCACATAGGCGCCGAACAGCAGCAGCAGCATCACCGAGGGCTCGATGGAGATCACCACGAAGCCCAGCACGATGGCCAGCAGGAAGACGAAGGGCACCGGCCCCTTGAGGTCCACGTCCTTGAAGCTGTAGTAGCGGATGTTGCTGACCATCAGCACCCCGGCGGCCCCCACCACGAAGAGCATCAGCAGCTTGAAGCCGAAGGCATCGGCATCGAAGCTGTGGAAGGTCCAGACGCTGGCCGCCACCAGGGCCGCCGCCGAGGGGCTCGGCAGGCCGATGAACCACTTCTTGTCGACGCTGCCGATCTGCACGTTGAAGCGCGCCAGGCGCAGGGCGGCACAGGCCACGTAGAGGAAGGCCACCACCCAGCCGGTCTTGCCGATGTCCTGCAGGATCCAGATGAAGGCCACCAGGCCCGGCGCCACGCCGAAGGAGAGCATGTCGGAGAGGCTGTCGTACTCGGCGCCGAAGTCGCTCTGGGTATTGGTCAGGCGAGCCACCCGGCCGTCCAGGCCATCCAGCACCATGGCGATGAAGATGGCGATCGACGCCGTGGTGAAGTCTCCGTTGACGGCGGCCACCATGGCGAAGAAGCCAGAGAACAGCGCCGAAGTGGTAAAGAGGTTGGGCAGCAGGTAGACGCCCTTGCGACGAATCTTCTTGCCGCCCTCCTCGGCCTCCTCGATGACCTCCGATTCACGCACGAAGGTGCTCGCCAGATCCTCCTCGCCCGGCTGGCTTGGGTCATGCTCGCTGCTGTGCGGATCCCGACTCATCTGTCTCTTCCATCGCCTTGGGTGTCGTCCCATTCTACACACACCGTGACAAAAGACTCACGAAGACCCTGCCATGCCCCAAACGCAGCGAGGGCGCGGATGTCCGCGCCCTCGAGTCGGTCAAAACGGATCCGCAGATCAGTTCTTCGACTTGTCGACCAGCTGGTTGGCGGCGATCCACGGCATCATGCCGCGGAGCTTCTCGCCGACCTGCTCGATCGGGTGCTCGGCATTGAGACGGCGACGCGCGGTCATCGAGGGATAGTTGGTGTTGCCCTCGTTGATGAACATCTTGGCGTACTCGCCGGTCTGGATGCGCTTGAGTGCGTTGCGCATGGCCTCGCGGGACTGCTCGTTGATCACCTCGGTGCCGGTCACGTACTCGCCATACTCCGCGTTGTTGGAGATGGAGTAGTTCATGTTGGCGATGCCGCCCTCGTACATCAGGTCGACGATCAGCTTGAGCTCGTGCAGACACTCGAAGTAGGCCATCTCCGGCTCGTAGCCCGCCTCGGTCAGGGTCTCGAAGCCGGCCTTGACCAGTTCCACTGCGCCACCGCACAGCACGGCCTGCTCGCCGAACAGATCGGTCTCGGTCTCGTCCTTGAAGGAGGTCTCGATGATGCCGCTGCGCCCGCCGCCGATAGCCGCCGCGTAGGAGAGCGAGAGCTCCTTGGCGTTGCCGGAGGCGTCCTGATGGATGGCGATCAGGTCCGGGATACCGCCGCCGCGCACGAACTCGGAGCGCACGGTGTGGCCCGGGGCCTTGGGCGCGATCATCACCACGTCCAGGTCCTGGCGCGGCTCGATCTGGTTGTAGTGGATGTTGAAGCCGTGAGCGAAGGCCAGGGTGGCGCCTTGCTTCAGGTTCGGCTCGATCTGGTTCTCGTAGATCGCCTTCTGGTTCTCGTCCGGGGCCAGGAGCATCACGACGTCGGCGCTCTTGCTGGCGTCCTCGACGGAGGCAACCTTGAGGCCGGCGGCCTCGGCCTTGGCGGCGGAGGAGGAGCCGGCGCGCAGGGCGACGGTGACGTCGACCCCGGACTCCTTGAGGTTGTTGGCGTGGGCATGACCCTGTGAACCGTAGCCCACGATGGCGACTTTCTTGCCCTGGATGAGGGAGAGATCGCAATCCTTATCGTAGTAAACGCGCATGACGTGCTCCTGAAGCGAAAAATGGTGTCGATGATATTCGAAGTTGACGTTCAGCGTTGATGGCCACCCGTGCCGTCTGTCGCGGCACTGGGATTCGATGCAGCCGATGGAGTCACCTTACGCCAGCCCTCGCGTTGCGTAAAACGCTATATTTGCAATGCAATATCCCGATTTGTGCAATAATAGCTTCCATGGACATGCGCCCCCTCAAGCACTTCCTCGCCCTGGCCGAGACCCTGCATTTCGGTCGCGCCAGCGAGACGTGCCACGTCAGCTCCTCGACCCTCTCCCGCACGATCCGCCAGCTCGAGGAGAGCCTGGGCGTGCCCCTCTTCGAGCGCGACAACCGCCATGTGGCGCTGACCCGCCAGGGCCGCACCTTCCTGGCCTATGCCCGGGAGGCGCTGGAGGAGTGGGAGCGGCTGCGCCAGTCGCTGATGAGCGAGGCGCGTACCCTGACCGGCGAGATCAGCATCTACTGCTCGGTGACCGCGAGCTACAGCTTCCTCTATGAGCTGCTGAGCGAATTCCGTACCCGCTATCCAGGAATAGAGCTCAAGCTTCACACCGGCGACCCGGCCCAGTCCATCCAGCGGGTGCTGGCCGGCAACGAGGACATGGCGATCACCCCGCGCCCCCGCCAGTCGCCCGACGCGCTGGGCTTCAAGTCGCTGACTCGCTCGCCGCTGGTGTTCATCGCGCCCCACGAGGCACACGACTGGATCCCGACCACGCCCGAGTCGCCGTCTGCCGAGCAGTGGCGCGAGGTGCCGATGATCCTCTCCGAGGCCGGCCTGTCCCGCCAGTACAGCGACACCTGGTTTCGGGCGCTGGGCGTGGCGCCGCGCATCTACGCCCAGGTAGCCGGTCACGAGGCCATTGTCAGCATGGTGGGGCTGGGCTTCGGCCTCGGCGTGGTGCCGCGGATCGTGCTCGATACCAGCCCGCTGGCGGAGCGCGTGCGGATCCTGCCGGTCAAGCCGGAGCTGCCCCACTACGACGTCGGCCTCTGCGTGCTCGAACGGCGACTGAAGAGTCCGCTGATCGCCGCGCTCTGGGACGAGGTCGCCGAGCGCTTCTGATCGTCGGGCATCGTGCCTGACCGTCGGACACGGTACCTGACTCCCCACATACAAAAGCGCCGCCCCGAAGGGCGGCGCTGTCAGGCGTCGAGCTTGTGGCGAGAGCCACCCGACTCGCGGTCGTGCAGGCGCTAGAGGGAGAGCACCTTGTCGCCCCGGGCGATGCCCGAGACTCCGGTGCGCGCCACCTCGAGCAGGCCTACCGGCGCCATGGCCTGCAGGAAGGCATCCAGCTTTCCCGCATCGCCGGTGATCTGCACCGTGTAGAGGCTCGGGGTCACGTCGACGATCTGCGCGCGGAAGATGTCCACGGTGCGCTTCACCTCGTCGCGGGCCGCGCCCAGGGCCTTGACCTTGACCAGCATCAGCTCGCGCTCGATGTGGTTGCCCTCGGTCAGGTCCACCAGCTTGACCACGTCGATCAGCTTGTTGAGGTGCTTGGTGATCTGCTCGATCACCCGATCGTCCCCGACGGTGGTCACGGTCAGCCGCGACAGGCTGGGGTCCTCGGTGGGCGCCACGTTCAGCGTTTCGATGTTGAAGTTGCGCTGCGAGAACAGCCCCACCACGCGAGACAGGGCGCCCGGTTCGTTTTCCATCAGAATCGAGATGATATGGCGCATCAGGTCCGCTCCGTCTTGGAAAGCAGCATGTCACGCATGGAGCCCAGGGGCACATGCATCGGATAGACGTGCTCGTGCGGGTCGACGAGAACATCGAGGAACACCAGCTCGTGCTTGTCGGCAAAGGTCCTTTCCAGTGCCGGCTCGAGATCCGCCAGTGTCTCCACCCGCAGCGCGGTGAAGCCATATGCTTCGATCAACTGCTGGAAGTTGGGCAGCGACTCCATGTAGGAGTGCGCATGGCGGGACTTGTAGTTCAGGTCCTGCCACTGGCGCACCATGCCCAACGAGGCGTTGTTGAGGTTGACGATCTTCACGCCGCCCCCGAACTGCTTACAGGTCGACAGCTCCTGCATCATCATCTGGAAGCTGCCCTCCCCGGTCACGCAGATCACCTGCTCCTCCGGGAAGTTGTGCTTGATGCCCATGGCCGCCGGGAAGCCGAAGCCCATGGTGCCAAGCCCGCCCGAGGTGATGAAGCGGTTGGGCTTGTCGAACTTGTAGTACTGGGCCGCGAACATCTGGTGCTGACCCACATCGGTGGTCACGTAGGCCTCGCCGCGGGTCGACCGGCACAGCGCCTCGATGACCTCCTGGGGCTTGATCGGCTCGTCGGGCTTCGACGGCTCGTAGAGTCGACCCCGGCGCTCCTCGCGCCAGCCATCGATCTGCGTCCACCACTCGGCCAGCTCCTCGGGGTGAGCGATCTCCCGGCCCTGCACCATGCTGATCATCTCGTTGATCACGCTGCTCGCCGGTCCGACGATGGGCACGTCGGCGCGCACCGTCTTGGAGACGGAACTCGGATCGATGTCGACGTGGACGATCTTGGCGGTGGGACAGAACTTCGAGGTGTTGTTGGTGACGCGATCATCGAAGCGGGCACCGATGGCGATGATCAGGTCGGCATGGTGCATGGCCATGTTCGACTCGTAGGAGCCGTGCATGCCCAGCCACCCCAGGCACTGCCGATCGCTCTGCGGATAGGCGCCGATGCCCATCAGCGTGGTGGTGATCGGATAGCCCAGCCGCCGCACCAGGTCGGTCAGCCCCTCGCAGGCGTTGCCGGTGACCACGCCGCCGCCGGTGTAGAACACCGGGCGCCGAGCCTTGAGCATCAGCTCGACGGCCTTCTTGATCTGGCCGGTATGGCCGCGGGTGACCGGGTTGTACGAGCGCATCTTGACCTTCTTGGGGTAGACGTACTCGTAGCGTTCGGTGGGCGCGGTCATGTCCTTGGGAATGTCCACCACCACCGGACCGGGACGCCCGGTCGCGGCCAGGTAGTAGGCCTTCTTGAGGACTTCGGGAATCTCGCTCGGGTGCCGGATCGAGAAGCTGTGCTTCACGATCGGCCGAGTCACGCCGACGATGTCGGTTTCCTGGAAGGCGTCGTCACCGATCAAGTGGCTCATCACCTGGCCACACAGCACCACCATGGGAATCGAGTCCATGTAGGCGGTGGCGATGCCGGTGACCGCGTTGGTCGCCCCGGGCCCGGAGGTCACCAGCACCGTGCCGGGCTTGCCGGAGGCCCGTGCATAGCCGTCGGCGGCATGCGTGGCGGCCTGTTCGTGGCGCACCAGGATGTGCTTGACCTTGTCCTGACGAAACAGCGCGTCGTAGATGTGCAGCGCCGCCCCGCCGGGATACCCATAGATATATTCGACGCCCTCATCCTGGAGGAAGCGGGCAATCATGTCTGCGCCGGAAAGCAGTTCCACAGATGTATCTCCCCTGGAGGTCTCGAGTGCGATCCGTGTCCGCCGTGGGGACACGAAGTCGAGTGCGGCGGTATGCCGCTGCCGGCCGTGCCGGCACCTGATGCCAAACCCTGGCAGTAAGGGCCCTGTTGGGGCCTGCACTCTCATCACGGCGGATTGCCGCGTCGGGGCGTTGGCCAGGCCGGGCGGTTGGCCCGGACCCGGAAGTCCTTCGGCGGGTAGAGGCACTCGGCCTACCCTTCGCGCGGGGATGGGGGGTGGCCCGCTGGCATCCGCGCCCGTTATCAGGAACGCTCAAGATTCCATTAGCGTTGTTGGCGTGTCAACCGCGGAAACCACGTGGGTAGCCCATGCAGGGCCATTCGGCAAGTCGAGGAGATCACGCTGGTACCACCATGGCCCCTATTGCATGGCGCCCAAAAAAGAGCCCGTCGGCTCGCAGGGAGCGACGGGCAATGGGGGTTACAGGACGCAACCTGATAATCATTCTAGTCCGTCGTCGCCCGGGCGCCGGGCGACGATGGTAACGCTTTGTGGCGGTTTGTGGCGGTTTGTGGCGCTCGACGAGGCCCGGTTATCGGGGCTCGTCGGGCCCCGCTCCTCAGCTCTGAAACACCAGCCGGTCGCCTTCCGCCTCCACATGGATGACGTCGCCGGGCGAGAACTTGCCGGCCAGCAGGTCCTGGGCCAGCGGATTCTCGATGCGGCTCTGGATCGCCCGCTTGAGCGGCCGGGCGCCGAACACCGGATCGAAGCCCACGACTGCCAGCTGGGCCAGGGCCGCATCGCTGACCTCGAGCGACAGCTCGTGCTCGGCGAGCCGTGCGCGCAGGCGGTCGAGCTGGATGCCGGCGATGGCCTGGATCTGCTCCTGGCCGAGGGCGTGGAACACCACCACCTCGTCGATGCGGTTGATCAGCTCGGGGCGGAAGTGATCGCCCACCACGGCCATCACCATCTCCTTCATCTGGGCGTAGTCCGAGTCATCGCCGCCCATGCGCTGGATGATGTCCGAGCCCATGTTGGAGGTCATCACGATCACCGTATTGCGGAAGTCCACGGTGCGCCCCTGACCGTCGGTGAGTCGGCCGTCCTCCAGCACCTGCAACAGGATGTTGAAGACATCGGCATGGGCCTTCTCCACCTCGTCGAGCAGCAGCACCGAGTAGGGCTTGCGACGCACCGCCTCGGTCAGGTAGCCGCCCTCCTCGTAGCCGACGTAGCCGGGAGGCGCGCCGATCAGCCGGGCCACGGAGTGCTTCTCCATGAACTCCGACATGTCGATGCGCACCATCGCCTCCTCGGTGTCGAACAGGAAGTTCGCCAGCGACTTGCACAGCTCCGTCTTGCCCACACCGGTCGGGCCGAGGAACAGGAAGGAGCCGTTGGGGCGGTTGGGGTCGGCGAGCCCGGCCCGGGAACGGCGCACCGCGTTGGCCACGGCGGTGACCGCCTCGTCCTGGCCGATCACCCGCTCGTGCAGCGCCTCTTCCATGCGCAGCAGCTTGTCGCGCTCGCCCTCGAGCATCTTGGCCACCGGGATGCCGGTCCAGCGCGACACCACTTCGGCGATTTCCTCCTCGGTAACGTTGGAGCGCAGCAGCTGGTGCTTGGCCGTGTCGGCCTCGGCCTCGCCGGCCTCGGCGATCTTCTTCTCCAGGCCGGGAATCACCCCGTACTGGATCTCGGACATGCGCGCCAGGTCGCCCTGGCGGCGGGCCTGCTCCAGATCGATGCGCGCGCGATCGAGCTCGTCCTTGAACTGCGCCGCCCCCTGGATGCTGGCCTTCTCGGCCTTCCAGATCTCGTCGAGGTCGGCATACTCGCGCTCGAGTTCCTCGATCTGTCCCTCCAGCCCCTCGAGGCGCTTCTTCGAGGCCTCGTCGGTCTCCTTCTTGAGGTGCTCACGCTCCATCTTCAGCTGGATCAGCCGGCGATCGAGACGATCCATCTCCTCGGGCTTGGAGTCGAGCTCCATGCGGATGCGCGAGGAGGCCTCATCGATCAGATCGATGGCCTTGTCGGGCAGCTGGCGATCGGTGATGTAGCGGGTCGAGAGCTTGGCCGCGGCGATGATCGCGCCGTCGGTGATATCGACGCCGTGGTGCACCTCGTAGCGCTCCTTGAGGCCGCGCAGGATCGCCACGGTGTCCTCCTCGGAGGGCTCGTCGACCAGCACCTTCTGGAAGCGGCGCTCCAGGGCCGCATCCTTCTCGATGTACTTGCGATACTCGTCGAGGGTGGTGGCGCCCACGCAGTGCAGCTCGCCGCGGGCCAGGGCCGGTTTCAACATGTTGCCGGCGTCCATGGAGCCCTCGGCCTTGCCGGCGCCGACCATGGTGTGCAGCTCGTCGATGAACAGGATCACCCGCCCCTCTTCCTGAGCCAGCTCCTTGAGCACCGACTTCAGGCGCTCCTCGAACTCGCCGCGGAACTTGGCGCCGGCCAGCAGCGCGCCCATGTCCAGCGACAGCACGCGCTTGTCCTTGAGGCCCTCCGGCACCTCGCCGTCGACGATGCGCTGCGCGAGCCCCTCGACGATGGCCGTCTTGCCGACGCCGGGCTCGCCGATCAGCACCGGATTGTTCTTGGTGCGCCGCTGCAGCACCTGGATGGTGCGACGGATCTCGTCGTCGCGGCCGATCACCGGGTCGATCTTGCCGCTGGCGGCCCGCTCGTTGAGATCCAGGGTGTACTTCTCCAGCGCCTCGCGCTGATCCTCGGCGTTGGGATCATCCACCGTTTCGCCGCCGCGCACGCCGTTGACGGCGGTCTCAAGCGCCTTGCGGGTCACCCCGGCCTGGGTCAGCAGCTTGGTCACAGCGCCGCCCATCTCCAGCGCGGCGAGCAGCACCAGCTCGCTTGCGATGTACTGGTCGCCGCGCTTCTGGGCCTCGCGGTCGGTGAGGTTGAAGAGCTTGATCAGATCGCGGGAGGGCTGCACCTCGCCGTCGAAGTTGGCGACCTTGGGCAGGTCGTCGAGATGGCCCACCAGGCCGTCGCGCAGCCGCGCGGCGTCGGCGCCGGCCTTCTGCACCAGCGCCTTGACGCCGGTATCGGTGGCCTCCAGCAGCGCCAGCAGCAGGTGGCCGGGCTCCAGCTGGTTGTGACCGCGGCCCACGGCAAGGGACTGGGCATCGGCCACGGCGTTCTGCAGCTTGGCGGTGAACTTGTCGAATCGCATGGGTGTTCCTCCATCGGGGTGGCGGCGCGTTCGGACGCGCCGCGTGACCCTGTCAATGTGTCTTGAGGGCTTCAATGGAGTCAGCGTGGTCGGCTTTCAAGTCACCGGCCAGGGAAAGGAGGGCGGGAGTTGACGGTGATCAAGAGGGCAAGGGGCAAGGGGCAAGGGGCAAGGGGCAAGGGGCAAGGGGCAAGGGGCAAGGGGCAAGGGGCAAGGGGCAAGGGGCAAGGGGCAAGGGGCAAGGGGCAAGGCAGCATCCTTATCTGGCAGAAAGCCGCGAGAGGCTATTTTCTTGTCACCGGTCGAAGGCCTCGGGTTTTCCTTGGACCTTGCTCCTTGAAGCTTGTGGCTCGCTTCAGCGTAACCAGATCACGCTGGCCATGCGGCCGGTGACGCCGTCGTCGCGGCGATGGGAGTAGAAGCGCGGCTCGCAGGCGGTGCAGAAGTGGCCGCCGCTGATGTGCGACACGCCGAGGCGCTCCAGGCGCAGGCGGGCGAGCTTGTAGAGGTCGGCCATGTAGTGACCGAGCCGGTAGGGGCTCGGGTCGAAGGCCGCCTCGGCCTCGGGGTGCACGCCGACAAAGGCCTGCTGCACCTCGGGCCCGACCTCGAACTGGGCGTTGGAGATCGCCGGGCCCAGCCAGGCCATCAGCGCCTCCGGGGGCAGCCCCATCGCTCCTACCGTCGCCTCGATCACGCCGCCGGCGAGCCCACGCCAGCCGGCATGGATGGCCGCCACGCGGGTGCCGTGGCGGTCGCAGAGGAAGACCGGCAGGCAATCGGCGGTGAGCACCACGCAGGCATAGTCGCGGCTCATCGCCACGGCGGCATCCGCCTCGGGCCTGGCATCGGAGAAAGACTGCTGTACCCGAGCGCCGTGCACCTGGTCGAGCCACAAGAGCGGCCGGTCGCCGCCGACCTCCTTCTCCAGCTGACGACGGCACAGCGCCACGTGGTCCGGGTTGTCGCCCACGCGATCGGCCGCATTGAAGGCGGCGAAGGCGCCCTGGCTGGGGCCGGTCTCGCGGGTGGTGACGAAGGCTCCCACGCTCTCCGGGGCGGGCCAGTCGGGCAGGATCGGCGTCGGGCGCAGGTCGAAGGTATCGCTCATCACGGGGTCCTTGGCACGAAGCCTTAGCGCATGGTCTCGCCGTCTTCGCGCAGGAAGTCGAGCAGCATCAGCAGGTCATCCGGCAGCGGCGCGCGAAAGGCCATCCGCTCGCCGCTGGCCGGGTGCACGAAGGCCAGCTTGCGGGCATGCAGCGCCTGGCGCGGGAAGTCACGCAGGATCTCCTTGAGCCGGTCGTCCGCGCCGGCCGGCAGCTTGAGGCGTCCGCCGTAGACCGGATCGCCGATCAGCGGATAGCGCACGTGAGACATGTGCACGCGGATCTGGTGAGTACGACCGGTCTCGAGCTTGCAGCGCACATGGGTGTGGGCGCGAAAGCGCTCGACCACCCGGTAGTGGGTCACCGCCGGCTTGCCCGAGGCGTTCACCGCCTGGCGCTTGCGATCCCGCGGATGGCGGCCGATGGGGGCATCCACAGTGCCGCCAGCGGTCATCACGCCGACCACCACGGCATCGTACTCCCGCGACACGCTGCGCGCCTGCAGCTGCTCGACCAGCGCCGTCTGGGCGGCCAAGGTCTTGGCCACCACCATCAGGCCGCTGGTGTCCTTGTCCAGGCGATGCACGATGCCCGCCCGGGGGATCGTCGCCAGCTGGGGGTCATGGTGTAGCAGCGCATTGAGCAGGGTGCCGTCGGGATTGCCAGCCGCGGGGTGGACCACCAGGCCAGGCGGCTTGTCGATCACCAGCACCTCTTCATCCTCGTATACCACCGTCAGCGGGATGTCCTCGGGCTCGAAGCGGGTGTCGTCCTCGATCTCGGCGGCAAGGGCCAGGGCCTCGCCGCCGTAGACCTTGTCCTTGGGCTTGGCCGGCTGGCCATCGAGGGTCAGGGCGCCGCTCTTGATCCAGGACTTGAGCCGCTCCCGGGAAAAGTCGGCGAAGAGCTCGGCGGCGGCCTGGTCGAGGCGCTGACCCGCCATGCGTTCGGGAACTCGGTGCTGGGCTTCGAGGGTCTGGGACATGGGTCGGAACGGGGCTCCGTGCGCACCGGGTGCGATGACTGCGTTTCGCCGCAAGGTGCTTTATAGTGGGCGGATATCGGCCGATTCTATCACGGCCGCCCGGGTTGTTAGACACGAGGATCACGATGCGCGTTATCACCTCCCCCGCTCGCCTGGCCGTTCTGATGCTGGCCGGTGCCCTGCTGGCCGGCTGTGCCGGCACCCCCGAGGAAGAGGAGCTCGATGGCGTCGCCGAACGCCAGCTCTACGAGGAGGGACGCGAGGCCCTCGAAACGAGCAGCTACACCACCGCGATCAATCGGCTCGAGGCCATCGACACTCGCTTTCCCTTCGGCGATACCGCGGAGCAGGCCCAGCTGGAACTGATCTACGCCTACTACCAGACCGACGACTGGGAGAACGCCCGGGCCGCGGCGAGCCGCTTCATCCGCCTGCATCCGGATCATCCCCAGGTCGACTACGCCTACTACATGCGCGGCCTGGCCGCCTGGCAGGCGGGTCGCTTCAGCCTGGAGCGCCTGCGCCTCATCGACATCTCCAAGCGCGACCTGGGCGCCACCCGCGACGCCTACGCCGACTTCAGCGAGCTGATCCAGCGTTACCCGAGCAGCCAGTACGCCCCGGACGCCCAGCAGCGCATCGTCTACCTGCGCAACGTGCTGGCGCGCCACGAGCTGCACGTGGCCGACTTCTACCTGCGCAAGGGCGCCTATCTCGCCGCCGTGGAGCGCGGCCGCTGGGTGTTGGAGAACTACCCCCAGACGGAAGCCAGCCGCGACGCCCTGGCCGTGATGGTCGAAGGCTACCTGGGCCTGGGGATGCGCGACCGCGCCGGCGAGACCCTGCAGGTGCTGATCGACAACGCCCCGAACCATGACCGGCTGCGCGGCCGCACCTTCCGGCCGCAGCACGTCAAGGCCGAGTCGCTGTCGGCCTGAGCCGCACCTGACCGTCGCCGGCTCTCTCCGTTAGATGCCAGAACCCACAACGCCGTCACCCTCTCGGGTGGCGGCGTTGTTTTGGCGGGCCCTACTCGAATTGAATGGCCTTGATGGCTAGTCGCCGGGCTGCCAGCCGTTGACGATGGGGTAGCGACGATCGCGACCGAAGCCGCGACGGGTGACGCGAACCCCCACCGGCGCCTGGCGACGCTTGTACTCGCAGCGGTCGACCAGCTGGACCACCTTGTAGACATCCTCGCGGTCGAAGCCCGCCGCGATGATCGCCTCGGCGCTCATGTCGCCCTCGATATAGCGCACCAGGATAGCGTCGAGCACGTCGTAGTCCGGCAGGCTGTCGCTGTCCTGCTGGTCGGGGGCCAGTTCGGCGGAAGGCGGCCGCTCGATGACGCGTTCCGGGATCGCCGGCGACTCGGTGTTGCGCCAGCGGGCCAGGCGATAGACCCAAGTCTTGTAGACGTCCTTGATGGCATTGTAGCCGCCGACCATGTCGCCATAGAGGGTGGCGTAGCCGACCGCCATCTCGCTCTTGTTGCCGGTGGTCAGCACCATCAGGCCCTTCTTGTTGGAGAGCGCCATCAGCAGCACGCCGCGACAGCGCGACTGCAGGTTCTCCTCGGTGGTGTCGCGCTCGGTGCCGGCGAAGCTCTCGGCCAGCGTCGACATGAAGGCCTCGACCATCGACTCGATGGGCAGCACCTCGTAGCCCACTCCCAGCAGCTCGGCCTGCTCGGCGGCGTCCTGCTTGGAGATGTCCGCCGTGTAGTGATAGGGCATCATCACCGCGTGGACCCGCTGCGGGCCCAGGGCATCGACGGCGATGGCGAGCGACAGCGCCGAATCGATGCCGCCGGAGAGCCCCAGCACCACGCCCTCGAAACCGCTCTTGTTGACGTAGTCGCGAAGGCCGGTGACCAGCGCGCAGTAGAGGTTCTCCTCCGGCGCCACCTCGGGCTCGGTCTCGCCGGAGCGCGGCACCCAGCGCTGCTGCTCGCGCACGAACTGCACCGGCATCAGGCCCACCGCCCAGTGGGGCGCCTGCACCATCAGCTCACCGTCGGCGTTCACGCAGGCCGAGCCGCCGTCGAAGACCAGCTCGTCCTGGCCGCCGATCTGGTTGACGTAGACGATGGGCCGCTCTACCTCGCGGGCCCGAGCCTCGAGCAGCGCCAGGCGTTCGGCGGGCTTGTCCTGGTGGAACGGCGAGGCATTCAGGGTGACGAGGATCTCGGCACCGGCGTCGCGGGCTTGGCGCACCGGCGCCTCGCTCCAGATGTCCTCGCAGATCAGGATGCCAAGCTTGGCGCCCTTGTGCTCGATCACCAGCGGCTGGCTGCCGGTGGCGAAGTAGCGCTGCTCGTCGAACACCTCGTAGTTGGGCAGCGCCTGCTTGGCGTACTCGCCCAGCCACTCGCCGTTGTAGAGCACCCCAGCCAGGTTCCAGTTCTGCCCCTCCCGGCGCCCCGGGTAGCCGACGATGACCATGACATCGCGGGCCATCTTCTCGGCCATGCGGGCGCGGGCGTGGCGCAGGCGGGTCTCCATGGAGGGGCGCAGCAGCAGGTCCTCCGGCGGGTAGCCGGTCAGGAAGAGCTCGGGCAGCACCACGATGTCGGCACCATGCTCGATGCGTGCCTCGCGTACCGTCTCGATGGCTCGGTCGGCATTGCCGGGAACATCACCGACCAGCGGGTCGAGCTGAGCCATCACCAGGGTCAGGTCTTGCATGGGCTTGGAAATCTCTCGAGAATCGATGGACAGTCGCCATTGTCCCGCAAGGGCGGCCGAGTGGCAAAGCCGGCCACCTCCACCTGGGAGTCCTACAAGGAATGAACCTGTTGCTGATTCGCCTGATCATCTTCGCCGTGCTGTTCGTCGCCGGCCTCAAGCTCTACTGCATGTACCGGGAATGGAAACTGGACCGGGACGGCCCGCAGCCGGAAGGCGACGAGACGGGCAACCGCATGGTGCGCTGTCGCTGGTGCCAGGTGCACCTGCCCGAAGACGATGCCCTGCGTGTACACGGTGACTGGTTCTGCTCCGGTGACCACCGGGACAAGTACCTGTCGGAGCAGACGGAAGAACAGAACAAGGACGACTAGGGACAAGCCAGGCCGGTCGCTGGCCCTTCCTCCCCCCACGATCGGCCGCCATCACAGCGACGAGAAATACGTCACTTATAGAGGAACACGTCGCTCTCCTCGTCTTCTTAGCGCACAGCGCCTGTCCGAGATCGCCTACGGCGGAGATAGACCGCCCGGCTAGCCTCAAGAGTGAATCTATCGCTCAGGCCATCGCCGGGAGGCCCCATGCGCCCTGCCGTCCGCTCTGCTTATCGTCGAACCTCTCTTTCCCTCCAGCAAGGCCTGACGCTGATCGAGCTGCTCGTCGCCATCGCCATGCTGGCCATCATGGTCACGATTGGCCTGCCTAACTTCCAGAACTTCACCGCCCGCAACGAGGTCGCCGCGGAGGTGATGCGCATCAGGACGGCATTGGCACTGGCGAGGAACACGGCGGTGACGAGGCGGACCACAATATCGGTCTGCTCCAGCTCAGGACCGCCTTACGAGACCTGTACATTCAATAACTGGAACAATGACTGGGTCATCGTAGAGGGTGAAGCAACTGACGGCAGCTTGGCGGGAGAAACAGTCCTGCGTGTGCTGGAGGCCTCGGATCGGGTCCAGGTCAGCTTCAATCGAGATGACCGCCCCGTACGTTTTTCCGCACTGGGCTGGTCAAAAGGCTATAACGGCACTTTCAGTATTTGTGGAAAAGTTACGAGCAACCCAACTGTCGTTCTCAACAATGCTGGAAGAGCACGTATCAAGGCCAGCAGCTCTGGAACTTGTTAGCAATCAGCGGGCTACTGGGAAACATCTTCGTACCATGCGACTAAGCGAACGCCCTTACCCCCTTGATATAGGAGCTTCCATGCCGCGCTACTATAATGCACACCCATATTACCACTGAGCTCGAGACTTCCAGTAACGATTTCGCCTTCCGAGTTGACACTTTGAAGCGCCACAATACCGCCATAGACCTGAGGATTTCCGGAACTAAACTTCAAAGTCCCACCTGGCTCGATAATAATCACCCCTTCATGAGTGCTCGTACCATGGTAATCAAGCACTGCCCCATCCCGCACGACGATCACACCTAGTGTATTAGTACTAGCACTTACAGTCACTTCAGCGCCATCAATGACCTCTATAAACCTAGGAGTAACAGTACCCCAAAAACCGCTATCTTCGAGTTGAGAATCAGACATAGTAGAATCGTAATCACCCCTACCTCCCACGTTGAAATCCAGCGAATCCCCATCGTGAAGTTCAACGTCGTATCCAGAGGAGCTTACAAAATCCAAAAAATCATACCACTGGGCCTGCCCTCCATACAACTCATTACTTCCATAATACTGATTATCGCAAACTGTATATGCAGTTCCATCGCTTGCCGTACCAGACTCGTAGCTTAAGCACTCATCCGATGACGGATGATCATCTGAATGCACATCGGGATAATAGGCATCGTACTCAAGTTTTCCATCGCTATCAGGACTGGCTATGCAAGCGTTACCCTGACAATCAAAAACTTCCGGCACATGATAATCTTCACCCGTAAGCTCCGCGTTACCACTGACGGTATCCGAGCAATAAATATCAAAACATGTGTAAGCAGCACTATATGGAGGTGTAGGCAACTTTTTATACCTAGAAACTATCGTTGCAGAAATCTCAGGCCTGTTTCTTGGATACCCCTGCATGGTAACTTTAACGTGCTCAGCACTAAGGGAACCACATATAGTATCATCCGACTCCGGCCCCCAGCATATCGCTTCTGCCTGATACATAGCATAGTCACCGACAGTACCTACATCGCCATTATTCCAGGGAACAGAGCTCAAGTCTGAAGGCCAGCTTGTTTGACCTCTAAGCCAGGAATAGAACTTAGAAGTGCCTGACTCCGAGGCCATCTGTGCCGTTTCCAAAGCTCGCTGATTACCCGCCATCGCCTCCTGAAGACGCGAGGCTTGCATGCTGGAAACACCAAGCAGCAGTGCCACTGTCAATAGCACTAAGCTTACGATGAGAGCTGCGCCAGCTTGTGTCTTATGCATACCCTACCTCCCTGCCAGACTTACCTGGCCACGGATTCCCGATTGGCTACGCGAAACGAGAACCTCTTATCAGCCACGGACTCTGCTCCTATTGGAGCAAACTCTATATCTACAGCCACATAACCATCGCTACTAATAAAGTCAAAATCAGCATCAACCAGGCCATCTACTACTGCCTGCTCTCCTACTAAACCGTCTCCGCAATCGTAATTGACATAGACAGCACCTGAGTTATACGAATAAATCACACTCACAAGATCGGAAGTGGAAGAGGAGCAATAAGGATCCTTCGTTCTTTTAGTATACTCCAGAACAAGCACCTTATCTCCGGTGTCGTCTATCTTATTCGCCGCCGAGCTACGAATATCCAACGAGACAACATCAGCGAAGAATCTTAATGACTCTTGCCGACTGGCCTGCTCATCCATTCTATTGAAGGACTGCTTGCTTGCTAAAAAAACTTGGGTTGCTCCAAGCACTACGAGCAGCCCAAGCACTAAAGCCACCATCAACTCAACCAAGGTGAAGCCACTTTCATGATAGTAAGATCTTTTACTTCTCATGGCTGACGCCCCGGAAGCTGAAAAGTATAAGACAGCTGAGAAACATTCTCTGTGTTCGCTGTACCGTATTCGAGAAACCTATCATCATTCCAGTCGACGGTTACCTTGTACTCACATCGCACACCAGTCCCATTTGGGTCTGACTCAATGCTACTATTTTCCTGCACACCCGGGAGCTTGTCTGACCAGTGAGTAATCCAGTCACTCGTGATAGCCGAGAGTGTAGGAGAGGTGGTGTCCCATGGACAAAAGTTGCTGGCCGATCCCAACTCAATCCATAGCCGCTCGACCGCATCTTGAGCAGCGAGCGAGGCGATGGAACGCTGATAGGAGACCTGAACGCTCTTCATAGCCTTCAGTTGCATCGCCGCAACACCAAGCAGTCCAGTCGAGAGAACGAGCACAGCTATCAACACCTCCAGCAGAGTGAAGCCTCGCTGCCCCACCCTCTTACTATACAGGCTAGGCACAATCATTCCCTATCTTCCCTGCCAAACCTACACGGATAGATTCAGTTTTACCGTCATGGCTTACATCGATCTTCTTACAGGCTATTCCAGCCAAACGTCCCAGCGAAGTGAACGTCACCACATTACTACTATCGATACTAACAGGCGAACTCGATTTATCGCGCACCTGGAGACACTTCGCATCCATTGGATCCGAGCAGTCTATACTGCCTAAACCAGATCCATCATCCAGCTTAACCTCCAGCCTCCAGCCACCTCCAACAACCTGACTTAGAACCGCTGTCACCTTCTCTCGATGTGCTACGGCTTCACTTCGAGCGTAGTTAAGCCCCGCAAGCATTGCGTTATAATCGGCAGCCAAGCGGTTGGTTGCTATCATACTCTGAAAACTCGGCACAGCAATAGTCGCCAATATTACGGCGACCGCAATCGTGACCAGCAGCTCAATTAGTGTAAAGCCGCTGTGTTTATTATTACCAGCAGCCATCCGGACTCCTCAAACCTTGGTGGTTTAGTGTGAAGTTGCCGCAGCTATCAGTGTCCTGAGGCGCCTGCGGAGTGGCTTTCAAGATATAACTGCTGACACCCGGTACAGTGCCATTACCCGCTCCATCGCTAGCTGTGACCTGATAAAACTCCTCGTCGGAAGTAACAGGAAAAGTGACGCAAGCCGCCCCACTGCCATCGTCCGTATAGTCGCTGGACACCGTATAGCAGCGTTCCAGCTGCCCGGCAACGCTGTTCAGCGCGGACATTGCATCCGTACGCCTGGCTTCCTGGACATAGCGCGTGTAGCTGGGGTAAGCGATAGAGGCGAGAATAGCGATAACAGCTACAACAATCATCAACTCGATGAGGGTGAAGCCAGCGCTTGGCCGGGTGGGTTCTGTCAGGCGCCGGGGCCTGCGTTGGGGGGTGTCGAAGGTCACGCGTGACGTCTCCCTGTGGGACGATACATTTGTTTCAGTATGTATCAAGACGTGAGTCTCGGGTAGGGTGCGGGACCAAAAATGCCATGTGGCCGGGGTGAGCGGCTTCCTCCACGTCTACCCAAACTGGCCTGGCGCTGAAGAGTCGCTGGCTACTGAGCATCACCATTGCAACGCGGCGGTCGCGCTGCAACGACTGAAACGAGAACGCCGCCATCATTCTTATGACGGCGGCGTTTCTGTCTCGGCGCGGGGAGGGATTCGCTACTCGCTGGCGATCACCCGCTCGCGCAGCTCCCGCGGCATGGAGAAGGTGATGGTCTCCTCGCGGCCGGCGAGCTCCTCGGGCGCGGTGGCCCCAAGCGCCTGCAGCCGCTCGATCACACCCTCGACCAGCACCTCCGGCGCGCTGGCGCCGGCGGTCACGCCGATGGCGCCGACACCCTCGAGCCAGGCCGGGTCGACCTGGTCGGCACTGTCGATCAGGTAGGCTGGGGTGCCGACCCGCTCGGAGAGCTCTCGCAGGCGGTTGGAGTTGGAGCTGTTGGGGCTGCCCACCACCAGCACCAGGTCACTACCGGCGGCCAGCTCACGCACCGCGTCCTGGCGGTTCTGGGTGGCGTAGCAGATGTCATCCTTGCGCGGCCCCTCGATCTCGGGGAACTTGGCGCGCAGGGCATCGATGACCCGGGCGGTGTCATCCATGGAGAGCGTGGTCTGGGTGACGAAGGCGATCCGGCCCGGGTCCTTGACCTCGAGCTTGGCGACGTCCGTCTCGTCCTCGACCAGGTAGATCTGCCCGCCATAAGAGGTGTCGTAGCGCCCCATGGTGCCTTCCACCTCGGGATGTCCCTCGTGGCCGATCAGGATGCACTCCTGGCCGCGACGGGCGTAGCGCAGCACCTCCATGTGCACCTTGGTGACCAGCGGGCAGGTGGCGTCGAACACCTTCAGACCACGCGCCTCGGCCTCCTGCTGCACGGCACGGGAGACGCCGTGGGCGGAGAAGATCACGATGACGTCGTCGGGCACCTCGTGGAGCTCCTCGACGAACACCGCGCCCCGCTCGCGCAGGCTGTCCACCACGAAGCGGTTGTGCACCACCTCGTGGCGCACGTAGATCGGCGGACCGAAGACGTCCAAGGCGCCGTTGACGATCTCGATGGCACGATCGACCCCGGCGCAGAAACCGCGCGGGTTGGCCAGCTTGATCTGGATGGGATTGCGTTGCATGTGGGCCTTGCCTTGATGCTCGAGCATCTGCCTGTGAAAAGCGGGAAAGCGCTGAATTCCGTCGCGAGCGAAACGCGCAGTAGGAGGTCCGTGTGTTCCCTAGTGGGTGGTGGCGGGCTTCACGTCGAGCACTTCCACCTCGAAGGTCAGGGTACGCCCCGCCAGCGGGTGATTGAAGTCCACCTCCACCTGCTCGCCCTCGATACTCTTGATCACGCCCGGCAGCTCGCCGCCGGCGGCATCGGCGAAGGACATCACCATGCCTACTTCCGGCTCGTCGCTCTCGAAGTCATCACGCTTGAGCAGCTGGATGTTCTGCGGGTTGTGCTGTCCGAAGGCGTGCTCCGGGGTGATCTCGAAGGTGCCGCTCTCTCCGCTGGAGAGCCCCTTGAGCGGGTGCTCGAAGCCGGGCGGCAGGTTGCCATCGCCCACCTGGAACGTCGCGGGCGCCTTGTCACGGGTGGAATCCACCACGGTGCCGTCTTCCAGGCTGAGGGTGAAGTGAAGGGTCACTTCCATGCCCTCGTCGATGCGAAGTCCCGGGGATTCCTGGTTACTCATGGCGTGTCTCTCTGGTGTTCGTGCACTGGGTACGGGCGCAGCGTGGTCGAAGCGGTCGTCTGCGTGTCGATGATCGGGATATCGGGGCGCCGGGCCGGCTTCTCAACCGCGCCGCCGCGCCCGGCGCCGCTCCGCGAAGAGCGATTCCCAGATTAGCCCGATGGCGCCGAGGGTGATGCCGATGTCCGCCACGTTGAAGGCCGGGTAGTACCAGCCGGCCACGTGGAAGGAGAGGAAATCCACCACGTAGCCATGCACCAGCCGGTCGTAGAGGTTGCCCAGGGCGCCGCCGATGATCAGCCCGAGCGAGACGCCGAGCAGCGTCTCGTCGGCCTTCAGGCGGCGCATCCACAGCGTCAGGCCGATGCTCGCCCCCACGGCGATGGCGGCGAACAGCCAGCGCTGCCAGCCGGGGTGGCCGGCGAGAAAGCTGAAGGCCGCGCCGGTGTTGTGCAGCAGCGTCAGGTTGAAGAACGGCAACACTTCCACCGGCCGAGCATACTCGAGCATCCCGCTGGCCAGGGTCTTGGTGCCGAGATCCAGCACGATCACCGCCACGGCCAGCCATAGCCAGCGCAGCGGCTGGTGCATGGGGGCCGTGTGATCCTGGCCCGTCTGCCGGTCGTTCATGCGCGCCTCGCCTTGCTGGGACATCGAACTTCTCCTGCGTGAGCCTTAGGCAAAGTAGCGCGTCTCGCCGGCACCGTCCGGCAGGTTGCTGATGCAGCGCCCGCAAAGGTCGGGGTGCTCGGCGTGAGCGCCCACGTCCTGGCGATGGTGCCAGCAGCGCTCGCACTTGGCGTTGGCGCTCTCGGCCACGGCCACCTTCAGCCCTTCGAGCTCGGTGGCCTCGGCCGCCTCGCTCGCCTCGCTCGCCTCGCGCTCTTCGCTATCGGACAAGGGTGCCAGGCGCACGTCGCTGGTCAGCATCACGAAGCGCAGCTCGTCGCCCAGCCGGGCCAGGGTCTGGCGCAGCTCATCGTCGACGTAGAGGGTGACCTCGGCGGCCAGGCTTCCCTTGATCGCCTTGGCGTTGCGGGCATCCTCCAGGCACTTGTTGACCGCCTGCTTGACCTCGAGCACCCGCTCCCAGAAGTCGCGACCCATGGCGGCGTCATCCGCCAGGGTGTCGAGGCCGGTGTAGTACTCCTCGAGCAGCACGCTATCGCCGCCCTTGCCGGGGATGTTCTCGAAGATCTCCTCGGCGGTGAAGGAGAGGATCGGCGCCACCCAGCGCACCAGCGCCTCGACCACGTGGTAGAGCGCGGTCTGGGCGCTGCGACGCGCCACGGAGTCGACCTGGGTGGTGTACTGGCGATCCTTGATCACGTCCAGGTAGAAGCCGCCGAGTTCCCGGGCGCAGAAGCCGTGCACCTGCTGGTAGACGTCGAGGAAGCGGTACTCCTCATAGGCGACCTCGATGCGCGCCTGCAGCTGAGCGGCGCGATCGACCACCCACTGGTCCAGGGCCAGCATCTCGTCGAAGGGCAGCACGTCGCGCTCGGGCTCGAAGCCATTGAGGTTGGCCAGCAGGAATCGCGAGGTGTTGCGGATGCGCCGGTAGACGTCGGCGGTGCGCTTCAAGATCTCGTCGGAGACCGCCATCTCGCCGGAGTAGTCGGTGGAGGCGACCCACAGGCGCAGGATGTCGGCGCCCAGCTTGTCCATCACCGCCTGGGGCGCCACCACGTTGCCGAGCGACTTGGACTGCTTGCGACCCTTCTCGTCCACGGTGAAGCCGTGGGTGAGCAGCTGCCGGTAGGGCGCGTGGCCGTCGATGGCGGCGCCGGTGAGCAGCGAGGAGTGGAACCAGCCGCGGTGCTGGTCGGAGCCCTCGAGGTAGAGATCGGCGATCGGCCCCTCGGCGTGGCCATGCGGGTGCGAGCCGCGCAGCACGTGGCGGTGGGTGGTGCCGGAGTCGAACCAGACGTCCAGGGTGTCGGTGACCTTGTCGTAGTCGGCGGCCTCCTCACCCAGTAGCTCGGCGGGATCGAGGCGGAACCAGGCGTCGATACCCTCGGCCTCGACGCGCTTGGCGGCCTCCTCCATCAGCTCGACGGTGCGCGGGTGCAGCTCGCCGGTGGCCTTGTGCAGGAAGAAGGGGATCGGCACGCCCCAGTTGCGCTGGCGCGAGATGCACCAGTCCGGACGGTTGGCGATCATGCTGTGCAGGCGCGCCTTGCCCCAGGCGGGGGTGAAGGCGGTGGACTCGATGCCGTCCAGCGCCCGCTCGCGCAGGGTGCGGCCGTCCTTGCCCTGGACGTCCATGCCCACGAACCACTGGGCGGTGGCCCGGTAGATCACCGGCGTCTTGTGGCGCCAGCAGTGCATGTAGCTGTGGGTGATGGTCTCGTGGGCCATCAGCGCGCCTACTTCGTCGAGCTTGGCGACGATCTGCAGGTTGGCCTTCCAGATCATCTGGCCACCGAAGAAGGGCAGGTCATCGACATAGACGCCGTTACCCTGCACCGGGCTCTCGATCTCGTCGAAGGACATGCCGTGGGCGCGGCAGGTGACGAAGTCGTCGACGCCGTAGGCCGGAGCCGAGTGGACGATGCCGGTGCTGCCCACCTCGGACTCCACGTAGTCGGCCAGGTACACCGGCGACAGGCGATCGTAGAAGGGGTGGCGAAAGTCGACGCCGTCCAGTCGCTCGCCGGTGGCCGTGGCGATGATATCGCCCTCGAGCCCGAAGCGATCCAGGCACGACGCGACCAGTTCCTCGGCCAGCACCAGCAGCCGCTCGCCGGTATCCACCAGGGCGTAGGTAAACTCGGGATGGACATTCAGCGCCTGGTTGGCCGGGATGGTCCAGGGGGTGGTGGTCCAGATCACGATGGCGGCTGCCTTGGGCAGCGCCTCGAGGCCGAAGGCGGCGGCCAGGCGGCCGGCGTCCTCGACCGGGAAGGCGACGTCGATGGCGTCGGACTTCTTGTCCTGATACTCCACCTCGGCCTCGGCCAGAGCCGAGCCGCAGTCGAAGCACCAGTTGACGGGCTTCAGGCCCTTGAAGACGTAGCCCGCCTCGACCATGTCGGCCAGCGCGCGGATCTCGCCCGCCTCGTTGACGAAGTCCATGGAGCGATAGGGGTTGTCCCAGTCGCCGATCACGCCCAGGCGGATGAAGCCCGCTCGCTGATCCTCGATCTGCTCGGCGGCGTACTCGCGGCACAGCGCGCGGGCCTGCTCGGGCTCGAGGTGCTTGCCGTGGGTGGTCTCGACCTTGTGCTCGATGGGCAGGCCGTGGCAGTCCCAGCCGGGCACGTAGGGGGCGTCGAAGCCGGCCAGGTTCTTCGACTTGACGATGATGTCCTTGAGGATCTTGTTGAGCGCATGCCCCAGGTGAATGCTGCCGTTGGCGTAGGGAGGGCCGTCGTGGAGCACGAAGAGTTCCCTGCCCTGGCGCTCCTCGCGCAGGCGATGGTAGAGATCCATCTCCTTCCACTGTGCCACCCGTGCAGGCTCGCGCTTGGGCAGCATGCCGCGCATGGGGAAGTCGGTTTCTGGCAGGTTCAGAGTGTGCTTGTAGTCGCTCATATCCTGGGGGTCAGCCGTCGTCGTGGTCGGCGGGCTCACCCGCCGAGGAATCGGAAGTCACGGCCTCGCGCGCCAGCGGCGCCGATGCCAGAGGAAGAGAATCATTGTGCGTGTCGCCCGCCGCGTCGTTCGAGGCCGCGTCGGCCGCGGCATGAGCACCGGCAGCGGGGTGCTGTAGATCGTAGGCACCGGCAGCGGGGTGCTGTCGAAAGTAGTCCCGGGCCCGGGCCAGATCACTGCGGATCTGCGCCTTCAGCGCCTCGAAGTGCGCGAACTTCACCTCGCCGCGCAGCTTGGCGCAGGGCAACACCGTCAGGCGCTCGCCGTAGAGGTCGCCATCGAAGTCGAACAGGTGCACCTCGAGCACCGGCCGCTCGCTGCCCACCGTGGGACGCCAGCCGATGTTGGCCACGCCATTCAGCCGGCGACCGTCGGGCAGCTCGGTCACCACCGCATAGACGCCCTGCAGGGCCAGCGAGTGAGTCGGCTGGGGCAGGTTGGCGGTGGGCACGCCGATGGTACGGCCGAGCTGGCGGTCCGGCACCACCCGGCCGCCCAGCCGATAGGGACGGCCCAGTAGGCGCGCGGCGGCGGCGAAGTTGCCGCTGGCCAGCAGGGTGCGCACCCGGGTGCTGGAGACGCGCTCGTCGGCGATGGTGAAGGTGCGGGTGTGCTCGACGCCGAAGCCCCTCTCCAGCCCCACCTCGGTCAGCAGGTGGAAGTCGCCGCGCCGATCGCAGCCGAAGCGGAAGTCGTCCCCCACCACCAGGTGGCGCACGCCCAGCCCGTCGATCATCACCCGGTCGATGAACTCGCCGGCGGTGAGGCTGCGCAGGGCGTCGTTGAAGGGCAGGCAGAGGATGCGATCGACCCCGCACTCGCCGAGCAGCGCCACCTTGTCGCGCAGCCGGGTCAGCCTGGGCGGCGCCTGGGCGCCGGCGAAGAACTCCCGCGGCTGGGGCTCGAAGACCACCACGGTCACCGGCAGACCGAGCCGGGCGGCCTGCTCGCGGCACTGCTCGAGGATCGCCTGATGCCCGCGGTGCACGCCATCGAAGTTGCCGATGGTGGCCACGCAGCCGCGATCCTCGTCGCGCAGGTTGTGCAGACCTCGAATCACTCGCATGGGCGTCATCACGCTGGGAAATAAAGTGTTCGATTATAACGGACCGAGGGCCCCTTGACAGCCGGCGCGGCTTGGTCTTTCCCCACTGTCTATGTTTGGCGCCGTGCTGGCACGGCGATTGACGGCGTTCCCGGCACGGCCCGAACCGTTACCCCCGCATCCGGAAGTGGCGAAGACGCAGGCCGAAGGCCGCCAGCCAGGCGAAGTAGACTACCGCGCCGGCCGCCACCAGCCCCGCCATCCAGGCAGCGCGGGTCCAGACGCTCCAGCCGAGCCAGGCCTGCCAGTCCGGTGCGAGCCAGGCAAGCCCGCCCCCCATCACCGCGCAGCCGCCGAGCAGCTGCACGGCGTAGCGCCCCCAGCCCGGCTGGAAGACCAGCACGCCCTGCTTCTTGAGCAGCCAGCCGAGCAGCCCGGCGTTGAGGAAGGCCGACAGCGCCGTGGCGAGCGCCAGGCCGGCGTGGGCCAGCGGCCAGATCAGGATCAGGTTGAAGACCATGTTGGCGACCATGGCGATGATGCCGACCTTGACCGGTGTCTTGGTGTCCTGGCGGGCGAAGAAGCCCGGCGCCAGCACCTTGATCAGCATGAACGCCACCAGCCCGACGGCATAGGCGCGCAGGCTCATGGCGGCCATGGTGATGTCGCGCTCGGTCATGGCGCCGTAGTGGAACAGCGAGATCAACAGCGGCTCGGCCAGCACGGACAGCGCCACGGCGGCGGGCAGGCCGAGCAGCAGCACGGTGCGCAGCGCCCAGTCGAGCATCGCCGCGAAGTGCTCGCCGGACTGCTCGGCGTGGCGGCGGGAGAGCGCCGGCAGGATCACCGTGCCGATGGCGATGCCGAACACCCCCAGCGGCAGCTCCACCAGGCGATCCGAGTAGTAGAGCCAGGAGACGCTGCCCGCGGCCAAGAGCGAGGCCAGCACGGTGTCGAGCAGCAGGTTGATCTGCGACACCGAGACGCCGAACAGCGCCGGCGCCATCAGCCTGAGGATGCGTCGCACTCCGCTGTGAGCGAAGTCGGGCCAGGGCCGCGGCAGCAGCCCCAGCCGCGCCAGAAACGGCACCTGGAAGGCCAGCTGGGCGCCACCGGCGATCAGCACGCCCCAGGCCAGCGCCATGGCCGGCTCGGCGAACAGCGGCGTCAGCAGCAGCGCGGCCCCGATCAGCGACAGGTTGAGCAGCACCGGCGTGAAGGCCGGCACGGCGAAGCGGTTCCAGGTATTGAGCGTACTGCCGGCGAAGGCCGTCAACGAGATCAGCAGCAGGTAGGGAAAGGTCAGGCGCAGCATGTCGGCGGTCAGCGCCAGCTTCTCCGGGTCGCGGCCGAAGCCCGGCGCGAAGGCCCACACCAGCCACGGCGCGGCCAGCATCGCGAGCGCCGTGATCAGCGCCAGCACCGCCGTGAGGCTGCCGGCCACCGCATCGAGCAGCTCCTTCACCTCGCGCTTGCTGCCGCGGGTGGCGTACTCCGAGAGCACCGGCACGAAGGCCTGGTTGAAGGCGCCCTCGGCGAACAGCCGGCGCAGGAAGTTGGGGATCTTGAAGGCGACGAAGAAGGCATCGGCACCGTCGCCGGCCCCGAAGAGGGTCGCGATCACCACGTCGCGCACCAGTCCCATGACCCGCGAGAGCATGGTCATCACGCTGACCACCAGGCCGGAGCGCATCAGGCCGCCCGCCTTGGGCGCCACGGCACGATCGTCGTCGGCGACCACCGGTGTAGCGTCGGACTTGTCGTCCCGGGACTCGGGGGGCTGTTCGTGATCCATCACCGTCTGCTCCTCGTGCGGTGCGCTCGGCAAGAATAGCGGACACAAAAAAACCGGCCGCAGCCGGTTTTTCTGCTGGCGCTCGGCTGGCTTACGCCGCGAGTGCCTTGATGCGCTTGTTCAGGCGGCTCTTCATGCGCGCGGCCTTGCGCTTGGACATCACGTCCTTGTCGGCGATGCGGTCGATGACCGGCTGCGCCGCCTTGAAGGCGCCCATCGCCTCGGCGTGGTCACCGCTCTGGATGGCCTTGATGACGCGCTTGACGTAGGTACGAACCATGCTGCGCTGGCTCGCCTTCAGTACACGACGACCTTCTGCCTGACGGGCACGCTTGCGGGCTTGCTTGCTGTTAGCCACTGACTGTCTCCTTGGAGAAAGTTGTTGCCACCGACTGCGGGTGGCATTTGATAACGTTTTGATCCAACAGGGAAATAAAAAATCCCCGCCGGCCTGGCCATCTTTCCCGACGGCGCGCTGGAGCGCCATCGTCTACGGGCCGTGTCTGAGAGGATGGCGTATCCTATCATGCGCCCCCAGGGCTTGCCAGCCCTGAACGCCGGAGCCCGGACGCCGCCAGCCCGCACCGCGCGCGGCCCGGGCGGAGCGCCTGATCAACTGACGGCACCCTGGAGCGGCCCTAGAGCACCACCAGGTTATCGCGGTGAATCAGCTCCGGCGCTTCCATGTAGCCGAGGATGGCCTCGATCTGGTGGCTCGGTTTGCCGACCAGCAGGTGGGCCTCGTCGGCGCCGTAGTTGACCAGCCCCTTGGCCACGCGATGACCGCCTTCGTCGACGCAGAGCACCATGTCGCCACGGCGGAACTCGCCGCTGACGCCGGTCACGCCCACCGCCAGCAGGCTGGAGCCGCTGCCCTGGAGCACCTTCACCGCCCCGGCGTCCAGGACCAGGCTGCCGCGCACCTGCAGCTGCCCCGCCAGCCAGCGCTTGCGCGCCGCCATCGGCGCCTGCTCCGGCAGCAGCAGGGTGCCCAGCCGCTCGCCCTCGGCCAGCCGCGTGAGCACCGCCGGCTGGCGCCCGCTGGCGATCGCCGTGACCGCCCCGGAGCGGGCCGCCAGCCGCGCGGCTCGCACCTTGGTGGTCATGCCGCCGCGCCCCAGCGCCCCGCCGCCGCCGGCCACCGCGGCCAGGCTCGGATCGTCGGCGCGCCCCTCGGCGATCAGCGTCGCCTCGGGGTTGCTGCGCGGGTCGGCATCGAACAGCCCCTCCTGGTCGGTGAGGATTACCAGGGCATCCGCCTCGAGCAGGTTGGCGACCAGGGCGCCGAGGGTGTCGTTGTCACCGAAGCGGATCTCGTCGGTGACCACGGTGTCGTTCTCGTTGACCACCGGCACCACCCGCAGGCCGACCAGGGTCCGCAGCGCCGAGCGCGCATTGAGATAGCGCTTGCGGTTGGAGAGATCGTCGTGGGTGAGCAACACCTGGGCGGTCAGCAGGTCGTGGCGGGCGAAGTGGCCTTCATAGCACTCGGTGAGGCCGTTCTGCCCCACCGCCGCCGCAGCCTGAAGCTCGTGCACCGCCGAGGGCCGCACCTGCCAGCCCAGGCGCACCATGCCGGCCGCCACAGCGCCGGAGGAGACCAGCACCACCTCGATGCCGCGACGATGCAGCTCGGCGATCTGGTCGACCCAGCCGCCGATGGCCGCTTCATCGAGGCCGCGACCGTCGTTGGTCAGCAGCGCGCTGCCGATCTTCACCACCACCCGGCGGGCGCGCTTGAGCGCCTCGCGACCGATCACCTGCTCGTTGTGTTCCATCCGACCCTCGGTTCACCGTCGACAGGCACTCGGCCTGCATGCTGCCCTCAGGGAGCGTACTCGATCTCGACGTCGTGATCGTCGTCGTCATCGAAGTCGTCGTCATCATCAACGTGCGGGCGCTTGCGACCCAGGCGGGCCTCGGTGCGCGCCACGGCCTCTTCCTCCATGCGCGAGCGCATCTCGCGGACCCGCTCGGCGGCCTCCTCGTCCTCGTGCTCCAGCCGGCGCTGCTCGGTGAGCCAGCGGTAGGCGGCCTGCACCAGGGCATCGGTGCCGTCGCTTGAGATCGCCGAGACGCGAAACACCGGGCCCTGCCAGCCGAGCCGGCGCACGATCTCATCGACCGTCGCCTCGCGCTCATCAACCGGCAGCAGGTCGAGCTTGTTGAGCACCAGCCAGCGCGGCAGCTCGGCCAGCGCCGGCGAGAACTCGCCCAACTCGTGGATGATCGCCTCGGCGGCCTGCACCGGATCGGACTCGTCGAAGGGCGCGACGTCCACCACGTGGAACAGGAGCCGGGTGCGGGTCAGGTGCTTGAGGAAGCGCAGCCCGAGGCCGGCGCCGTCGGAGGCCCCCTCGATCAGGCCGGGCACGTCGGCCATCACGAAGTGCTCATGCAGGCCGAGCTTCACCACGCCGAGGTTGGGCACCAGGGTGGTGAAGGGATAGTTGGCGACCTTGGGCTTGGCCGCCGACACCGAGCGGATCAGCGTCGACTTGCCGGCATTGGGCAGGCCCAACAGGCCCACGTCGGCCATCACCTTCATCTCCAGGCGCAGGTTGCGCCGCTCCCCCTCGGTGCCCGGCGTGGTGCGCCGCGGCGCGCGATTGGTGGAGGACTTGAAGTGGATATTGCCGAGCCCGCGGCGCCCCGCCTGGGCCACCATCACCACCTGACCGATCTCGGTGACGTCGGCGATCACCTCGAGGGTGTCCTCGTCGATCACCGTGGTGCCCACCGGCACCTTGACGTGCAGGTCCTCGCCGGCGCGCCCGCTCATCTGCCGACCCATGCCGGGCTGACCGTTCTGCGCCTTGTAGAAGCGCTGGTACTTGAAGTCGATGAGGGTATTGAGGGCGTCGTCACCGATCAGGTAGACGCTGCCGCCGTGGCCGCCGTCACCCCCGTCGGGGCCACCCTTGGGCACGTACTTCTCGCGGCGGAAGCTCAGGCAGCCATTGCCGCCATTGCCGGCTTCCACGATGATCGAGGCTTCGTCGACGAACTGCATCTGTCACTCTCCAGGCGGCCTGTGCCGCCATGATACAAGAAGGCCCCGCCTGGGCGGGGCCTTCTTGCTGCAAGTGCCGGTCGTCTCAGGCAGAGACGATGCTGACGAACTTGCGGTTCTTCGGGCCCTTGGTCTCGAACTTGACCACGCCTTCGTCCAGGGCGAACAGGGTATGGTCCTTGCCGATACCGACGCCGGTGCCGGCGTGGAACTTGGTGCCGCGCTGACGCACGATGATGTTGCCCGGGTTGACGACCTGGCCGCCGAAGAGCTTCACGCCAAGGCGTTTGGATTCGGAATCGCGACCGTTACGTGTGGAGCCCGCTGCCTTCTTATGAGCCATTGCAAATACCTCGCTCGTTCAGGGGGTCAGCCGCTTACGCGGAGATCCCGGTGATCTTGACTTCAGTGAACCACTGACGGTGGCCCTGACGCTTCATGCTGTGCTTACGGCGACGGAACTTGATGATGGTCACCTTGTCGCCACGGCCGTGAGACACGATCTCGGCCGCCACCTTGGCGCCCTCGACCAGCGGGGCGCCGATCTTGACGTCCTCATCGTTACCCACCAGCAGGACCTCATCGAACTCGATGGTGTCGCCGGTCGGCACTTCCAGCTTCTCGAGCTTGAGAGTCTGGCCTTCCTGAACGCGGTACTGCTTGCCACCGCTCTTGATCACTGCGTACATGCTTTTCTCTCCAGGACTCATCGGGTGTTGGCTCTTCATCGGCCTGCTGCGAGTGGCGCCGCTCTTGGCAGCCATCTGACAGGGAGCGTGATGAGTGGGGTCGCGGATTATAACCGCGCGCGAGACCGCACACAACCCGCACCGCGCGCGCCTCCACGCTCCGCCGCGACCCGCTCAAGCCCCGCCGCCGCCGCGCCTTGACGCCCCCATGGGGGGCCCATAGCATGACCGGCAACCCAAGGCCACCAGGGCTATCTCGCCCCGGCCCCACCTACTCGTCGATACCGCCTCCATGCCAGCCAACGCCCCGCCCCCGTCGCCCAGCGCCACCGCCAACTCGTCGCTTCATGCGGTGGTCGCCGACGACTTCGCCGCCGTGAACCGGACCATCCTGGACCAGCTCGCCTCGCGCGTCCCGCTGGTGGAGACCATCGGCCAGTACATCATCGAGAGCGGCGGCAAGCGGCTGCGCCCGCTGCTGGTACTGCTGGCGGCGCGCTCGCTTGGCTTCGAGGGCGACCGGCACGTGACGCTCGCCACTCTGGTCGAGTTCATGCACACCTCGACCCTGCTGCACGACGACGTGGTCGACGAGTCGCACATGCGGCGCGGCAAGGCCACGGCCAATGACTCCTGGGGCAACGCGCCCTCGGTACTGGTGGGTGACTTCCTCTACTCGCGCTCGTTCCAGATGATGGTCGAGGTCGGCTCCATGCGCATCATGGAGGTGCTCTCCCAGGCCACCTGCACCATCGCCGAGGGCGAGGTGCAGCAGCTGACCAACGTCGGCAACCCCGATACCGACGAGGCCGACTACTTCGAGACCATCCAGGGCAAGACCGCCATGCTCTTCGAGGCGGCCTCCCACAGCGGCGCCATCCTCGCCGACGCCACCCCGGAGCAGGAGGCCGCCCTGCAGCATTACGGCCGCTACCTGGGCCTCGCCTTCCAGCTGATCGACGACCTGCTCGACTACCAGGGCGACGCCGAGGCCATGGGAAAGAACGTCGGCGACGATCTGGCCGAGGGCAAGCCGACCCTGCCGCTGATCCAGGCCATGGCGACCGGCACGCCGGAGCAGCGCACGCTCATCCGGCGGGCGATTCGCCAGGGCGGCCTCGATCACCTGGAGGAAGTACTGGCGATCGTGCGCGACACCGGTGCGCTGGAGTACACCCGGGCCCGCGCCGAGGAGATGGCCGACAAGGCACTGGCGCAGCTCGACGCCCTGCCCGAGAGCCTCTACCGCGACAGCATGGCCCACCTCGCCCGCCTGGCGGTGGATCGCCAGAGCTGAACGGCGGCCACGACGGAAAGCCGCGCGAAGGGCTTGCACCCCGGCGCGGTTTGCGTATAATGCCGATCCGTCGCCAAGAGATACGGCGAACATCGGAGTATAGCTCAGCTTGGTAGAGCGCTGCCTTCGGGAGGCAGAGGTCGTAGGTTCGAATCCTGCTACTCCGACCAAGAACATCAGTAAAAACGGCCACTTAGCTCCTCGGAGCGGTGGCCGTTTTTCGTTGTGCGGCGAGCTCGGTCAGACGCGGGCCGCCATCACGGCAGGGCTTTCTTCACGACAGGGCCCTCTTCACGACGGAACCTCCGCGCCGATCCGCAGCCCGTGCCGACGAAGCTTGCGCACCACGCTGGGCTGGCTGATGCCCAGGCGTTCGGCGATGGCGTAAGTCGAGGTGCACTCGCCGCACTGCTCAGCCAGGATCGCGCGCTCGGTGCGTGCCAGGGCCGCCTTGAGCGACTCGCCGTCATGCACGCCCTCGCCGATGGGGGCGTCGCGCCTCGCGTCACCTCCGGCCGGTCCGGTCCACGCGCCACTCGAGACGCCCGAGTAGCCGCCAGGGGCGTCGACCCGGATGACATCGTCCGCCGCCGATAGCCAGGCCCGCTCGAGCCAGTTCTCCAGCTCGCGCACGTTTCCGGGCCAGTCCCGCCCCATCAGCTGCTGCCAGACGTCCCGCGCCATGATCTTGTCGCGGCCATAGCGGCCATTGAGGCGCTTGAGCTGACGCTCGACCAGCCCCGGGATATCCTCGCGGCGTTCGCGCAGCGGCGGCAGCGTCACCGGGATGACATTGACGCGATAGTAGAGGTCCAGGCGGAACTCCCCGGCCTCCACGCGACGCGCCAGGTCCTGGTTGGTCGCCACCACCAGGCGGAAGTCGACGCGCCGCTGGCGCGTATCGCCGAGCCGCGTGACGCTGCTGTCCTGGATGACCTTGAGCAGTTTGGCCTGCACCGCCAGGGGCAGCTCGCCGATCTCGTCGAGAAACAGCGTGCCGCCCTCGGCCTGCTCGATCAGCCCCGCCTTGCCGCCCGGCGCGGCACCGCTGAAGGCGCCGTGCCGATAGCCGAACATTTCGGACTCGAACAGGCTCTCCGGGATCGCCCCACAATTGACCTCGATGAAGGGCCCCTTCTGGCGAGGTCCCCAGCGATGCAGCTGGCGGGCGAAGGCGGTCTTGCCGACGCCGGACTCGCCGAGCATCAGCACGGCGGCATCGGTCGGCGCCACCCGCTTGAGCAGCAGCGCCACCTCGCGCATCACCTCGCTGCGCACCTCCAGGTCGTCCAGCTCGGCCTCGAAGCCGGGCTCGTCGGCGATGCCACTGCGCCGGAGATGATCGCTGAAGCGCCGCTGCAGCAGGGCATACTCCTCCTGGAGCAGCTGCAGGTCGGTCAGGTCCATGGAGCGGCTGACCACGGCGGCCAGCCGGCCATCCCGAAACACCGGATGGGCCTGGGCGATGACCCGCCGTCCGGTGCCCGTCACCTGCATCAGCTGCGCCGGCTTGCCGGTGCGGATGACCTCCAGGCTCACCGAGGGCCTGAGCACGCCCTGGGCCTCGAGGGCCTGGACGGTGGTTCGACACAAGTCCTCCCGGGACATGCCGTAGACCGCCGCCGCCGCCGGACTGACATCCCGCACGCGCCCGTCGGCGTCGACCACGAAGAAGTGATCGTGGGCGGTGTCGATGATGGTGCGCAGGATATCGCTGTCGATCTCGCCCATGCGACTCTCTCGATACAGAAATGGATCATTGATGCAGGAGTGTATCATCGCGACCGCACCGGCGATCCACTTCTGCATCAACGGCTCGGCAACGCACACAATATCAACGCGTTAGAAATTGGCACGTTTCCTGCTTAGAAATACCGGACACCCCATGCGAGACGGAGCCTTTCGTGAGCGACTTCAACCAACCCCTGGGCGGCAACGAGATGCCGCGTTTCGGCGGCCCCGCCACCATGATGCGCCTGCCCACCCAGGCGAGTGCCGCCGGCCTGGATGCCGCCTTCATCGGCGTGCCCATGGACATCGGCACCTCGAATCGCCCCGGCACCCGCCTCGGGCCGCGCCAGATCCGCGATGAGTCGCGCATGCTGCGCCCCTACAACATGGCGACCCGCGCCGCGCCCTTCGACAGCCTGCAGGTCGCCGATATCGGCGACGTGCCGATCAACACCTTCAACCTGCCCAAGAACCTCGACATCATCAGCGAGTTCTACGACAGGGTGCTCGCCGAGGACTGCGTGCCGCTGACGCTCGGCGGCGATCACACCCTGACCTGGCCGATCCTGCGCGCCATCGCCAAGAAGCACGGCCCGGTCGGGCTGATCCATATCGATGCCCACGCCGACGTCAACGAGCAGATGTTCGGCGAGGAGGTCGCCCACGGCTGTCCCTTCCGCCGCGCCCAGGAAGAGGGACTGCTCGACGCCAACCGCGTGGTGCAGATTGGCCTGCGCGGCACCGGCTACGCCGCCGACGACTTCGACTGGTGCCGCGACCAGGGCTTCCGGGTGGTCACCGCCGAGCAGTGCTGGTACACCTCGCTGGCCCCGCTGATGGCCGAGGTGCGCGAGCAGATGGGCGACGCCCCGGTCTACATCTCCTTCGACATCGATGGCCTCGATCCGTCCGTGGCGCCCGGCACCGGCACCGTCGAGATGGGTGGACTCACCGGCCAGCAGGGCCTGGAGATCGTCCGCGGCGCCTGGGGGCTCAACGTGGTCGGCGGCGACCTGGTGGAGGTCGCGCCGCCCTACGACCCCAGCGGCAACACCGCGCTGATGGGCGCCACCCTGCTCTACGAGATGCTCTGCGTGCTGCCCGGCGTGCGGCGCCGCGACTGACAGACCCGCGCCGCGGGCAGCGTCGCCAGCGCCAGCGCCCGGTCACGGGCGCTTACCATCGACCACGACTACAACACCAATAGTGAGTACCCCATGTCCTCCCATCTGCGATCCGCCGATAACATCAACACCGAGGGGGCGCCGCTCAGCACCCACGGCCTGATCAAGTTCCTCGTGCCGTCCATCCTGGGCGTCCTGCTGTTCCTGGTGCCCTTCTCGACCGGCGACACCATCAACATCGGCATGGGCCTGATGGCCGACGGCCTCAAGGCCCTGCTCGGCGAGGCGCTGCCCGCCATCGCCACCCTGGTGCTCTGCCTGTCGGTGCTGCTGACCGCCATCGTCAAGCTGGCCAGGCCGACGTGGGCCCGCGCGGGCATGCTGCATGAGCTCTTCGACGTGGCCCCCCTGTGGGTGATCATGCGCGCCCTCGGCGCGCTGTTCGCGCTGATGACCTATTTCCAGGTCGGCCCGGCATTCATCACCGCCTCCTTCACCGGCGGCGTGATGCTCAACGACCTGGCGCCGGTGCTGCTGACCTTCTTCTTCTTCGCCGCCATCCTGCTGCCCTTCCTGGTCGACTTCGGCTTCATGGAGTTCATCGGCAGCCTGGTGCGCACGCCGTTCCGGATCATCTTCGGGCTGCCGGGGCGCAGCGCCATCGACGCCACGGCCTCCTGGATGGGCTCCGGCACGGTCGGCGTGCTGATCACCACCCAGCAGTACGAGCAGGGCTTCTACAACCGCCGCGAGGCCTCGGCGATCGCCACCAACTTCTCGATCGTCTCCATCGCCTTCGCGCTGCTGGTCACCAGCTTCATCGGCATCAACCACCTGTTCGTGCCCTTCTACCTCACCGTGGTCGTCGCCGGCCTCGTCGCCGCCGTCATCGTGCCGCGGCTGCCGCCGCTGTCGCGCAAGCCGAACACCTACTACGAGCCGGTCGGCTGCCAGATCCAGGAGGAGAACACCGGCAACCAGAACCTGCTGCGCTACAGCCTGGGCGTCGCCGTGGCCCGCGCCGAGAAGGCGCCGGGGCCGGCCAGGCTGGCCAGACTGGCGCTGTATAACGTCGCCGACATCTTCTTCGGCCTGCTGCCGCTGGTGATCGCCATCGGCACCGTGGCCCTGGTGCTGGCCGAGTTCACGCCGCTGTTCACCTGGCTCTCCTATCCGATGGTGCCGGTGCTCGAGTGGATGCAGATTCCCGAGGCCGCGGCGGCGGCGCCGGCGACCCTGGTCGGCTTCGCCGACATGTTCCTGCCGGCGGTACTGGCCAGCGACATCGAGAGCGAGCTGACGCGTTTCGTGATCGCCTGCCTGTCGCTGACTCAGCTGATCTACATGTCCGAGATCGGCGCCCTGCTGATGAAATCCAAGATCCCGCTCAAGCTCTGGGAACTGGTGGCAATCTTCCTGCTGCGCACCGCCATCACCCTGCCGATCATCGTGCTCATGGCCCACTGGCTGGTGGGCTGAGGAAAGCTCGATGCCGCTTTATGGAGAGACACCGATGACCTGCGCCGAGCTGCTGATCCGCCTGCTGCGCGACACCTACGCCACCGACACCGTGTTCGGCATTCCCGGGGTGCACACCATCGAGCTGTATCGCGGCCTGGCGGGCGGCGAGGCGAGCGGCATTCGCCACGTCACGCCGCGCCACGAACAGGGCGCCGGCTTCATGGCCGACGGCTATGCCCGGGCCACCGGCAAGCCCGGGGTGTGCTTCATCATCACCGGGCCCGGCATGACCAACATCGCCACCGCCATGGGCCAGGCGCTCGCCGACTCGATCCCGATGCTGGTGATCTCCAGCGTCAGCCGCCGCGACACCCTGGGGCGCGGCCAGGGCCGGCTGCACGAGCTGCCGAGCCAGCAGCAGCTGATCGCCGGGGTCACCCGCTTCAGCCATACGCTGCTCGACCCGGGCGCCCTGCCGGAGACCCTGGCCCGAGCCTTCGCGGTGTTCGAGGGGGCCCGCCCGGGGCCGGTGCATATCGAGATCCCCATCGACCTGTTCGCTGCTCCGGTACGCGCGCCAAGGCACTGGCATCGCGCGGCCCTAGCCAAGGCCGCGCCCGACCCCGCGGCGCTGCACCGGGCCGGCGACTGGCTCGTCGGCGCCGAGCGTCCGCTGGTGCTGCTGGGTGGCGGCTGCGTCGCGGCGCCCGAGGCCGCCCGCGCCCTGGTCGAGGCGCTGGACGCGCCCACCGTCACCACCATCAACGCCAAGGGCCTGCTCGGCCGCGACCACCCTCTGGACCTGGGCGCCAACGCCTCGCTGCCCGCGGTGCGGGCGCTGGCCCGGGAGGCCGACGTGGTGCTGGCCATCGGCACCGAGCTCGGCGAGACCGACTACGATGTGGTGTTCGACGATGGCTTCCATCTCGACGGCCGGCTGATCCGAGTGGACGTCGACCCCCAGCAGCTGGCCCGCAACCAGGCCGCCGACCTGGCCCTGGTGGCGGACGCCGGCCAGGCCCTCGAGGCCCTGGCGGCGCACTTCGCCGGAGAGCGCCTGGCGCGTGGCGGCGCGGTGTGCACCCGCGCCACCCTCGAGGCCCTGGACCTGGCGCGAGACCCGGCCTTCGCCGCCTACGTGCCGCTGTTCGCGACCCTGCGCGAGGCCCTGCCCGAGGCGATCCTGGTCGGCGACTCCTGCGCCACCACCTACGCCGCCAACCACCTGGTCGCCCAGCCGGCCCCGCGGCGCTTCTTCAACGCCTCCACCGGCTACGGCACCCTCGGCTACGGCCTGCCGGCGGCGCTGGGCGCCAGCCTCGCCCGGCCCGACCTGCCGGTGGTCGCGCTGGTCGGCGACGGCGGCATCATGTTCACCCTCAGCGAACTGGCCTGCGCGGTGGCAGAGCAGCTGCCGGTGGTGATCCTGCTCTGGCACAACCGGGGCTATGAGGAGATCCGCCGCTTCATGGACGACGCCGGCGTCACCCGCCTGGGCGTCGACCTGACGGCGCCGGACTTCCTGACCGTGGCCCGGGGCTTCGGCTGCCTGGCCACCCGCATCGGCGCGCCCGCCGAGCTGGCGCATGCCCTGGCCACTCGCCCCACCGATGGCCCCCTGCTGATCGAGATCGACGCGGACGCCTGGCAGGCCAGGCTGCGCTGAGGCCTGCGACGATCCGCTCCACCAACAACAATCAACAACACAAGGATATGACCATGGCTTTCCTCGACCGACTGCTCGGCCAGGACACCCTCGACGACCACCAGCACAAGAGCCTCGGTGCCTTCGGCACGGTCGCCCTGTGGCTCGGCGCCAACGTGGTGGTGACCACCATCCTCACGGGCATGTTGCTGGTGCCCGACCTGCCCTTCGCGACCGCCATGGGCACTGTGCTGATCGGCTCGCTGATCGGCGCCATCCCGCTGCTGCTGGTCGGACTGATGGGACAGCGCACCGGCCTGCCCTCGATGGCGATGACCCGACGCGCCTACGGGCCGCTGGGCAGCCGGTTGATCTCGCTGGTCAACATGGGCGTGCTGATCGCCTGGAGCTGGATCCAGGCCCTGCTCGCCGGCATGAGCCTTAACTACGCCATCCAGGCGACCACCGGCTACTCCAACCTGCCCCTGATGACCATCCTCTGCGAGAGCGTGGTGGTGCTGATCGTGCTGCGCGGCCACCTGGGCATCGAGCGGGTCGAGCGCTGGGCGGCGATGGCCATGGTCGGCCTGGCCGCCGTGGTGCTCTACCAGCTGAACCTCCACTACGATGTCTCGGCGCTGCTGGACATGCCGGTCGAGGCGCGCAACGGCATCACCCTGGGCATCGCCTTCGACATCGTGATTGCCACCGCCTTCTCGTGGATCTCCTCCTCGGCGGATTACAACCGCAACTGCAAGAGCGGCGCCATCGCCGTCTGGGGCACCTACCTCGGCTATGTGCTGGCGGCGATGATTGCCATGGGCCTCGGCGCCGCCGTCTCCGGGCTCTCGGTCCTGAACGGCATGGAGCAAACCTACGATCCGACCCGGCTGCTGTCCGGCTTCGGTTTCGGCCTGCCGGCGGCCCTGGTCATCTTCTTCTCGGTGATGACCACCAACGTCATGGCCGTCTACAGCGCCACCCTCTCCTGCATGAACGTGTCGCCCGGCATGTCGTTCTGGAAGCCGGCCCTGGTGATCGGTATCGTCACCGTCTTCGGTGCCCTGATCCCCGGCATCCTCGACCAGTTCCAGAACTTCCTGCTGCTGATCGGCGCGCTGTTCATCCCGGCCTTCTCGGTGATGATCGCCGACTACTACCTGGTGGGCCGTGAGGGCTATGGCCCGGAGCTGCTCGAGGCGCGCCATCAGCTGGGCCGCCCCACCGCGCCGGTGGCCATCGGCGCCTACCTGATCGGCGCCGGCCTCGCCGCCTACTGGTCGCTGGTCGCCCCCTTGGCCTTCGGCGCCTCGCTGCCGGTCTTTTTGATCACCGGCGGCCTCTACTGGCTGGGCGCCGTGCTGATGACCCGACCGCGTGCGACCGCCTCGCAGGCGACAGGAGAGTAACGCCGATGAGACTGATGCTGGCCCAGACCGCCCCCCAATGGGGCGACGTGCCCGCCAACCTGGTCACCCTCGAGGCCCTGTGCCGGCAGGCCTCGGCCGCCGGTGCCGACCTGCTGGCCCTGCCCGAGCTCGCCCTGAGCGGCTACAACATCTTCGCGCGGCTGGAAGAGTTCGCCGAGCCGGTGGGCGGCCCGATCGCTCGGCGGCTTGGTGAGCTGGCCGCCGACTACGGGCTCTTCCTGCTCGTCGGCCTGGCCCAGCGCCAGGCCGACGGACGAATGACCAACGCCGCCCTACTGATCGACGATCACGGCGAGCGTCTTGCCACCTACCACAAGCGCCAGCTGTGGGACCGTGAGCATGCCGTCTTCGCCGCCGGCGACGCTTGCTGCGTGGAGGACACCCGCCTCGGCCGACTGGGGCTGATGATCTGCTACGACAACGAGTTCCCCGAGATGGCACGGGCCCTCGCCCGGGGCGGCGCCGAGGTCATCCTCTCGCCCACCGCCAACATGGTGCCCAACGCCGAGCGTCAGGTCCTGCAGATCCGCGCCCGCGCCCTGGACAACCAGTGCTTCGTCGCCTGCATCAACCGCGCCGGGACCGAGGCCGAGCTCCACTACTGCGGCAACAGCCTGGTCGCCGGCCCGGATGGCGAGGTCCTGGGCCAGCTGGGGGCCGGCGCGGGCAGCCTGGTGGTCGACCTCGACCGCGGCCGCCTCGGCGAGAGCCGAGCCAATCAGGATTACCTGAAGGACCTGCGACCCACGCCGGAGATCACGCCATGAGCCGCTTTTCCCTGCCGCGAGGCGAGGCCACGAGCTGGTATCGCACCACCTCCCTGGCGGACCAGATCACGCTCATCGATGAGCCCGCCATCAAGCCGTTCTACCGCTGCAACATCTGGCATGTCCGCGGTCGCGATCGCGATCTGGTGGTGGACTTCGGCCTCGGCGCCGTGCCGCTGCGCCAACAGGTCGCCCGGCTCGCCGAACGGGACATCGTCGCCGTGGCGAGCCATACCCACTTCGACCACATCGGCGCCGCCCACGAGTTCGGCTGCTGCCATGTGCATGCCGCCGAGGCCGATATCCTGGCCGCCCCGGACCATCGTCGCACCCTGGCCGAGTCCTTCCTGAACGACGACATGTTCGATGCCCTGCCGCCGGCGCCCTACGCCCACGCGGGCTACCGCATTCCCGCGCCGGCGACGATCGCCCGGCTCGAGGACGGCGATACGCTCGACCTCGGCGACCGACGCTTCGAGGTGATTCACACCCCGGGACACTCGCCGGGCGGCATCGCCCTCTGGGAAGCCGCGACGGCCACCCTGATCTCGGGCGATGTCATCTACGACGGCGAACTGATCGAGGACGCCTACCACAGCGACCTGGACGACTATGCGGCCAGCCTTCGCCGCCTGCGAGCCCTGCCGGTACGCACCGTTCACGGTGGCCACTTCCCGAGCTTCTCGGGCCGCCGCCTCGCCACCCTGATCGACGACTGGCTGCGTGCCCACGGACGCTAGCCCCTTCGCCCACCCCTTTCTGGAGCCTCGCGTGCAACGACTGATCAAGCAGTTCATCGACAACTACTGGGTCGAGAGCCAGGGCGCGCGGCGCCTGACGGTCACCGACCCCTATCGCCAGGTGCCGATCGCCGAGCTCACCGCCGGCGACCCGGCCGACGTCGACGCCGCGGTGACCGCCGCCTGTCGCGCCCAGCCCGCCTGGCAGGCGTTGGGCGGCGAGCGTCGCGGCGCCTACCTGGACGCCTTCGCCGAGACCCTGAGCGAGCGCCGCGAGGCGCTGATGCGGCTCTCGGCGAGCAACAACGGCAAGGCGCTGGCCGAGACCGCGATCGACCTGGACGATGCCATCGCCTGCTACCGCTACTACGCCGGCCAGGCCCGGGCGCTCGAGGCGCGCCAGGGACGCCTCGTCGAGCACGGCATGGCCGGCGTCGAGGCGCGCACCTACGAGGATCCCGCCGGGGTCGTCGGCCTGATCACCCCCTGGAACTTTCCACTGGTGACCAGCGCCTGGAAGATCGCCCCGGCGCTCGCCGCCGGCTGCAGCGTCGTCTTCAAGCCCTCCGAGGTGACGCCGCTGCCCGAGCAGGCGGTGGCGGAGATCGCCCTGGAGATCGGCCTGCCCGCCGGCGTGCTCAACCTGGTGCATGGCGACGGCGAAGGCATCGGCGCGCCCCTCACCGCTCATCCCGGCATCGACAAGCTCTCCTTCACCGGCAGCAACGCCGTGGGCGAGCAGGTCATGCGCGCCGCCGCCGAGGGCGCCCGCGGCGTGTCGCTGGAGCTTGGCGGCAAGTCGCCGATCCTGGTGCTCGACGACGCCGAGGTGGAGGCGGCCGCCGACTGGGTGATGGCCGGCATCTACTTCAATTCCGGGCAGATCTGCTCCGCCACCTCGCGGCTGATCGTCGATGCCTCCCTGGCCGAGCCGCTCTACGCGGCGCTGGCCACGCGCATCGACGCCATCTGCCTGGGCGACCCGCTGGACGAGGCCACCGACATGGGCCCCATGACCAGCGCCCGCCAGCGCCAGGCCGTGGAGCGGTATCTGGCCATCGCCGCCGAGGAGGGACTCAGCGCCGTGCGCGACGCCCGCCATCGCGATCTGCCGCGCCAGGGCGAGTTCGTCGCCCCGACGCTCTATCGCGACGTGCCCGTCGACAGCCGCCTGTGGCGCGAGGAGATCTTCGGCCCGGTGCTCTGCGCGCGCAGCGTCGCGAGCGAGGCCGAGGCCATCGCGCTGGCCAACGACTCGGCCTTCGGCCTCGCCGCCACGGTGATCTCGGGCGATGCCGAGCGCGCCAGGCGGGTGGGGCGCGCCCTGCGCGCCGGCAGCATCTGGTTCAACAGCGAGCAGCTGGTGATGCCGGAAGTCAGCTGGGGCGGCTTCGGGATCAGCGGCATCGGCCGCGAGCTGGGTCCCTGGGGGCTCTCCGCCTACCTCGAGGTCAAGCACCTGATCGGCCCCTCCGCGACCTGAACCGACCCCGGGCAAGTGGGCCGCCAGCATACCGAGACGGCCGGGAGGGAACGTCCGACCGCCATTCTAATCTGTGGATACTCGCGCCCCGACAGGAGTCACGCCGATGTTTGATCCACAGAATTTCCGCCTGGACGGCCAGGTCGCCTTGGTGACCGGTGCCGGCGGCGGGATCGGCCGCGCCATCGCCGAGACCTTCGCCCAGGCCGGCGCCGCGGTGCTGGTCACCGACCTGCACGCCGAGGCCGCCGAGCAGGTGGCCAGGGAGATCACCGACGGCGGCGGGCGCGCGGTGGGCGCCGCCTGCGACGTCACCCGCGAGGCGGACCTGGCGACCATCGTCGAACAGGCCGTCGCCGAGTTCGGCGCGCTGACGCTCTTGGTCAGCAACGCCGGCGGCGGCGGCCCCAAGCCCTTCGACATGCCGATGGAGGAGTTTCGCCGCGCCTACGACCTGAACGTCTTCTCGCTGTTCCGCCTGGCCCAGTTGGCCGCCCCCGAGATGGAGAAGGCCGGGGGCGGCGCGATCCTCGCCATCACCTCGATGTCGGCCGAGAACAAGAACCGGCGCATGGCCGCCTATGGCTCCTCCAAGGCAGCGGCCAGCCACCTGGTGCGCAACATCGCCTTCGACCTCGGGCCGAAGAACATCCGGGTTAACGGCATCGCCCCGGGTGCGACCCGCACCGAGGCCCTGATGTCCGTGCTCAATGACGAGATCGAAGCCCGGATGCTCACTCACACCCCGCTCAAGCGCCTCGGCGAACCCGAGGACATGGCCAACGCGGCGCTGTTCCTGTGCGCGCCGGCGTCGAGCTGGATCAGCGGCCAGATCCTCACCGTCTCCGGCGGCGGCGTGCAGGAGCTGGATTGACAGCGAGCCGTCGAGAGACACGGCGACGGCGCGGTCGCGCGGCGGCTGGATACAGGGCTTCCCAGTGAGGGGACGATCACGCCGAGCGCCGCGACCGAGTGAGGGTCGCTCCTAACGGCGCGCCCCCACCTCGAACAGCCCCTCCGACTCGATCTCGAGCCTCTGCAGCGACTCGTCCAGCAGGGCGAGGTATGAGCGGGTCAGGCCCGAAATTCCCCTCTGCCGCGGCAAGATCACGCTGTAGCGATACTGCACCCGCGGCTCGAAGCGCCGGACGACGAGCCCCAGCCGTCGATAGTGCCAGGCCGTGATGGGGTCCACCAGCGACACCCCCGACCCCGCCAGCACGAAGGCACAGGCGGCATAGTGTAGCTGCGTATCGATCAGCAACTGGCGCCTGACGCCGGCCCGCTCGAAGACGCCATCGATGGTGTAGCGAAGGCTCTGCTCCGACCCCAGCGAGACGAACACCTCGCCCTCGAGATCCTCCGGCACGATGACCTCCCTGTCGGCCAGGCGATGCCCCGACGGCAAGACGCACACCAGCCGACTGTCGGCCAGGGTGCGCTCCTCCACGGCGGGGTCATCGAGCGGGATGCCCGATATCACCCCCAGGTCGAACTGCTGCGTGGCCACCAGATCGACCACCTGCTGGGTACTGCGCACCTGCAGGGAGATCGACACCCCCGGATGCTGCTGGCTGAACCGATCCGTCAGATCGGGCAGGAACTCGACCGATGCCGCCGGCATGGACGCGATCCTCAACGAGCCGAGGTGGAACTCCCTTAGCTCTTCGGCGGCGCGCGACAGGTGCTCGAGGGAGACGAAGGCGCGCTCTACCTCCTCGAAGAAGAACCGTGCCTCGGGCGTCGGATGGAGACGACGTCGACGCCGCTCGAACATCGCCACCCCTACCGTGCTCTCGAAATCGGCGAGCAGGCGACTCACGGCCGGCTGGGAGACGCACAGGATCTCGGCGGCCCCGCTGGTGGTACCGCTGATCATCACCGCGCGAAACGCCTCGATCTGGCGATAGGTCAATTTCGGCATGCCGGCCCCGCAGATAACAACACAGTGTTATCAAATCATACATATAAACGATTTGATGTTATATATCGCCCCACCCAACATTGGCGGGTATGCCGCACGGCCCCGGCAGACAACCACAACAAGCGAGAACGGTCCTATGGAACGACTCTTTCGTTACACCCTTACCCTGCTGATCAGCACCGTCGCGATCTGCCAGTTCATCCAGGTCATTACCCGCTACCTCCTAGAGACGCCGATCATGGGGCTCGAGGAGGTCGCGATCATTCCCACGATCTGGCTCTACATCCTCGGCAGCGTCAACGCGTCACGGGAAGACACCCAGATCCGCGCCAATGTCCTGGATATCTTCCTCAAGTCCGATCGCGCTCGTGCGCTGCTGCAGGCCATCGCCGACACCGTCAGCATCGTGGTCTCGATCTGGCTCACGCTCTGGGCCTGGGACTACTTCACCTACGCGCTGCGCGTCGACAAGGAGACCCCCACCCTCTACCTGCCCACGATTCTCTATGAATCGGCTCTGTTCCTCGGCCTGGTGCTGATGATCGCCTTTACCCTCTGGCATCTGCTGCGCAATCTCGCCTTCCTTTTCGGCTTCCGCCAGCGCCCGGATCACGCTCCCGCAGATCCCGACTATCCGGAGACCTCCGAGGTGCACGAGTTCCGGGTACTTACCGATTCCCAGAAGGACACCTCCCATGATTGAGATCGCCCTGCTGGCCTTTGCCGTACTGATTCTCCTGCTGACCATCGGCGTCCCCCTGCCCTTCTGTTTCGGCGCCGCCCTGATGGTGATGACCCTGGTCGGCGAAGCCACCATGCGCGGCATGATGGTATGGGGCTTCAGTCAGCTGACGAACCCGATACTGCTGGCTATCCCGCTGTTCGTCTTCGCCGGCACCCTGATGAGCGTGAGCGGCATCGCCGGCAGCCTGCTGAAGTTCGTCAACGTCTTCGTCGGGCGTATCCGTGGCGGCCTGGGCGCCGTGGCGGCCGTGAGCTGCGCCATCATCGGCGCGATCTCCGGCAGCGGCCTGACCGGCATCGCCGCCATCGGTCCGCTCCTGATCCCGGAGATGGAGCGCAAGGGGTATCCGCGCGCCTACTCCACCGCCCTGATTGCCAACTCGTCGATCCTCGGCCTGCTGATTCCCCCCAGCGTCACCATGATCGTCTATGGCTGGGTCACGGACACCTCGATCCTGGCGAGCTTCCTGGCCACTCTGGGGCCCGGCCTTTTGATCATGTTCAACTTCTGTCTCGTCAACATGGTGATGTCGCGCAAGTTCGACCTGGTCCTGGACGAGCCCCTGCCCTTCGACCAGATGATGCGGGATGCCGGGCGTCGCACGGGCCATGCCCTGCCGGCCCTGCTGATGCCGGTGATCATCCTCGGCGGTATCTACGGCGGCATAATGACGCCGACCGAGGCCGCTGCCGTGGCGGTCATCTATGCGCTGCCGGTGGGGTTCTGGATCTACCGCGGTCTGACCTGGCGGACCCTGCTGGAGTCCGGCAAGGAATCGGCCACCGCCATCGGCGCCATCCTGATCATGATCCTGTTCAGCCTGATGCTCAGCCAGATCTACGTCATGGAGAGCATTCCCCAGGCGCTGGTCGACATGATCTTCCAGATCACCGACAACAAGCTGGTGCTGTTGCTGCTGATCAACCTGCTGCTGTTCTTCATCGGCATGATCGTCAACGACATCACCGCCATCATCCTCACGGCGCCGCTGCTGCTTCCGCTGATGGAAGCGCTGGGCGTCAGCCCCGTGCAGTTCGCCGCCATCATGGGCGTCAACACCGCCATGGGCGGGGTGACGCCTCCCTACGCCAGCATCCTCTACCTGGGTTCCCGAATCGGCAAGGTGCGCTTCACCGAGGTGGTGAAGCCTGCCATGACGCTGATCCTGTTCGGCTACATCCCGGTGGTGGTGCTGGTATCCGCCTGGCCCGACCTGTCCGAGTTCCTGCCCGGCCTGTTCGGCTATTGATCGTCAATCCGCTCTCATCAGGAGACAACAATGAAAACCCTCAAGATGAAAACTCTTGTTAGCGCCGTCGCCCTCGCGGCCGTCGTGTCCTCGGCCGCCGAGGCCACCACCCTGAAGCTCTCCCATGTGCGCCCCCAGGACACGGCCATCGACGACGCCGCCAAGGCCTTCGCCGAGGACGTCTCGGCGGCCACCGACGACGAGTTGAACGTGCGCCTCTTCCCGGCCAACGCCCTGGGCGATTACACGGTGGTGCAGGAGCGCGTGGGCCTGGGCGCCGTCGACATGGCGGTACAGCCGCCGGCGTCCGGTGCCGACAAGCGCTTCCAGCTGGCCTACCTGCCCTATCTCGTGCAGAGCTGGGAAGACGCTCAGCAGGTGTTCCAGGACGGCGCGCCGCTTCGCGAAGAGGTCGAGAAGATCTATGCGGAACAGAACATCCAGGTGCTGGGCGCCTGGCCGGTCTACTTCGGCGGCGTGGCACTGAACAGCGAGGTGGAGAACGCCGCCGACCCGAACGCCGACAAGGGCGCCAAGCTGCGCGTGCCGCCCATGAAGTCCTTCCAGCTGATGGCCGACAACATCGGCTATATCGGCTCGCCGCTGCCGTTCTCCGACGCCTTCACCGCCGTCCAGACCGGCGTGGTGGACGGCGTGATGGGCTCGGGAGCCGAGGGCTACTACGCCTCGTTCCGCGACGTCACCGAGTACTACCTGCCGCTCAACACCCACTTCGAGATGTGGTACCTGCTGATCAATCAGGACATCTACAACGAGCTGGACGAGGCGCAGCAGGTAGCGCTCCAGGACGCCGCGCAGCGCTTCGAGGCGGCGCGCTGGGAAGGGGCCGAGGCCGACCAGGCACGCAACGAGCAGCTGCTGGCCGACGCCGGCGCCACCATCGTGCCGGTCTCCGACGAGCAGATCGCCGGCCACGCCAAGCTCGTCCGCGAGAACGTCTGGCCGGTCATCCTCGATGACATCGGTGCCGAATGGGCGAACTCCGTGCTCGACGAGGCCATTCGCTGAACACCCCGGCCCGGCCAACCGGCCGGGCCTCCTTCCCCTCTCGACCATCATTCAGGTAACGACGATGACGCCAAGGCCACCAAACGGCTCGCGTAGCGCCGACGCATGCGTGATCGGCGGCGGGCTCGTCGGCATCGCCATCGCGCTGGGACTCCAGCGCCATGGTCTGGATGTCGCCGTGCTCGACGAGGGCGACGTCGCCCTGCGCGCCTCTCGCGGCAACTTCGGGCTGGTGTGGGTCCAGGGCAAGGGCGATACCCAGCCCGCCTATGCCAGCATCACCCGCCGCTCGGCCCGACTGTGGCCGGACCTCGCCCGGCGCCTGCAGGAGCAGACCGGCATCGATGTCCAGCTCCAGCAGCGCGGCGGGCTCTATCTGTGCCTCACCGAGGAAGAACTCGAGGCCAGGCGACAAATGCTGGCCAAGATGCGCGACGCCGCGGGCGGCGACTATCCCCACGAGACGCTGGATCTCGCCCAGGTGCGCGACTATTTCCCCGACATCGGTGACGAGGTCGCCGGCGCCACCTGGTGCCCCGAGGACGGCCACCTCAATCCACTGTTGCTGCTGCGCGCGCTGACCCAGCGCTTCCGCGCCCAGGGCGGCGTGATCGAGAACGGCGGGCGCGTCCAGGGCATCGAACGCCAGGGCGAGGCCTTCCGGGTCACCACCCCGTCCGGCGACTGGTCCTGCGCCAAGGTCGTGCTGGCCGCGGGGCTCGGCAATCGCGAGCTCGCCCCGATGGTCGGCCTGTCGGCGCCGGTCTTCCCCAATCGCGGCCAGGTGCTGATCGCCGAACGCGTCCGGCCCTTCCTTCACTATCCCACCGGCCATGTTCGCCAGACCGGCGAGGGCACCGTGCAGATCGGCGACTCCAAGGAGGACGTCGGCTTCGACAGCGGCACCACCACCGATGTCATGGCACACATCGCCCACCGCGCCGTACGCCTCTTCCCGCTGCTGCGCGACGTCAGGATGGTCAGGGCCTGGGGCGCCCTGCGCGTCATGACGCCCGATGGCTACCCGGTCTACGAGGCCTCCCGGGATTGTCCCGGCGCCTATCTCGTCACCTGCCACAGCGGCGTGACGCTCGGCGCCCTGCATGAAGGCCCGCTGGCGGACTGGATCGCCCGCGATGAAACCGACCTGCCTCTGGAGGTGTTCCATGCCCAACGCTTCGCCCTTTGAGCGCCTGCCCTGCCGGCCGCAGGCCACGGTGACGGTGTTCGTGGAGGACACCCCCATCGAGGTGAGTCAGCACGACAGCGCCGCCGCCGCGGTGCTGGCCGCCGGCCTGCTGCCCTCCCGCACCACCCCGGCGAGCGAGGCACCGCGAGCGCCCTACTGCCTGATGGGGGTGTGCTTCGAGTGCCTGATCGAGATCGACGGCGCGCCCAACCAGCAGGGCTGCATGATTCCCGTGCGCGAAGGCATGCGGATTCGCCGGCAATGCGGAGCGCGCGACATGCACGGGGAGGACCACCATGGCGTCGCCTGACTACGACCTGATCATCATCGGCGCCGGCCCGGCCGGCATGGCCGCCGCCGCGGAAGCCGGCCAGCGGGGACTGCGCTGCGCCCTGCTCGACGAGCAGGAGGAGGCCGGCGGCCAGATCTACCGGGCGATTGGCCGCACGCCCCTGGCCAACGAGGCCATCCTCGGCGAGGACTATTATCACGGCCGCGCCCTTCTCGAGGCCGTCGAACAGGCCGGCGTGGACTTCCGGCCGGGCACCACCGTCTGGGGCGTCGAAGACGACCTGAGCCTCTACGTCTCCCGCCGGGGCGTCAGCCAGCGGCTGCGCACCCGGCGACTGCTGGTGGCTACCGGCGCCCAGGAGCGTCCGGTTCCCTTCCCGGGCTGGACCCTGCCGGGCGTGATGACGGGCGGCGCCGCCCAGATCCTGCTCAAGAGCAGCGCCATGGCCCCTCCCGGTCCCATCGTTCTGGCCGGCAGCGGCCCCCTGCTGCTGCTGATCGCCGCTCAGCTGGCACGTGCCGGGGTGACCGTCGAGGCGCTGCTCGACACGACACCACGCAGCAACTGGCGCCGGGCGGCGCGCCATCTTGCCGGCGCGCTGCGCAACCCGCGGCTTCTGGCCAAGGGCCTGGGGCTGCTCAGGGAGATTCGTCGCGCCGGCATTCCCCACCTCAAGGGGGTAGAGAGCCTGGAGGCCCAGTGCGGCGATGGCGAGCGCCTGACCCAAGTGCGCTACCGGCAAGCGGGGCAGTGGCACGAGACACCGTGCCAGACCTTGCTGGTGCATCAGGGCGTGGTGCCCAACGTCCAGCTGACCCGGGCACTGGAGCTCGAGCACGACTGGGACGAAGCCCAGCAATGCTGGCGCCCCCGCCTCGATGCCTGGGGCGAGACGTCGCGCTCGGGGATCTTCGTGGCCGGCGACTCCGGCGGCATTGCCGGCGCCATGGCCGCCGAGCAATCCGGACGCCTGTCCGCCCTGGCCATCGCCGAACAGCTCGACTACATCGCCGCCTCGGCGCGCGACCGCCTCGCCTCCCCGCTGCGCCAGCGACTGGCGCCCCAGCTGGCCATCCGCCCCTTCCTGGATGTGCTCTACCAGCCGGCTCGGCGTTTCCTGGTGCCTGAGGACGACACCATCGTCTGCCGCTGCGAGGAGGTCACGGCGGGAGAGCTGCGGCGCATCGCCGATGCCGGCTGTCGCGGCCCCAACCAGGCCAAGGCCTTCTGCCGGGCCGGCATGGGGCCCTGCCAGGGGCGGCTCTGCGGCCTGACGGTCTCCCAGGTAATCGCCGATCAGTGCGGCGAGCCGGTCGACGCCGTTGGCTATTACCACATCCGCCCCCCGATCAAACCGCTCAGCCTGGGCGAGCTGGCCAGCCTGAACGACCCTGACACCCCGACGAGGAACTGAGATGACCCTGCAACGCTTCGAGACCGGCGTGCGCATGAGCCGCGCCGTCGTCCATCACGACACCGTCTACCTGTGCGGCCAGGTGGCCGAGGACCGTCACGCCGACATCAAAGGCCAGACAGCGACCATGCTGGCCAAGGTCGATGCCCTGCTGGAGAGTGTCGGCAGCGACCGTGACCACCTGCTGTCCGCCACCCTGTACCTCAAGGACATGGCGCTGTTCGACGAGATGAACCGCGTCTGGGACGCCTGGGTGCCCGAGGGCAAGGCCCCGGCCCGGGCCTGCGTGGAGGCCCGCATGGCGAGCCCGGAACTGCTGGTCGAGATCTCCGTGGTGGCCGCCCTGGCAAGCTGAACTAGCCGGGCGCATCGGCTCCTCCATCGGGCCCCGCGAGAGATCGCGGGGCCCTTTGCATTGCTCGCCGATGCGAGGCCCGCGCCGCCTTGACGGCGATCTCCGTAGGCATCTGTACAGCATCCACTTGCCACCGTCGTCGATGACTTTACCCTCACACGCACTCCCGCCCCGCAGTCGATGACTGAGATGGCGCAGCGCCGCTGCTCGACCTGCCGCATTCCCTTCACGCATACCCCCATTCCCAGATAGCGCTTGCCGGTAGGCCTACATAAGCCGCTAAGGTACGCAGCCATGCACCCGGTGCATCGCCGGGAAATAACGATAACGGGAGCGATGACTATGCGGAATTCGATTCGGCCACTGGTGTTCTGGCCGACCTTTCTGGTGTTGATGGGCGCCGTGATCGCCAGCTATCTCGACCTCGAGTCCTTCCTGGCCACCACCAGCGCGCTCAATGACGCCATCCTCGACCATTTCTCCTGGCTGTTCAGCCTGAGCAGCCTCTACCTGCTGGTGCTGGCCGTGGTGGTCTACGTCTCGCCACTGGGCCGGCTGCGCATCGGCGGTGAGCACGCCGTACCGCTACTCTCCAAGCTGCGCTGGTTCTCGATCACCCTGTGCACCACCCTCGCCGTGGGGGTGCTGTTCTGGACCACCGCCGAGCCGCTCTATCACCTGATGGGGCCGCCGGAGTCCTTGGGCATCGAGGCCGAGTCCAGCGAAGCGGCGCTGTTCGCCATGTCGACGATGTTCCTGCACTGGACCTTCACTCCCTACGCCATCTATGCGGTGCCGGCGCTGATCTTCGCCCTGGCCTTCTACAACCGTCGCCTGAAGTTCTCGATCTCGAGCATGCTCGAGCCGGTATTCGGGCCGCGCATCCTGCGCTATGCAGGGATCATTGATGCCCTGGCGCTCTATTCGCTGGTGGCGGGCATGGCCTCGACCCTGGGGACGGGCGCGCTGACCCTGGCCGGCGGGACCGGTCAGTACCTGGACGGAGACACCAGCCCACTGCGCCTCGGGGTGATCATCGCGGTGATCGTGGTGACCTTCGTGCTCTCGGCGGCCAGCGGCCTGAAGAAGGGCATCGCGCGGCTCTCGGCGCTCAACGCTTGGCTGCTGCTGGCACTGGGCCTGTTCGTATTCGTCTTCGGCCCCACGGTGTTCATGCTGCAGATCGGCACCGAGTCGTTCGGCGTCTTCCTGGACAACTTCTTCACTCGCAGCCTGTTCACCGGCGCCGCCGGGAACGACCAGTGGCCCTACTGGTGGTCGATCTTCTACTGGGCGATCTGGTTCGCCTGGGCCCCGGTCGCGGCGCTGTTCCTCGGCAAGATCTCACTGGGCTACACCGTGCGCGAGTTCCTGCGCGTCAACCTGCTCTATCCGGCGCTGTTCGCCGCGGTGTGGATCACGATCTTCTCCGGCGCGGCGCTCTACTTCCAGCTGCGCACCGGCATCGACCTGCACGCGGTACTCGACGAGCGCGGGGTCGAGCACGTGCTCTACACCCTGTTCCGCGAGCTGCCGCTGGCCGGGATCTGGATTCCTCTGCTGCTGTTCATCGCCTACGTCTCCTACGTCACCGCCGCCGACTCCCAGACCGATGCCATCGGCAACCTCTGCACTCGCGGACTGACCGCCGACTCCGACCTCAACGCCGGCCTGCGCATGAAGGTGGTGTGGGGCGTGATCGTCGGCATCGTCTCCTGGGTGATGGTCAGCTTCGTCGGCATCGACGGAGTCAAGATGCTCTCCAATCTCGGCGGCCTGCCGGCGATGCTGATCATCCTGCTGGCCAGCGGTTCGCTGTGGGTCTGGCTCAAGGCGCCGGAGTCCCTGAACGCGCCCCAGACCGCGCCACAGCCAACCACCACTGTCACACCCTCACTCTCCGCACAGGACGCTCATTGACCATGCACGTGAAGCACGACTTTCCCCACGCGGTGCGCGAGATCCCGCACCTCGAGATTCCGCTCGCCGATGGCACCCGCCTGGCGGCCCGGCTGTGGCTTCCAGAAGGCGCCGAGCAGGCGCCGGTGCCGGCGATCCTCGAGTACCTGCCCTACCGCAAGCGTGACGGCACCGTGGTGCGCGACGAGCTGACCCATCCCTACTTCGCCGGCCACGGCTACGCCTGCCTGCGGGTCGACATCCGCGGCAACGGCGAGTCCGACGGCCTGATGCTGGACGAGTACCTGGCCCAGGAGCAGGCCGACGGCCTCGAGGTGATCGACTGGCTGGCCCGCCAGCCCTGGTGCAACGGCAAGGTCGGCATGATGGGCATCTCCTGGGGCGGCTTCAATTCGCTGCAGATCGCCGCGCATCGGCCCGAGCCGCTCAAGGCGATCATCACCCTGTGCTCCACCGACGATCGCTACGCCGACGACATCCACTACAAGGGCGGCAACCTGCTGCTCGAGAACCTCGGCTGGGCGGCGACCATGCTCAGCTTCTCGGCGGCGGTCCCCGACCCGGCGCTGGTCGGCGACGACTGGCGGGAGCGCTGGAAGCACCGCCTGGACAACATGCCGCTGATGGCCGAGACCTGGCTTAGCCACCAGACCCGCGACGCCTACTGGCGGCACGGCTCGGTGGCGGTGAACTACGCCGATATCGAGGCCGCCGTCTACTGCGTCGGCGGCTGGGGCGACGCCTACAAGAACAGCATCCCGCGGCTGATGGAGCAGCTGCATGGCCCGAAGAAGGCCCTGATCGGCCCCTGGATCCACAAGTACCCGCATTTCGCCGTGCCCGACCCGGCGATCGGCTTCCTCCAGGAAGCGCTGCGCTGGTGGGACCACTGGCTCAAGGGCGAGGAGACCGGAGTGATGGACGAGCCGGCGGGCACCTTTTACCTGCAGGACGGCCTGCCGCCCAAGCCCATGCATCGCGAACGCCCCGGCGACTGGGTGCGCACCGAGGGCTGGCCGAGCCGCCAGGTCGAGCCGCACCGCTACTCGCTGACCAATGCCGGCCTGGTCGAGGGCGAGGCCGCCCTGGAGCGCCCGCGGGTGGTGGATTCGCCGCTGACCGCCGGCAGCCAGCAGGGCGAGTACTGCGCCATCTGGTTCGGTCCCGACCTGCCGGCTGAGCAGAGCCGCGACGACGCCTACGCCCAGATCTTCGACGGCGCGCCTGTCGCCGAGCCGTTATCGATCCTCGGCAAGCCGCGGGTCCGCCTGAGGCTCGAAAGCGACCAGGCCGGCGGCCAACTCACCGTACGCCTCAACGACATCGGCCCCGACGGGCGGGTGGCAATGATCACCTACGGGGTGCTCAACCTGGCGCTGCGCGAGGACCTTGGCCGGCTCGATCCGCCGACCCCGGGCGAGCCCCTCGACGTCGAACTGGAGCTCGACATGGTGGGCTACCGCCTGCCGGTAGGTCACCGGCTGCGAGTCTCGGTCTCATCGGCCAACTTCCCGCTGCTGTGGCCCAGCCGCCGGCGCACCGCTCTAACCCTGATACCCGGCGCGCAGCGCCTGGATCTGCCGGTGTTCCACGGTGAAACGATCGCCAACCCCTTCGCACCGCCGGAGTCGGCACCCCAGGCTCGCCTCGAGACACTGCGCCAGCCGGTACCGCGGCGCACGGTGCAGGAAGACGTGGCCAGCGGCGCGGTCACCACCATCGTCGAGGACGACCTCGGAGCGGTGCGCCTGCTCGACCACGGCCTGTGGGTCGACCAGCGCTGCCGCGAGACCTACACCGCCCACCCCGAGGATGCGGACCTCACCCGCGCCGAGATCGTCTGGCACTATCGCGCCGGCCGCGACGAGGGCGAGGGCCAGTTCGCGGTGGAGGTAGACAGCCGCTACTGGCTGAGCGCGGATGCCGACACCTTCTTCCTGGAGGCCGAGCAGGTGGCCCGGGACGAAGGCGAGGAGGTGCATCGCCGGCGCTGGAAGGCCGAAGTGCCGCGCGGCGCGGTCTGAGGGTTGGCATGGCGGAGCAACAGGGCGGGCATGGTATTCTCGGCAGCAATGCCCTGTTGCCCTTTAGCGAGAGCCCAATGCCGAGTCGTGATGCCCTGCCGCCCCTGACGTGCCTGCGCGCCTTCGAGGCGGCCGCCAGGCACGGCAGCTTCACCCAGGCCGGCGGTGAGCTCAGCCTCACCCAGAGCGCGATCAGCCGCCAGATCAAGCGCCTCGAGAAGGACCTGGGGCGCCCGCTGTTCGAACGCACCGCCGAAGGACTGCGGCCGACGCCGGCCGGCGCGCACTACTTCCGGGTAGTGCAGCGGCTGCTTCGCGAGCTCGGCGACGAGACCGCCCGGCTGCGCCGCCACGGTGACGATCAACAGCTGACTCTGGCCTCGAGCCCAACCATCGCCTCCCACTGGTTGGCGAGGCGTCTACCCGACTTCCAGCGCGCCCATCCCGAGATCGAGATCCGCATCCTGACCGTTGAGGACCCCTACCGCCTCGATCTCGATGAGTTCGACCTGGCGTTCTACTACCACCTGAAGGGCGAGGTCGACCCGCCCGGCCTGCTGGCCGAGCCGCTGTTCGGCGGCGAGGAGGTAATCGCCGTGTGCAGCGCCGCCTACCTGGAGCGTCACGGCGCGATCCACGACGCCGACGACCTGCTGGCGCGACACACCCTGCTGGTGGTCGAGGACCACTATAACGATTGGCTGACCTGGGAGGTCTGGTATCGCGCCCAGGGACTAGACTGGCACCCTCCGGCCCATCGCCTGCGAGCCAACAGCTTTCAGCTGCTGATGAACGCCACCCTGGCTGGCCAGGGCGTGACGCTCGGCTGGGCCAAGCTGCTCGAGGCCGACCTGCGTCAGGGCACCCTGGTGCAGGCGCTGCCCCTGTCGCTGCCGAGCCCCGGCACACTCTCGCTGCTGACCCCGCAGCACCGCCATCTGCGCCCCGCCCCGCGTGCCTTCCGCGACTGGCTATTGGAGGAGCAAGGCAGCGCCGGACGCAAGGGCTGCTCGATGGACGCCGCCCCTCGCACCTGACATCACCTTGCCGAAAGACCGCGCCGAGAGGCCTGACTCCCGCACGCCCTCACCCTGCCCTGCTCGCCCATAGCCGCTGCCCCAGACTCACCGCGCCCAGCAGCAGCGCGCCGACCAGCAGGCCGAAGAGCATGTTGAGCAGCGACGGCCCCAGGCCATGGACCACGGCATCGAGCCCCGGGACGTCGAGTCGAGCCTCGGCCACGCCCTGCACCAGGTGATGGACCGCGGGAATGCCGTGGGTGAGGATGCCGCCGCCAACCAGGAACATCGCCACGGTGCCGACCACCGACAGGCCCTTCATCAGGTAGGGCGCCCCGGCCAGCAGGCCTCGCCCTATCGACGCCGACAGCCCCTCGCGACGGCTCAGGTAGAGGCCCAGGTCGTCGATCTTGACGATCCCCGCGACCAGCCCGTAGACGCCGACGGTGATCGCGAGGCCGATCCCGACCAGCACCGCGACCTGCATGCCCAGGGTCGCGCCGGCCACCGTTCCCAGGGTGATCACGATGATCTCGGCGGAAAGGATGAAGTCGGTGCGCACCGCGCCCTTGATCCTTTGCGCCTCGAAGGCGCGCATGTCGACCGTTTCGTCGGCCACGGCCGTGAGGCGACGGCGGTGCTCCTCCTGCGCCTTTTCGCCCTGCAGGAACTTGTGCGCCAGCTTCTCGACGCCTTCAAAGCAGAGGTAGGCGCCACCGAGCATCAGCAGCAGGGTGACCGCCCAGGGGATCAAGGCGCTGATCGCGAGCGCCGCCGGGATCAGGATCAGCTTGTTGATGAGCGAACCCCGCGCCACCGCCCAGACCACCGGCAGCTCCCGGTCGGCCTGGATGCCGGTGAGCTGCTGGGCGTTGAGCGCCAGGTCGTCGCCCAGCACGCCGGCGGTCTTCTTGGCCGCCACCTTGGTCATCAGCGAGACGTCATCGAGGAGCGTAGCGATGTCGTCGATCAGGGTCAGTAGGCTGCTGCCGGCCAACGCGGTGACTCCTTGAGAGGTGGGTCGGCAGTGCGGAAGTGCACTGCCGGAGGGTGGGGGCCGCAGATGAGGCAGGCCCCGGAGGAAGACGCTGGAAGAGGGCTCTTATCAACAGGCCGTTATCAACACCCCCTGATCGGCCGGCCCCGTCAGGTCACGGTGACCACGGTGCAGCCGGCAGTATGGCTGACCTTGTGGGAGACGCTGCCGAAGACCAAGCCGCGCATGTCGCTGACCCCGCGGCTGCCCATGATGATGGCATCGACGCCGAGGGTCTCGGCCGCCTCGTTGATGAGCTGGGCCGGACGGCCCTGGTGCACCACCTCCTCGACCTCGATGCCCTCGAGGTCGACCGCACTGCGGGCCTGTTCGATGATCTTTTGCGCCTCGTCCTTCATGCCGGCGGCCAGCTTCTCGCGATCCTCCTCGGAGAACGGCTCGGCGGTGCCGCCGGTGAACAGGCCAATGTTGTCGGGCGGAAACTCGGCCACGGTCATCAGGTGCAGGGTCGCCCCCGCGCCGCGGGCCAGCTGGGCCGCCACGGTGAGCGCCTTCTCGGCATGGGTGGATCCATCGAGCGGGACAAGGATTGACGAATACATGGCGGGTCTCGGTCCTGTACGGGTGGGAAGCGGGCCGCGGGCGGCCCTTTACCCTCAAGACTAGACGCTACCCACATTTCGGCAAATACCGATATATAAAGCGCCCGGGTGGCCGGCCGGAAGCGAGGCGAGGGCGCCGGGTCGCGTGGAGCGAGCGCGGTGTACTCGTCAGCCGCTGCCTCGCGCGCGCTCGTCGCCTCACGGGGCGACCCGGGCCTCAGGGGGTGACGAAGGCCTCCGAGCGAAGCGACTCGATGACGAAGGCCTCCATGGCCTGGGCCGCCGGGGAGAGGCTGCGCTGTCCGGGGCGCAACAGGCCCAGCTCGCGCTCCACCAGCGGGTCCACCAGCGGGATGAAGCGCAGCCGAGCGTACTCCTGGGGGAAGGCCAGCCGCGGCAGGGTGGTGATGCCGATCCCCGCCACCAGCATGGCGGTCAGCGAGATCATGTTGGAGATGTCGAAGGCGCTCTCGGCCAGCAGCGGCTCGGCCTCGGTGCCCTCCAGCAGCCGCGAGGTGCCGTTACGGATCAGCACCTGGCCCTGCAGCGCCTCCCAGCCGAGCTCGGCCCGCTCGGCCAGGGGATGATCATCCCGGCACACCACGCCGACGTCATCATGCATCAGCGGCGTGAAGGAGAGCTCGTCATCCTCCCGCCACAGGCTGGTGAAGCCCAGCTCGACCTCGCCGCCGGCCACCAGGCGCCTGACGAAGTCCGCGCTGCCGTCCTGCAGGCTCACCCGCAGGTCGGGATAGCGCAGGATGAAGTCGCTGAGCAGCCGCGGCATCAGCCGGCTGGCCACCGAGGGCACCGCGGCCATGTCTACGTGCCCCGCCTGTTTCTGCACCTGCGCCCAGAGCTCGCGGCTCAGGCGGTCGTGCTGGGTGATCAGCTCGCGGAAGCGCGGCAGGCAGTAGCGACCGAAGGGCGTGAGGGCCGCCTTGCCGCCCTTCTCGAACAGCGGCTCGCCCAGCCGCTGCTCCAGCTCGCGCACCGCCATGGACACGGCCGGCTGGGTGCGGTGCAGCTGGCGCGCCGCGGCGTGGAAGCCGCCCTCATCGACGATGGCCAGCACATAGCGCAGCGGTTGAATCTTGAGCTCCGGCAGCATGGCCACCTCCCGGCCTTGTGGTAAGAAAGACTGATCATCGGATCTTTTTTATTGATTATGCTTATCTTGGGCCCTCGCCTAGGATGACGGCAACGTCACTAAGGAGGTCTCCATGTCACACGTTCATTCCCTCTACATCGATGGCAGCTGGGTCGACGGCCAGGACAGCATCGCCAACCTCAATCCGTCCGACACCAGCGACGTGATCGGCCACTACGCCCAGGCCGGCGTCGACCAGGTCGGCGTGGCCATCGCCGCGGCGCAGCGCGGCGTGAACGAGTGGCGCCATAGCGGCCTGGAGCAGCGTTACGGCGTGCTGATGGCCATCGGCGACGAGTTGATCGCCCGCAAGGACGAGCTCGGCCGCCTGCTGGCCCGCGAGGAAGGCAAGGCCCTGGCCGAGGGCGTGGGCGAAGTCTACCGCTCCGGGCAGTTCTTCCACTACTACGCCGCCGAGGTGCTGCGCCAGATCGACGAGCGGGTCGATTCCGTGCGCCCGGGCGTCGAGGTCGACACGCGCCGCGAGCCGGTCGGCGTGGTGGGCATCATCAGCCCCTGGAACTTCCCCATGGCCACCGCGGTGTGGAAGATCGCCCCGGCGCTGGCCTTCGGCAATGCCGTGATCTTCAAGCCGGCCAACCTGGTGCCGGCCAGCGCCTGGGCGCTGACCGAGATCATCAGCCGCCAGGCGCTGCCCGCCGGCACCTTCAACCTGCTGATGGGCCCGGGTTCCAGCGTCGGCGATGCGCTGATCTCCAGCCCTGACATCCACGCCCTGAGCTTCACCGGCTCGCTGGACGTGGGCCGCCGCGTGGCCGCCGCCACCGCCGGCAACCTGGTCAAGTGCCAGCTGGAGATGGGCTCCAAGAACGCCCTGATCGTCGCCGATGACGCCAACCTGGACCTGGCCGTGGAGGCCGCCTTCGCCGGCGCCTACTCCGGCACCGGCCAGAAGTGCACCGCCTCCTCGCGCCTGATCGTCACCGAGGCCGTGCACGACGCCTTCGTCGAGAAGCTCATCGCCAAGCTCGAGACCATCCGCGTCGGCCACGCCCTGGAAGACGGCGTGCACATCGGCCCGGCCGTGGACGCCCGCCAGCTGGAGTCCAACCTGGCCTGGATCGAGCGTGGCAAGGCCGACGGCGCGACCCTGGCCTTCGGCGGCGAGCGCCTCGAGCGCGCCACCGACGGCTTCTACATGGCCCCGGCGCTGTTCGTCGACACCACCAACGACATGGCCATCAACCGCGAGGAGGTCTTCGGGCCGATCGCCTGCGTGATCAAGGTGCGTGACGCCGAGGAGGCCATCGCCACCCTCAACGACACCCACTTCGGCCTCACCGCCGGCATCATCACCGACTCCCTGAAGCTCGCCAGCGACTTCAAGGCCCGCGCCGAGACCGGCTGCGTGATGGTCAACCTGGCCACCGCCGGCACCGATTATCACGTGCCCTTCGGCGGTCGCAAGAACTCCAGCTTCGGTCCCCGCGAGCAGGGCCGCTACGCCCGCGAGTTCTACACCGTGGTCAAGACCTGCTATGTGAAGGCCGGCTGAGCCGAAGCCTGAGGAGAGCGTCATGTCAAAAGAGATGCTGATCGTCGACGGCCTGCAGTACTCCAACTGGTCGCGGGAGATCTTCGAGCAGATGCGCGAGGGCGGCGTCGATGCCGTCCACGCCACGCTCGTCTATCACGAGAACATCCGCGAGACCCTGACTCGCCTGGGCGAGTGGAACCGCCGCTTCGAGGCCCATGGCGACCTGATCATGCCGGTACGCCACGCGGGCGACATCGAGCGCGCCCGCCAGGCCGGCAAGGTGGGGATCTTCCTGGGCGCCCAGAACTGCTCGCCCATCGAGGACGACATCGACATGGTCGCGGTGATGCGCGACCTGGGGCTGCTGATCATGCAGCTGACCTACAATAACCAGAGCCTGCTGGCCTGCGGCTGCTATGAAGCCGAGGACAGCGGCATCACCCGCTTCGGTCGCCAGGTGATCCGCGAGATGAACCGGGTGGGCATGGTCATCGACATGTCGCACAGTGCCGAGCGCTCAACACTCGAGGCCATCGAGCTCTCCGAGCGGCCGGTGATCATCTCGCATGCCAACCCGAGCTCCTTCCATCCGGCCAAGCGCAACAAGTCGGACAAGGTGCTCGAGGCGATCGCCGAGTCCGGCGGCCTGCTGGGCTTCTCCGCCTACCCCTTCCACCTGAAGAACGGGCCGGACTGCAGCCTCGAGGACTACTGCGACATGATCGCCCGCACCGCCGACCTGATGGGCATCGAGCATATCGGCATCGGCACCGACCTGTGCCAGGAACAGCCGACCTCGGTGCTGGAGTGGATGCGCAACGGTCGCTGGTCGAAGGAGATGGACTACGGCGAGGGCAGCAAGGGCAACGCCGGCTGGCCGCGGCCGCTCGCCTGGCTGCGCGACAGCCGCGACTTCCCCAACCTGGTCGCGGGGCTGCGCCAGCGCGGCTTCGACGAGGCCTCGGTCGCGCGCATCATGGGCCAGAACTGGGTCGAGCTGCTGGAGCGGGCTGCCACGCCAGCCCAGGCCGAGGAGGCCGCCGCCTGACATCGCCGCGCGCTTCGGGACAATAATAAGGGCCCCTCAGGGGCCCCCATGTAAAGGCCAACGACATGACACAACATCACGCCACTCAGTCCGCCGCGCCGACGCGGCGCGAGCACCGCCTGGGCGACCCCGTCGTCCTGGTGCTCAGCGTCGGCTTCATCCTGCTGTTCATCGCCCTGTCGCTGTACGACATCGACGGGGTGGCCGAGGTGATCGGCGCCGGCTTCGCCTGGACCGCCGCCACCCTCGGCTCCTATTTCCAGCTGCTGCTGCTGCTGACCTTCTTCATCGGCATCGGCGTGGCCCTCACCCCCGCCGCCAACGCCCGGATCGGCAACCTCGCCACGCCGGAGATCAGCACCTTCAAGTGGCTGTCGATCATCATGTGCACCCTGCTGGCCGGCGGCGGCGTCTTCTTCGCCGCGGGCGAGCCGGTCTATCACTTCGTGGTCACCCCGCCGGCCTTCGACACCGAAGCCGGCACGGTTGACGCCGTGGCCGGCGCCCTGGCGCAGTCGTTCATGCACTGGGGTTTTCTGGCCTGGGCGGTGCTCGGCTCGCTGACCGCGGTGGTGCTGGCGCATGCCCACTACGACAAGGGCCAGCCGCTGCAGCCGCGCACCCTGCTCACTCCGATCCTCGGCGAGCGAATCATCCAAGGCTGGTTCGGCGGCGTGATCGACGCCCTGTGCGTGATCGCCGTGGTCGCCGGTACCGTCGGCCCCATCGGCTTTCTGGCCACCCAGGTCAGCTTCGGCCTGCACGAGCTGTTCGGGGTCTCCGAGGGCTACGGCACCCAGCTCGCCATCCTGGTGGCGCTGGCCGTGGTCTACGTCACCTCGGCGGTGACCGGCATCCACAAGGGCATCCAGATCCTCAGCCGGTTCAACGTCTTTCTGGCGCTGGTCATCGCCGCGGCGATCTTCGTCTTCGGTCCGACGCTGTTCTTGACCAACGCCTTCACCCAGGGCTTCGGCACCTACCTGACCTCGTTCTTCTCGATGGCCACCATGACCGCCGAGACGGCGCCAGACTGGTGGATGCAGTGGTGGACGGTGTTCTTCTTCGCCTGGTTCATCGGCTATGGGCCGCTGATGGCGATCTTCGTGGCGCGCATATCGCGCGGGCGCTCCATCCGCCAGATGATCCTGGCCGTGGCCGTGCTGGCGCCGATCGCCACCACCATCTGGTTCACGCTGCTCGGCGGCTCGGGGATCCACTACCAGCTGACCGGGGTGATCGACCTCACCGAGGCGCTCAACAACTTCCAGTTCGACGTGGCCACCCTCACCGTGGCGCAGGCGCTGCCCGGTGGCACCCTGATGGCCGTGGCCATCCTGATGCTGACCACCATCTTCGTCGCCACCACCGGCGACTCGATGAGCTACGCCATCGCCGTGGTGGGCTCCGGCCACGATCGCCCCAGCTCGCTGATTCGCGCCTTCTGGGGCATCGCCATGGCCATCATGGCGGGCATCCTGCTCTACATGGGCGCCGGCCAGATCAGCGTGCTGCAGCAGTTCATCGTGATCACCGCCATTCCGGTCTCGCTGGTGCTGCTGCCCTCGCTGTGGACCGGCCCCCAGGCCGCCTATGCCATGGCCCGCGAGCAGGGCCTGCTCGCCCGCCGCCCAGTGGAGTCCCACGATGCTTGAGTACCGCTACCCGATCGCCGGCACGGTGCCGCTGCGCAACGCCGGCGAAGTCATGGACCTCGAGCGGCTGGGCAGCCTGCCGGCCAGCCGCCTGAGCTTCGTGCGCAGCCTGGTCCGCCAGATGGCGCGCCAGCGCTGGCAGATCAGCACCGCTCGCTTCGACCTGGATGAGCGGGGGCACGGCGTCGCCATCTATCGCCTGCAGACGCCCCAGGGCCGCTATCACGGGGTGATCTTCTCCCAGCAGCTGGCCGACGATCAGCGCTCCGACCGGGTGATCGCCCAGGCCTGGGACGTGACCTTCGGCGTGGTCGAGGGCGACGTCGACGACGCCCTGCTCGAGCAGATGGCCGCCAACGTGCCGTTGCAGGAGGCCGGCCGCCAGCACCCGCGGCTGCTGGTGCTCTCTCGCGCCAATCGCAGCCTGCGCAATTTCGCCCACTTCGTGGAGTCGCTGTCCGCCGGTCAGCAGCCCGATCCCGCCTGGCTGACCCGGGTCGGCTACCTCTACCGGACCACGGCGGTCTACGGCAACGGCAAGTTCGGCATCGCCGACTTCGTGCGCCTGCAGGACAACCCCGACTTCCACCGCCCCTTCTCGGCCCAGATGCTGGCGGTCTACCTGCTGCGCCACTTCTCCATCGAACAGGTGGAGCACATCGCCCGCTGCCAGGCGCCCGAGCAGGCGGTGCCCATGGCCACCGAGCTGCGCCGCTACTTGGGCATCGGCAACTCCACCGGGCTCGGCATGGCGCCCTTCCTGATCAACCACCCCCAGCTGATCCAGCAGTGGGTGACCTGCCGGGAGACCGCGCTGGCCCTGGCGCTCGGCCAGACGCCCGACGAGGAGCGTCGCCAGCGGCTGATCGCGCTGACCCACCGCGCCATGCGCCACCTCGACCAGACGGTCACCGAGGACGCCGAGCAGGGCGAGCGCAATGCCGCCGTCGTCGCGGCGCTGCCGGAGGTGATCGCCTGGCTCGAGGAGGTGCCGCTGGAGGAGACCCTCTGGCCGCAGCTGGCGGCCTGGAGCGCGCGCACTCTGCCGCTGGAGGCCCAGGAGCTGGTCAACACCCTGCTGATCGAGCTCTACCCCGAGCAGGTCGATCCGCTGGAGGACCAGATGGGCATCGAGGAGCGCCTCGAGATGACGCCGGACATGCCGCTGGTGCGCCTCAAGCAGCTGATCGAGACCCACTACGACTGGGCCCTGGCCGAGGACTTCGAGCAACCCGAGGCGCGCTACTGGTTCTGGTACCGCTCCGCCGAGAAGGAGGAGCCGCGGCTCGGCGTGCGCGGCCAGGAGCCGGGGGCCGAAAAGGAGCTGTCGCTGGCCATCGCGCCGCGGGTCCATCACACCCACGGGGTGCTCTCCGAGTTCCTCGAGGCCAACCCCCGCGCCCTGGTGGTGGAGTTCCTGATCGCCCATCCGCGCCACAAGGATATCGTGCGGCGGATCCAGACCATGGCCGAGACGCCCTACGGCGAGATCCGCGCCAACCTCTGGCATCGCGACATGAAACCCATGCACCTGCTGCGCACCAAGCTGGCGTTCTTCGGCGCCGGGCGCTTCGACCCCAAGTCCGACCGTTGGGTGCGCATCACCCTCTTCCAGGGCGCGCCGCTGGTCGAGGAGCTCAACGCCGAGCCCCGGGATCTGGCCGAGGTCGATGACTGGAGCTTCCCGCTGGAGCCTGAGGGGATCATGCACGCACAACGACAAGAGGTAGGAGAAACATCATGAAGGCGTCCTACAACGAGCTGCAGGGCCTGTGCCGCAAGGCGTTCATCGGCATGGGCTTCGAGGAAGGCGACGCGGCCGACGCCGCCGACATGGTCGCCTGGATGCAGTGCTTCGGACTGGGCGGCCTGGCCGCCCTGAACCGCGGCCTGGACTTCCTGCTCACGGACGACCCCGACGAGCTGCCCAGCGTGCTCTACCAGGACGGCGACCTGGCGGTGGTCGACGGCCATGGCCAGAGCGTGCTGCGAAGCTCCACCCTGGCGCTGGAGCTCGGCTTCGCCAAGGCCCGCGCGCGCGGCCTCTCGGTGATCAAGATCCGCCACTGTCACAATCGCCAGCTGATCATGGGCTACCTGGCGCGACTGGCCGGGCGCGGCATGAACGTCACCGCCTTCTGGCGTAACGCCGAGCATCCGCCGACCGAGCAGGTCGTCGGCTTCCAGGCCAACAGCTCGGTCCCCGAGATCCGCGTCTACGCGGTCAAGGAAGTCCCCGAGGAGCACGAGCCCAACGACGGCATCACCCTGGTGATGGCCAACCACGTCGACCTGCTGCCGGCGATGCGCTCGGACTATCGCTACGACGTTTTGGCACGCCACAACGAATCAGACCTGCTGGCCTGCCGCAACCAGTCCCTGGCCGAGGGCATCGAGGTCGACGAGGCCGTCTGGGAGCGACTCAAGCACCTCGCCACCCGCATGCTGGTGGAGGCCACCGAGGCCTCCCGGGAAGGGGCCGGCGCTGGCACCAACGATAACGACTGACCCTGAGACAGAGACGAGACCAACGACATGATTCACCCCGTACGCACCGACCTCTTCGCCTCCAAGGCGCCCCTGGAATGGGCCGTCGTCGGTAACGGCATCCTGTTCACCGCCCAGATCCCCATCGGCGCCGACGGCCAGGTGGTCCAGGGCGGCATCGAGGCCCAGACCCGCCAGACCCTGGACAACCTCGCCCACACCCTGGAGAAGGCCGGCGCCGGCGTGGAGGCGCTGACCCAGGTACTGATCTACGTCACCGCCCGCGAGGACCTGGCCACGGTCAACAAGGTCTACGCCGAATACGTGCGCGAGCCCTACCCCAACCGCGCCGCCATCATCGTCTCCGGCTTCGCCCGGGAAGAGATGCTCGTCGAGATGGTGGCCTACGCCGCCGTGGACGCCGACGCTTCCTGAGCCCCACCAGCACCCCATCACCCCACGGAGGGCGGCCACGTCGTCAGCCCTCCACCCTCCTCCCCAACTCCTCGAGATAGCCCTCCAGCACCCGGTTGGGCGGCGCGCCCTTGCGGGTGATGGCGCTGTAATGGGTCACGTAGCGGCAGGTGTGCGGCCTCAGGGCACGCATCCTGCCGTCGCGCACCCAGCGCTCGGCGACGTGCGTCGGCAGGTAGCCTATGTAGCGGCCGGAGAGGATCAGGAAGGCGATGCCCTCCCGATCCGTGGCCGAGGCGGTGGCCGTGAGCGATTCGTGCTGGGCCTTGATCTCCGGACTCTGGGCATAGGCCGGCGTCACCGCATCGCTGCTCGCCAGCTGCTCCTCCGTCACGGTCTCGGCGTCGAACAGTGGATGACCGCGAGCGCAGTAGAGCTGCGACGTCTCCTCGTAGAGCGAGAGGTAGTGCAGCCCGGGCAGAGTCTTGATCGCCGGCACCACGCCGGTGTGCAGGCGCCCGTCCAGCACGCCGAGCTCGATGTCATGGGGCGGGATCATGCGGATATTGATGCGCACTTCGGGACCACGCGCCTTCAGGGCGCTCAAGGCATCAGTGATGTGCATCTGTGGCATGGTCACCAGGTTGTCGGTGATGCCGATGTTCAGCTCGCCCTTGAGCCAGGCGTGGAGGCCGTTGACGCGGGTGCGAAATCCCTCCGTGGCCGCCTGCAGCTGCAGTGCGGCCTCATAGACCTCGGCGCCCTCGTCGGTCAGGGCGAAGCCGCTGCGCCCCCGCTGGCAGAGCCTCAAGGCCAGGCGCGTCTCCAGGTCGTTCATCGCCATGCTGATGGCGGCGCGGCTGATGTTGAGCTCCACCTCGGCGGCGGAGAAGCCGCCGCACTCCACGACCTTGCGATAGATGCGCAGCAGCCGCAGGTCCGCATCGCTGAGCTGTCCCGACAGGGCCTCCTTGCGACGTGCCATTGCCTCTCCCCCTCGCGGTGATATGCCTTTCACAGGCTATGCCGGACGAACCGAAAAGTTAAGGAAATGATTACATGAAATTCAACATGTATGGCTTTAACTGATCGCGATCCTGACCCAAGCTGCCCCTATACCGCCACCAAAAAGACAACGACCACAAAGGGGTGTGCCATGTCAGATCATTCTTCCCGGCAGACCGCGGGCCTGACCGATGCGCAGCTGGATGCCTACTGGATGCCCTACTCCGGCAACCGCCAGTTCAAGCGCGATCCGCGGATCATCGTCGGCGCCGAGGGCAGCTACTACACCGACGCCGACGGTCGCCGGATCTACGACGGCCTCTCCGGCCTGTGGACCTGCGGTGCCGGCCACTGCCGTCCGGAGATCGCCGAGGCGGTCTCCCGACAGCTGCGCCAGCTGGACTACGCCCCGGCCTTCCAGTACGGCCACCCCAAGGCCTTCGAACTGGCCCACCGCATTCGCGAGCTGACCCCAAAGGGCCTCGACTACGTGTTCTTCACCGGCTCCGGTTCCGAGAGCGCCGATACCTCGCTTAAGATCGCCCGTGCCTACTGGCGCAAGAAGGGCAAGCCCACCAAGACCAAGCTGATCGGCCGCGCCAAGGGCTATCACGGCGTCAACTTCGGCGGCATCAGCCTGGGCGGCATCGGCGCCAACCGCATGATGTTCGGCCAGGGCATCGATGCCGACCACCTGCCCCATACCCTGCTCAAGGAGAACGCCTTCACCCGCGGCATGCCCGAGCGCGGCGCCGAGCGGGCCGACGAGCTGCTCGAGCTGATCGCCCTGCACGACGCCTCCAACATCGCCGCGGTGATCGTCGAGCCCATGGCCGGCTCCGCCGGGGTGATTCCGCCGCCGGTGGGCTATCTCAAGCGGCTGCGCGAGATCTGCGATGCCAACGACATCCTGCTGATCTTCGACGAGGTGATCACCGGCTTCGGGCGCATGGGATCGATGACCGGCGCCGAGGAGTTCGGCGTGGTCCCGGACATCATGAACGTCGCCAAGCAGCTGACCAACGGGGCGGTACCCATGGGCGGGGTCATCGTGCAGGGCGAGATCTACCACACCTTCATGGAGCAGGGCGGCCCCGACTACATGATGGAGCTGCCCCACGGCTACACCTACTCGGGGCACCCGGTGGCCTGTGCCGCGGCCCTGGCCGCCCTGGACGTGCTCGAGAATGAGCGCCTGATCGAGCGCGTCCAGGAGATGGCGCCGATCTTCGAGGATGCCCTGCATTCTCTCAGGGGCAGCCGCTATGTCAGCGACATCCGCAACTACGGGCTGGCCGGCGCCCTGCAGATCGAGCCCTACCCCGGCGAGCCGGCCCGTCGCCCCTTCGAGATCGCCATGAAGTGCTGGGAGAAGGGCTTCTACGTACGCTACGGCGGCGACACCATCCAGCTCGGCCTGCCCTTCATCGTCGAGCACGAGGAGATCGACCGACTGATCAACGCTTTGGGCGACGCCCTCGGCGAGCTGGACTGACGCCTTGTCTGCGCCCCTCGTCGAAGCGGAGTGGGCGCACTCGGCAACAAGACGCCGCGAGGGCGCTGTGAACCCTTCCCTGGGCGCTACTTTTGCCATCCCTGGCAAAAGACCCTCGCTCTGTCTTGTTCCCGATGCTCGTTATCGCAGGCTCACCGCATCAACACCCGATATCTATCTCTGGAGAGAACCAACATGACCACCCTTGGCCACCTGATCAACGGTACCCGCGTCGACGCCGACGGGCGCACCCAGGACATCTTCAACCCCTCCACCGGCGAGGTCGGAAGCCAGGTCGGCCTGGCCAGCCAGGCCACCGTCGAGGCGGCGATCGCCGCCGCCCAGGCCGCCTTCCCGGCCTGGCGTGACACGCCGCCCGCCAAGCGGGCTCGCGTCATGTACCGCTTCAAGACGCTGCTGGAGCAGCATGCCGATGAGATCTGCCGGCTGATCGGCCAGGAGCACGGCAAGATCGTCCACGACGCCCAGGGCGAACTCGCGCGCGGCATCGAGAACGTCGAGTACGCCTGTGGCGCCCCGGAGCTGCTCAAGGGCGAGCACAGCCGGAACACCGGCCCCGGCATCGACTCCTGGAGCGAGTTCCAGCCGCTCGGCGTGGTCGCCGGCATCACGCCGTTCAACTTCCCGGCCATGGTGCCGCTGTGGATGTATCCCATGGCCATCGCCTGCGGCAACACCTTCGTGCTGAAACCCTCCGAGCGCGACCCCACCTCCTCGCTCTTCATCGCCGAGCTGGCGCTGGAGGCCGGCCTGCCCGCCGGGGTGCTAAACGTGGTCAACGGCGACAAGGAGGCCGTCGATACCCTGCTCGACGACGAGCGCGTGAAGGCCGTCAGCTTCGTCGGCTCCACGCCGATCGCCGAAACCATCTACAGCCGCGCCAGCGCCAACGGCAAGCGCTGCCAGGCGCTGGGCGGCGCCAAGAACCACGCCATCGTGATGCCCGATGCCGACATGGACAACGTGGTCAGCTCGCTGACCGGGGCGGCCTTCGGCTCCTCCGGCGAGCGCTGCATGGCACTCTCCGTGGCGGTGGCGGTGGGCGACGCTGCCGCCGACACCCTGATCACCAAGATGCAGGAACAGATGAAGACCCTGAAGGTCGGCCCCTTCCATGACGTCGAGAACGACTTCGGCCCGGTGATCACCAAGGCCCACCAGGAGAAGGTGTGCGGCTACATCGACAGCGCCGAGGCCCAGGGCGCCGAGATCGTGGTCGACGGTCGCGGCGTGCAGGTGCCGGGCCACGAGCAGGGCTTCTACGTCGGCGGCACCCTGATCGACCGCGTGACTCCGGACATGACCTGCTACCTCGAGGAGATCTTCGGCCCGGTGCTGCTGGTGGTGCGGGTCGAGACCATGGAAGAGGCCATGCGGCTGATCGACGAGCACGAGTACGGCAACGGCACCTGCATCTACACCCGCGACGGCGAGGCGGCCCGCTACTTCAGCGACCGCATCCAGGTGGGCATGGTGGGGATCAACGTGCCGCTGCCGGTGCCGGTCTCCTACCACAGCTTCGGCGGCTGGAAGCGCTCGCTGTTCGGCGACCTCGCCGCCTACGGCCCGGACGCCGTGCGCTTCTACACCAAGCGCAAGACCGTCACCCAGCGCTGGCCGTCGGCCGGGATCCGCGAGGGGGCGCAGTTCTCCTTCCCCTCCTGATGCCCTGACCGGCAGCAGGCGCCCCCGCCTCTCCACAGCCGAACCGGGCCTCCCGGTTCGGCAGTTGGCGTTGAGGACGAACCGGCATCTCGCCTCCCTCGCCCGACCTAGAGCGCCAGGCCGTCGTGGGCGAAGTGGACGCCGGGGGGCAGCGGCGTGGTCGCCTCCAGCCGTTCGGCATCCAGGTCGTGGCCGATATGGGTCAGGTAGGCGCAGGGCGCCGCGAGCCGCTCGAGGATCTGCAGCGCCAGGGGCAGGTTATTGTGGTTGCGCGGCGCCTGGTGGGACGCGGGATGGGTGGCGTCGAGCATCACCACGTCGGGCCGCCAGTCGCGCAGGAAGCGCTCGGTCTCGACGGGCAGCCCCAGGGTGTCGGTGAGGTAGGCGAGCCGCCGGTCGCCGTCGTCCAGGCAGTAGCCCAGGGTCGGCTTGCTGTGGTTGAGCGGCACCGGCGTGACCGTCAGGCCCTCGAGCGCGAGCGGCCGGAACGGCTTGAGCCCGGGCCGGAAGTCGAGCACGCCGGGGTTGCGGTAGAGGTCCGCGCAGCCGTGGGCATCCTTGGGACCGTAGACCGGGATCGGCTCGCCGGTGCCCCAGCGCAGGTGGAAGAGCCCCTGCACGTGGTCGGCATGGTAGTGGGTGACCAGGATCGCCGCGGGCCGCTCGGCCTCGCAACTGTCGGCCAGGTCGGTGCGCCCGGCGTCGAGCAGGATGCGCCGGCCGTCGAGGCGCACCTCGGCGCAGCAGGCGCCGCGCCGGTGGCTGGTCAGCACCCGGGCCCGGGCGCAGGCCGGGCAGTCGCAGCCGAAACGCGGCACCTGGGCGCTGTCGCCGGTGCCGACGAAGCGGAACTTCATGCCCGGCACTCCTCGCTCAGCCGCGTGCGCAGCGCCGCCAGGGTCTCGGCCAGGGCGCCGCCGTTGTCGACCCGGGCCACCTCGGGCAGTGCGGCGGCGAGTTCGCGATGGCGCGCCAGTCGAGCCTCGATCTGCGCCTCGTCCTCGCGCCCACGCCGGCGCAGCCGCTCGGCGATCACCGCCTCGGGGGCGGTAACCAGCATCGGGTAAAGCGCCGCGCCGAAGCGCGCCCGAGCGGAGGGCAGGGCCCGACGGCTGCCGTTGACCAGCACCGTCTGGCCCCGGGCCAGCCAGGCCTCGAGCTCGAGGCCGAGGCCGTAGTCGAGCCCGTGGGCCTGCCAGGTCAGGCAGAACAGTCCCAGGCGCCGCCGCGAGGCGAACTCGTCGGGGGTCAGCGCCACGCCGTTCTCGCTGCCGCCGCTGTCGCGGGTCACGTAGCGGTGCGCCACCAGCCAGTCGGGATGGCGGGCCCGGGCGGCGTCGAGCAGGGAGTCCTTGCCGACGCCGCTGGCCCCCATCAGGTAGACCAGGCGGCCCATCAGTGCACCTGCCTGCCAGCGCTCCACACCCGCTGCACCAGGGGGTGGCCATCCACCAGCCGCGTGCGTAAAAGATCGGCGCGCAGCCCCTGGGCCAGCCGGCCGCGGTCCTCCAGGCCCACCGCGGCGGCGGGATTGCGGGTGGCCGTGGCCACGGCGCGGGGCAGTGAATAGCCGCCGTCCATCTCGGCGACCCGGAACACCGCGTCGAGCAGCGCCGCCGGATAATAGTCCGAGGAGAGGATGTCGAGCACGCCCAGGCGCACCAGCTCGGCCGCGGCGATATTGCCGGAGTGGGAGCCGCCGCGCACCACGTTGGGCGCGCCCATCATCACCGCCATGGCGTGGCGGTGGGAGGCCTCGGCGGCCTCGCGGGTGGTCGGGAACTCGGCCACCCGGGTGCCGTATTCGAGGCTCTCCGCCACGTGGGCGATGGTGGCGTCGTCGTGGCTCGCCAGCGCCAGGCCGCGGGTGCGGCAGCGCTCGGCGATCAGGCGGCGGTGCTCGGCGCTGTAGCTTTCGCTGTTGGAAAGCTGGTTGGCGATAAAGGCCTCCAGCGCCCGATCATCGAGGCCGTGCTTGCCCTGGTAGTAGGTGCGATAGGCGTCGAGGCTGACGAACTGGCGCTGGCCCGGCGCGTGGTCCATCAGCGAGACCAGCCCCAGCAGCGGCGCGTCGGCGAGCTCATCGAAGCGCGCCAGGGTCTCGGGGTGACAGACCTCGCAGCGCAGGTGCAGGCGATGATCGACCCGCGCCAGGCCGTCATCGACGATGCCGGAGAGTGCCCCGACCATCTCGTGCAGGGCGCCGTGGCGCATGCTCTGCTCGTCGACGTCGCCGATCGAGACCGCATCGAACACCGTGGTGATGCCGCTGGCGGCCATCTGGGCGTCGTGGGCGAGCGCCGCCTGGCGGCTCGGCCAGGCCACCTTGGGGCGCGGCTGGAAGTACTTCTCCATGTTGTCGGTGTGCAGCTCGACGAGCCCCGGCAGTAGATAGTCGCCGTCGCAGTCGATCGCCCCGGGCGCGCGGCTCGGCGCCGCGTCGAGGCCGGCGATCAGGTCGTTGCGCATCACCAGGCTGCCGGTGACCACCTCGTCTTCGAGCACCAGGCGGGCGTTGGTCAGGATCTGTTCGTTGGCACTCATCACGGCGTCTCCTGGGGATCGGTCTCGGCGGCCCGGGTGCGCGCCGACATGTGGCGGTCCAGCGGCAGCAGGCGGTCGGCGACCCGCTCGCGCACGTCGTCATCGTGGAAGATGCCGAGCATGGCGGTGCCGCGGGCCTTGGCCTCCTGGATCATCGCCACCACCACGTCGCGGTTGGCGGCGTCGAGCGAGGCGGTGGGCTCGTCGAGCAGCAGCAGCGGGTGCTCGCCGATGAAGCCCCGGGCGATGTTCACGCGCTGCTGTTCGCCACCGGAGAAGGTGCCGGGGGGCAGCGACCAGAGCCGCTCGGGCAGGTTGAGGCGCGCCAGCAGCGCCTCGGCCTTCGCGCGGGCCTCGGTGGCATCGCCGCCGCGGGCCAGCAGCGGCTCCATCACCACCTCCACGGCGGGCACCCGGGGCACCACCCGCAGGAACTGGCTGACGTAGCCGATCACGTCGCGACGCAGCGGGTGCCAGGCGTGGGCCGGCAGCGCCTCGAGGGCAAGCTCTCCATCATCGAACTGCAGGCGCAGGCGACCTCCAGAGACGCGGTAGCTGCCGTGCAGCATCTTCAGCAGGGTGCTCTTGCCGATGCCGCTGCGCCCGGCCAGCACCAGGCACTCGCCCGGCGACAGGGTCAGCGAGAGGTCGCGCATCACCTCCAGGCGCAGGCCGTCCTGGCCGTGCAGCACGAAGGTCTTGTCGAGGGATTCGACGCTCAGGAAGGGTTGGGTCATCGCGGTCATCTCGGGCTCCTCAGGGCGTCAATACCGACGACACCAGCAGCTGCGTGTAGGCGTGCTGCGGGTCGTCGAGGATCTGGTCGGTCAGGCCGGCTTCCACCACCCGGCCGCGGCGCATCACCATCAGCCGGTCGGCGAGCAGCCGGGCGACGGCCAGGTCGTGGGTGACCAGCACCACCGAGAGGCCGAGCTCGCGCACCAGGGTGCGCAGCATGTCGAGCAGCCGCGCCTGCACCGAGACGTCCAGCCCGCCGGTGGGCTCGTCCATGAACACCAGCCGCGGCCGGGTGACCAGGGTGCGGGCGATCTGCAGGCGCTGCTGCATACCGCCGGAGAAGTGCTGGGGGGCGTCGTCGATGCGGCCCGGGTCGAGCTCGACGCGGCCCATCCAGTCCTGGCCGGCGGCGCGCAGCTGGCCATAGTGGCGCTCGCCCAGGGCCATCAGCCGCTCGCCGATATTGGCGCCGGCGGAGACGCCCAGGCGCAGGCCGTCGCGGGGGTTCTGGTGGACTAGGCCCCACTCCATGCGCAGCAGCGCCCGGCGGCGCGCCTCGCCGATGGCGTAGAGGTCGAGCTCGCCCTCATGCGAGTGGTAGACGACTCGGCCGGCGTCCGGGGCCTCCATGCCGCACAGGGTGCGCAGCAGGGTCGACTTGCCGGAGCCGGACTCGCCGACGATGCCCAGCACCTCGCCGCTGCGCAGCGCGAAGTCGATGCCCTCACAGCCCTTGCCGGGGCCATAGAGGCGGGTGAGGTCGCGCGCCTCGAGCAGGGTGGGACGATCGAGCTGGGGGCACTTCATGCCACCTCCTCCTGACGGTTCTGGCAGTAGTCGGTATCCGAGCAGACGAACATGCGCCCGCCGCGGTCGTCGGTGATCACCTCGTCGAGAAAGCTGTCCCGGGCGCCGCACAGCGCGCAGGGGGCGTCCCACGCCTGGATCTCGAAGGGATGGTCCTCGAAGTCCAGGCTCTCCACACGGGTGTGCGGCGGGATGGCGTAGAGGCGCTTCTCGCGCCCGGCGCCGAACAGCATCAGCGCCTCGCTCATATGCAGCTTAGGGTTGTCGAACTTGGGGATCGGCGAGGGATCGGTCACGTAGCGGCCGTCGACCTTCACCGGGTAGGCGTAGGTGGTGGCGATATGGCCGTGGCGGGCGATGTCCTCGTAGAGCTTGACGTGCATGACCCCATACTCCTCCAGGGCGTGCATCATCCGCGTCTCCTCCTCGCTCGGCTCGATGAAGCGCAGCGGCTCGGGGATCGGCACCTGGAAGACCAGGATCTGCCCGGCGGCGAGCGGCGTCTCGGGGATGCGGTGGCGGGTCTGGATGACGTCCGCCGCGGCGGTGGCGGTGGTGGTCTCGACCCCGGCCACCCGCTCGAAGAAGGCGCGGATGCTCACCGCGTTGGTGGTGTCGTCGGCGCCCTGGTCGATCACCTTGAGAGTGTCGTCCTCGCCGAGGATGCTGGCGGTGAGCTGCATGCCGCCGGTGCCCCAGCCGTAGGGCATCGGCATCTCGCGGCCGCCGAAGGGGACCTGGTAGCCGGGGATCGCCACGGCCTTGAGCAGGCCGCGGCGGATCATGCGCTTGGTCTGCTCGTCCAGGTAGGCGAAGTTATAACCGTTCATGCCTGCTGCTCCTCTGCTGGCGTCGCGGCGCGGGCTTCGCTGTCGTCGGTCGCTGTCCGCTCGGCGTGGGCGCGGCGCAGCCGGCGCAGCAGCTCCAGCTCGGACTGGAAGTCGACGTAGTGCGGCAGCTTGAGGTGGGAGACGAAGCCCGAGGCCTCGACGCTGTCGGCGTGGGCCAGCACGAACTCGGCCTGCTGGGCGGGGCTTTCCACCGGCTCGCCGAGCTCCTCGGCGCGCAGCGCCCGGTCGACCAGCGCCATGGCCATGCTCTTGCGCTCGTTGCGCCCGAAGGCCAGGCCGTAGCCGCGGGTGAACTGCGGGGCGGCCTCCCGGGAGCCGCCGAACTGGTTGATCATCTGGCACTCGCTGAGGGTGATCTCGCCCAGGCAGACCGGCTCGTCGCGCTCCTCAACGACGATCTCCACCTCCACGCCGCCGATGCGGATCTCCCCGGCGAAGGGGTGGTTGCGGCCATAGCCGCGCTGGGTCGAGTAGCCCAGCGCCAGGAGATAGCCCTCGTCGCCCCGCGCCAGCATCTGCAGGCGTGTAGCGCGATCCACCGGGAAGTCGGGCGGGTCGCGGGTGATGTCATATGGCGCGGCGCCGTCGTCCACCTCGCGCTCGACCAGCCCCTCGTCGTCGAGCAGCTCGAGGATCTGCGGGCAGGCCTCCAGGGCCTGCTCGGCTCGGGCGGGCTCGGGGGTCTCGCCCTCGGCCAGCTGCATGAAATCCAGCAGCCGATGGGTGTAGTCGTAGGTCGGGCCGAGCACCTGGCCGCCAGGGATGTCCTTGTAGGTGGCGCTGATGCGCCGCTCGACGCGCATGGCGTCGGTGTCGACGGGCACGGTCTCGGCCAGGCGCGGAAGCGTGGTGCGGTAGGCGCGCAGCAGGAACACCGCCTCCACCAGGTCGCCGCTGGCCTGCTTGAGGGCCAGGGCGGCGAGCTCGGGATCAAAGAGCGAGGCCTCTGCCATCACCCGGTCCACGGCCAGGTTGAGCTGGCCGGCGATCTGGTCGACCGAAAGCTCGGGCCGGGCGCGCTCGCCGCGGCGGCGATCCGCCAGCCAGCGGTGGGCGTTGGCGATGGCCTGCTCGCCGCCCTTCACTGCGACATACATGCGCTGTCCTCCTGTGGCTGACCGAGGGCCGGGGCCTCGAGTCGGGTGCTGCGGGGAATCGCCACCAGGCGCTCGCCGCAGGTGAGAATGGCGTCCAGGCCGCGGGGGAAGCGGGCCCGGTTGGCGGCCAGGCGCCGCATCAGCGGCGCCGCCGCGCCGACCTCCAGGGTGCGGGTGCCGGGGATACCGGGACCGGCGAGCCGCCAGGGGCCCTCCTCGGCGAGGGCGTCGAGCACCACCAGCAGGGTGGTGCTGCGATCGGGGTATGCATCGCTGCCCTCAGCGAAGGCCGGGGCCGCTGCGCTCAGGGTCGCCGGGGTGACCAGGGCGAAGTCGGCCTCCTCGGGGGCCGCGGTGACCCGACAGCCGGTATGGAAGCCGAGCGCCTCGATGAGCCCGCCGGCCTCGAGGCCCGGGGCGATCCACAGCCGGGTCTCGAGGTCGCACAGCGCCAGCAGGGTGCCCCACAGGGCGGCGCCGATGGCGGCGTCATCGGGCACCGCCGGCGCCTCGGCGATCTGCAGGGTGCCGGGCTCGGCCATGGCGGCGAGCACCCGGCGGAACTGGCGTTGGCCGTCGTGGACGGGATCGGGAAAAGCCTTCCAGCGCATCGTCATTCGCCTCTTACCAGGGTGAAGAAGTCCACGCGGGTCGCCGCCGCCGTGCGCGAGGCCGCCTCGCGACCCTCGGCCAGCGAGGCGGCCAGCGGGTCGATCAGCTCGGCGTCGATGCGCGCGGCCCAGTCGGGGCGCTGGGCGCAGGCGTCGACCAGCGCGATCAGCTCGGCGTGGCGGTGGTCGCGGCCGGCTACCCAGCCGTGGCCCAACGGGCCGCCGTCCGGGGCGCCGTCATCCAGCGCCACGCTGGCGCGGCTCAGGGTCATCTCGCCGAGATTGAAGGCGTTGCCGGTGCCGCCCATGCGGCCGCGCACCATGGCCATGCCGGTTTCGGGGCCGCGCACGCAGCGGTGGTCGGCGGTGAGGGCCAGCGCGGCCCAGCGCGCCTCGAGGCGCTCGCGGGGCGTCAGCGCCATGACGCGCTGGCGCTCGGCCGGGGTCCGTCGGGAGGGCGTCTGCTTCATGGAAAAACCTCGTCGGGGGTCATCGAAGAAGGGGGAGCGTCGAAGTCGATGTGGTAGGCCAGGCGGTCGGCCCGGGCGCGGCCCTCGGAGACCTCCACCAGGGCGCCCTGGGCATCGACGTTGTCGCTGGTCAGCGCCAGCAGCGGCGCGCGATGGGCACACTGCAGCAGCCGGCTGTCGTCGGGGTCGGCGGCGAGCGCCTCGATGCGCACCCGGCGGCGGCTCAGGTGCAGGCCGTAGTGCTGGGCGAGCAGCGCCCGGGTGGAGCCGCCGCGGTAGCGCTCGCTGAAGCCCGGCACCCGCGCCGGGTCGAACCAGTGGCGAATCCGCAGCAGCGGGGCGCCGTCGACGTGGCGCAGCGTCTCCACGCAGAGCAGGGGCTCGCCGGGGGCCCGGGCGAAGCGCCGGGCGATCGCCTCGGGCGCCTCGCGCAGGCCCTGGGCGAGGCAGCGGGTCTCGCTGGCCAGGCCCTGCTCTGCGAGGTTGTGGGTGACCTTGCTGCCGGCGGTGAGGGCGTAGTCCAGGCGGCGGTCGACCACCTGGGTGCCGCGCCCCTGGTGGCGGGTGACCATGCCGGCGGCGACCAGCTCGTCCAGGGCCCGGCGCACGGTGTGGCGATTGACGCCGAAGCGCCGGGCCAGCTGCGCCTCGCCGGGCAGCAGCTCGCCGGGGGCGTAGTCGGCGCGCACCTCCCGGGCCAGGGTCTCGGCCAGGGTGCGGTAGCGAGGCTCACGGACGACTTGTCTAGACATGTCGACTCCTGGAAAAAAGCGCTTCAGATGAAGCGCTTGCGTACGAACTGGGAGGCCATGTCGAGCAGCGTCACGGCGACGATGATCACCAGCATGATGGTGGCCGTCTCGGCGTACTGGAAACCGCGCATGGTCTCCCACAGCGCCACGCCGATGCCGCCGCCGCCGACCATGCCGAGCACGGTGGCCGAGCGGATGTTGGACTCGAAGCGGTAGAGGCTCACCGAGATCCACAGCGGCAGCACCTGGGGGATCAGCCCGAAGACGATCTCCTCGATGCGCCCCGCCCCGGTGACGCGGATGCCCTCCATGGGGCCGGCCTCGCTGGCCTCCACGGCCTCGGAGAAGAGCTTGGCGAGCACGCCGGTGGTGTGGATGAACAGCGCCAGGGTGCCGGCGAAGGGGCCGAGGCCGACCGCCACCACGAAGAGCATGGCGAAGACCAGCTCGTTGATGGCGCGGCAGGCGTCCATCAGCCGGCGCACGGGCTGGTGGACCCACCAGGGGGTGAGGTTCTCCGACGACAGCAGGCTGGCCGGGATGGCCACCAGCACCGCCAGCAGGGTGCCCCAGATGGCGATCTGGATGGTCACCATCATCTGGTCGACGTAGTGGCCGAGGTTGCCGAACTGCGGCGGGAAGAAATCGCCAAGCAGCTCGCCCATGTTGTCGGCGTTGGTGACCAGCAGGGAGGGCTGCATCTCGGCGCCCTGCCAGGCCCAGGAGAGCACCCCCAGGGTGATGGCCCAGCCCAGCAGGGTGGTCCAGCCGCGCTTGCCAGCCGCAGCGTCGCTCAGGGTGGAAGAATGACTCATATCGCGTGGCTCCCGCGGGGAGGGTCTGCCCTCCCCGCTTCCGGTGGATCGGCTCAGCTGGCCTGGGCGAGGGAGGCGTCGGCCTTGGCGGCCTCGGCCGCCTCGAGACGCTCATTCAGCTCATCAAGGCGCGCGTCGAACTCGGCCAGGGCGGCCTCGCGCTCCTCGGCGGAGAGGCTCTCGTCGGCGGCCACCTGGGCGCGCTCCTTGAACAGCTCGAGCTGACGGATCGGCAGCAGCTGGTCGTTGGTCGAGGGATCGAAGCCGGACCACTGCAGGGCCTCGAGGATCGCCTGCTGCTGCTCGGTCTCGCCGTAGGCGTAGAGGAAGTCGCGCAGCTCGCCCTTGAGCTCCTCGGAGAGGTTCTTGCGCCACACCAGCGGGTCGGAGGGAATCAGCGGCGACTTCCAGATCACCTTGAGCTGCTCGGCCTTGTCCGGGTGGACGGCCTCCAGGCGCTCCATGCTCTCGGTGTTGAAGGTGGCGACGTCGACCTGGCCGTTGGCCACCGACAGGGCGTTAGTCTCGTGGCTGGAGTTCAGGGTGCGCTTGAAGGCGGTGGCGGCATCGACGCCGTTCTGGGCGAAGACGTAGTAGCCCGGCACCAGGAAGCCCGAGGTAGAGTTCGGGTCGCCGTTGCCGAAGATCAGCTCGTCGGCGTTGGCCAGCACGTCGTCGACGTTCTCGAGGTCGCTGTCCCGGTGGGTGATCATCAGGCTCCAGTAGCCCGGCGCACCGTTGGCGGCCACGGTCTGGGCGAAGATCTCGCCGCCGGCGCGGTCCACGGCCTCCATGGCGGACTTGTTGCCGTACCAGGCCATGTCGATCTGGTCGAAGCGCATGGCCTGGATCACCGCCGCGTAGTCGGTGGCGAAGAAGGGCTCGACCTCACGGTCCAGGGCATCGGAGAGGTCATCCAGGAAGGGCGCCCAGAGCGGCGCCATGTTCTGGCTCGATTCGGTGGAGATGATGCCGAACTTCAGCGGCTCCTCGGCGGCCACGAAGGGGCTGGCCAGCAGGGTCGCGCCGGCGATCAGCGGCAGGGACAGGCGACGAAAGGAAGCAAAGGACATGGTGGATCTCCTCGGGTGATGGGACGTGGCGGAAATCAGCCCAGGGCGCCGACGGGCGCCGTGAGGTCGATGGAGGGGGTACGCGTCTTCAGCTCGTCGAGCCCGGCGTTCTCGTAGAGGGCGGTGAGTCGGGCATCGGTGAGCGCCTCGATGGGGCCATCGAAGTAGAGGCGGCCATCCTTGAGGGCGATGGCGCGCCGGCAGAAGCGCCGCGCGACCTCGACCTGGTGCAGGGTGATCACCACGGTACGGCCGTCCTCCTCGTTGATGCGTGCGAGGATCTGCATCACCTCCTGGGCGCTGCGCGGGTCCAGCGAGGCGATGGGCTCGTCGGCGAGGATCACGTTGGCGTCCTGCATCAGCACCCGGGCGATCGCTACCCGCTGCATCTGGCCGCCGGAGAGGGTGTTGGCGCGCTGGTCGGCCAGCGCCTCGATGCCGACCCGGGCCAGGGCGCGGCGCGCCATGGCCCGCTCCTCCTCGCTGAAGCGCCCGAGCAGGGCACGGCCGCGGGGCATCGAGCCCAGGCGCCCCACCAGCACGTTGGTGAGCACGCTCAAGCGCCCCACCAGGTTGAACTGCTGAAAGATGTAGCCGGTGCGGCAGCGCTCGGGGCGGGTGGCCCGCGCCAGCCGGCCGCCGACCTGGACCTCGCGCCCCTGCAGGCGGACGCGGCCGCCGTGGCGGTCGCTACGGGTCAGGCCGATCAGGTGGCGCAGCAGGGTGGACTTGCCGGAACCGGACGGCCCGATCAGGGCCACCATCTCGCCGGGGTGGATCTCGAAGTCGATGTCGCGCAGCACCGCATGCTGCCCGAAGGTCTTGCTCAGTCGTTCGACGATGATGCTGGGAATCGACATGACGCCTCTCCTCTTGGAATGGCATCAGTGTCGCGGCGGCAGATGAAGGCCACTTGTCTAGACAATGGCAGTCTGGTGACAATTTCGACCGCCCGCGCCGGCAGTGGGACCGAAGCCGGCGAAGAGAAGCTTGTATAATCAAAGGGTTAGCAAGGCGTGTCATGCAGCCGACACGCCGATGACACCGCGCCGTCATGAAACGGCGAACGGTCTCGGGGGGATAAGGGGCGGAGAAAGGCCTGGTACGGCCGTGGGACTCGCGGGCCGGAGGGGGGACGCGAGCGGCGGCTACTCCTCGCCGCGCTGACGGGCCAGCGCCTTGCGCGCCTTGTTGCGCCGGTAGAGCCGCACCAGGGCGATGCCCAGGGCGAAAACGACCATGGCCGCCAGGGTCCAGCCCTGCCAGGGCCGCGCCGCATCGCCCATCACGGTCTCGAGGGTGAGGATCAGGATGAAGCCCAGGGCCTGGCTGGCGATGGCCAGGGCGCGCAGGGTATCGAAGGCCGGTCGTGACATGAATGCTCCCGCTGGATGACAGCCCTGCCCGCCGGCAGTAGGCTTGGCGAAACGAATCCGCCCAGTGTACCCGCTGCGGCCCCCGCCGCCGACCTCCCGGAGTCACCGCCACGACATGGATGCCATCGCCCTGGGGCCCGTGCTGATCGCGCTGCCGCGCCTCTATGCCCTCCTCGCCGCCCTGCTCCTGCTGGGCGCCAGCGTCGTCCTCCTAGGCCTGCCGCGACGCCGCCACGCCCGCTGGTTCAACGGCCTGCTGGTGGCCTGGCTGGTCGGCGCCCGCCTGGGCCATGTGCTGATGAACGCGGGGGCCTATAGCGAGGCCCCGCTGGACGCGCTCAAGTTCTGGCAGCCCGGCTACCACGGCCTCTGGGGCCTTCTGGCCGCGCTGGCCTGGACGGCCTGGACGCTGAGGGACCGGCTGGGCGCCATGGTGGGCGGCATGGGCCTGGCACTCGGCGCCTCGCTTGCGTGGCTGGCGCTGGTGACCCTGGCGCCGCTGGGCGGCGGCATGGCGATCCGCGAACTGCCGGATCTCGCCCTGGAGAACCTCGAGGGGGAGCCTGTTAACCTCGCCTCGCTGAATGGCGAGACGGTGGTGATCAACCTCTGGGCCACCTGGTGCCCGCCCTGCCGGCGCGAAATGCCGATCCTCGCCGAGGCCGATGCCCGCGAGGACGTGAGCGTGGTGATCGTCAACCAGGGCGAGACGCTGCTGCAGGCGGTGCGCTACCTGGATGAGCAGGGCCTGGACTTCCGCCATGCGCTGCTCGACCCGCGCCAGCAGCTGATGGTGCTGGCCGAGTCCCCGGGCCTGCCCACTACCCTGCTGTTCGATGCCGAGGGGCGCGCCCGCGAGCAGCACGTGGGCGAGCTCACCCGCGCCCAGCTCTCGGCCTGGCTGGACGATCGCTGAGCGACCTCGGGGGGATCGTCTGCTGATCGGTGCCTGGGCTATCGCCGTTACCGGAATCCAGGGGCGCTGGGGACAAGCCGAAGAGAAGGTCCTACGCCAGGGGTGAGGACGATTGCTCCGAACGGGCTGGCCATGGATGGCCAGCACCGGTCCTGCCGGCGAAGCAGGATGCGAGAGCGCCGCAGGACGTCGGTAGCGCCCAGGGAGGGGTTCACAGCAGCTCCTTGCTGGTCCGACATTTCGGGGCGAGTCGCCAGGTCAGCCCCGACCTACCGAGCTGTCAAACTATCTGCGATAGCCCGGTGATCGTTGCCTGGACGCTTAAGCCGCGTCGGGCTTTGCTGTAAGATACCGCGCCCTGTCGCCGCCGAGCCGGGTGTGGCCCGCGGCAACGAACCGATCCCAAGCATCCCCCCGAGGCACCATGAGCGACTTCTCTCCCGGCCAGCGCTGGATCAGCGACGGCGAGGCCGAACTCGGCCTGGGCACTATCCTCAACGTCGACGCCCGCAGCGTCACCGTGCTCTTCGGCGCCAGTCAGGAAACCCGCACCTACAGCAGCCGTAACGCCCCCCTGACGCGCGTGGCCTTCGGCAGCGGCGACCGCATCCAGTCCACCGAGGGCTGGCAGATGACCGTCGACGACAGCAAGGAGGTCGGCGGCCTGATCGTCTATATCGGCGAGGACGACGCCGGCGCGCTGTGCGAGCTACCCGAGGCGCGACTCGCCGACACCATGCAGTTCGATCAGGCCCGCGACCGCCTGCTCACCGGCCAGGTCGATCGCAACGACTGGTTCGACCTGCGCTTTCGCACCCTGCATCACCATCACCGGATCGAGCAGAACCCGGCGCTGGGCCTGGCCGGGCCGCGTATCGACCTGATCCCCCACCAGCTCTACATCGCCGACGAGGTGTCGCGCCGCCACGCGCCGCGCGTGCTGCTGGCCGACGAGGTGGGGCTCGGCAAGACCATCGAGGCCGGGCTGATCCTGCATCGGCTGCTGCTCACCGGCCGCGCCGAGCGGGCGCTGATCCTGGTGCCGGCGAGCCTGACCCACCAGTGGCTGGTCGAGCTGCTGCGCCGCTTCGCCCTGGAGGTCACCCTGCTCGATGAGCAGCAGAGCCTCGCCCACGGCGACGCCAACCCCTTCGAGGCCGGCCAGCTGGTGCTGGCGAGCCAGGACTGGCTGTTCGCCAACGCCCATCGCCAGCAGCAGGCCCAGGCCTGCGACTGGGACCTGCTGATCGTCGACGAGGCGCACCACCTGGACTGGAGCCCCGAGCAGAGCGGGCCCGGCTACGCCTGCGTGGAGCAGCTGGCCGCCCAGGTGCCCGGCATGCTGCTGCTCACCGCCACCCCGGAGCAGATGGGCCTGGCCAGCCACTTCGCCCGCCTGCGCCTGCTCGACCCGGACCGCTACCAGAGCCTCGAGGCCTTCCGCGAGGAGGAGGCCCACTACGTCGAGGTCGCCGAGGCGATCGATGCCCTCGACCGGCTGCCCGGCGAGGCGGCCGACCGCGAGCGGGTTGCCGCGGTGATCCATGAGCCCGATAGCCTGGCGCTGCTCGATACCCTGGCCGACCCGGAGCGCGGCGATGACCAGCGCGCCGCGGCGCGGGACCAGCTGCGCGACCAGCTGCTCGACCGCCACGGCACCGGCCGGGTGATGTTTCGCAACGGCCGGCGCCACGTGGGCGGGTTCCCGGAGCGTCGCCTGCACATCGCCGAGCTCGAAGCGCCCTCCGCCTACCGGCGCGTATTTCGCCGCCTGGATCGAGACGAGGACTACCTGGACGAGCTGCTGATCGCAACCGGCCTGGATCACCCCGAGGTGCTGATCTATCCCGACGCCATGTATCGGGAGATGACCGATGACCCGCTCAACACCGAGCCCTGGTGGCAGTTCGATCCGCGCGTGAGCTGGCTGCTGGAGCGCCTCGCCGACGACGGCGAGGCCGGCTTCGCCGGCGACAAGGTGCTGGTGATCGCCCACGATCGCGAGACCGCCACGGGGCTCGCCGAGGGCCTGCGGGTGCTCGGCGGCTACCAGGCCCCGGTGTTCCACGAGGGGCTCTCGCTGATCGAGCGCGACCGCGCCGCGGCGGCCTTCGCCGACGAGGAGGAAGGCTGCCAGGTGCTGGTGTGTTCGGAGATCGGCTCCGAGGGGCGCAACTTCCAGTTCTGCCGTCACCTGGTGATGTTCGACCTGCCGCTGCACCCGGACCAGCTCGAGCAGCGCATCGGCCGCCTCGATCGCATCGGCCAGCGCCACGCCATCGAGATCCACGCGCCGGTGTTCACCGGCAGCCCCGGCGAGAAGCTGCTGCGCTGGTACCATGAGGGCATGGACGCCTTCAGCGCTCCGCACGGCCTGGGCAGCGAGATCCATACCGCCTTCGGCGACACCCTGGCCGACAGCCTGCTCGACGATGAGGACCTCGACGAGGTGATCGCGGAGACCCGCGCCCTGTTCGATGCCAAGCTCAAGGAGCGTGACGCCGGCCGCAATCGCCTGCTCGAGCTCAACGCCTGCCGCCATGAACGCGCCGAGGCGGTCACCGCCGCGATCCGCGAGCTCGACGCCGACAAGGCCCTGGCCCGCTACCTGGACCAGGCGCTGGACATCTTCGGGGTCGACAGCCAGGACATCGGCGGTGGCATCCAGCACCTGCAGCCCAGCCCGCAGATGCTCGACGGCCTGCCGGGCCTGGTGAAGGGCGAAGAAGGCTTCTCGGCCACCTACTCCCGGGAGCGCGCCCTGGCCCGGGACGACGTCCAGCGCCTCTCCTGGGAGCACCCGCTGCTGCGCGAGATGATGGGCCGGATCCTCGATGGCGCCATGGGCAACACCGCGCTGGCGCTGCTCAAGCACCCGGCCATTCCGGCCGGCCGGCTGATGGTCGAGCTGGTCTTCCGCACCCACTGCCCGGCGCCGAAGCGACTGCACCTCAACCGCTTCCTGCCGCCCACCGCGGTGCGCGTGCTGCTCGACGAGTCGGGGGCCAACCTGACCGCCAAGATCTCCTTCACCGGGCTCTCCAAGGCGGTACAGAAGGTCAAGAAGGCGGTCGCCCGTGACCTGATCAAGAGCCGCCACGACCAGCTGCGCGAGCTGCTCGACGGCGCCGAGACCGAGGCCCAGCGGGAGCTGCCGAGCATCGTCGAGGCCGCCCAGGGGCGCATGCGCGCCGAGCTGGACGCCGAGCTCGCTCGCCTCGAGGCGCTCTCGCGGCTCAACCCCGCGGTGCGCGCCGACGAGCTCGAGGCGCTGCGCCGTGAGCGCGCCGAGCTGGATGCCGCCATCGAGGCCACGCGGCTGCGCCTGGATGCGGTGCGGGTGATCGTCACGGTGGGTGACGACGCGCGCTGATGCCGGTGAGTCGAGGCTGACTCGGGAAAGGCCCCGGTGAGCAGGACCGTCGAGGAGGCGCTGTGAACCCTTCCTTGGGCGCTACCGATGCCATCCCTGGCATCGGACCTCCTCTTCGGCCTGCCCCCGGCGCCCCTCAGTGGGCGTCGGGAAGGGTCATCCCAGGATATCGGCCAGGGCCTTCTCCAGGGTCGGGAAGCGAAACTCGAAGCCGGCCTCCAGCAGCCGCGCCGGGCGCATGTCGGCGCCGGTCAAGAGCAGCCGCGACATCTCGCCGAAGGCGATCTCCAGGGCGAGGGCCGGCATCGGCATCAGCGCCGGGCGCCCCAGCTGCTTGGCCAGGGTGCGGGAGAACTCGGCGTTGGTGACCGGGTGGGGGGCGCTGCCGTTGAAGGGGCCCTCCAGATCGTCGCGCTCGAGCAGGAACAGGATGGCGCGCACCAGGTCCTCGCGGTGGATCCACGGCATGAACTGCTTGCCGTCGCCGAAGCGCCCGCCCAGCCCCATCTTGAAGGGCGGCAGCATCTTCTCGAGGCTGCCGCCGCCCACGTCGAGCACCAGGCCGATGCGCAACAGGGCGAGCCGCACGCCGAAGTCTGCCGCCTCGCCGGCGACCTCCTCCCAGCGCTTGCAGAGCCGGTGAGCGAACTCGTCGTGGGGCGGGGTCTCTTCGGTGACCTCGCGATCGCCCTGATCGCCGTAGTAGCCCATGGCCGAGGCCGAGACCATCACCTTCGGCATGCGCCCCTGGCTGGCCTTCAGCTGCTCGCAGAGCATCACCAGGTCGCCGGTGACGTTGACCCGGGAGTCGATCAGCCGCTCCTTCTGCTCCTCGCTCCAGCGCTTGGCGGCGATCGGCTCGCCGGCCAGGTTGACGATGGCGTCCGGCGGGGTGTCGACGAAGTCCAGCACCGAGCGCCGGATGTCGCTGCCCTCCGGCAGGCGGTCGCGCACCTCATCGGGGGATCGTGACACCACCAGCAGCTGGTGCCCCGCCTCCTTCAACCGTCGGCAGAGACGCTGCCCGACAAACCCGCTGCCGCCCGTGATCAGCACTCGCATCCGGAATCCCTCCCCAAGCCAACGATGACAAGCCCGTGTGGCCAGCCATCATGAGTTATACAGCCGTTGTACACTTCTGCTAGTCTAGCGATGAACGCCGTTGACTGCACGAGAGGCCCATGCCCCACTCCCCCGATTCCACCGCCATCATCGGTGCCGGCATCGCCGGCCTTGCCTGTGGACAGGCCCTGCAGGCGCACGGCCTGCCGGTGCGCCTCTACGACAAGGCCCGCGGCCCCGGGGGACGCATGTCCAGCCGCCGCCTCGACGAGGCGGCGGTCGAGCTGGGGGCCCAGTTCTTCAGCGTGCGCGATCCGGCCTTCCGCCGCCGGGTCACGGCCTGGCGCAAGGCCGGCATCGTCGCCCCCTGGCCCGACTCCCTGTGGGAGGCGAGCGCATCGGACTGGCAGCGCCATCGCGACGACGTCGAGCGCTTGATCGGCGCGCCCCGCATGAGTGCGGTCTCCCGCCACCTGGCCGAGGGCCTCGAGGTGGCATCCCAGACCCGCATCGTACGCCTCGAGCCCCAAGGCAGTGCATGGTGGCTGGTGGACCAGCATGACGTGCGCCACGGCCCCTTCGCCCGCGTCGTGCTCGCCCTGCCCACCCCCCAGGCCCAGGCGCTGATCGAACCCCACGAGCCGACCCTCGCGTCCGCCTGCGAGGCGGTCATCCAGCGTCCCTGCTGGGCCGCCTGGGCCTGCTTCGAGGCGCCGCTGCCCGCCCTGCCGGGGGTCGACGACGACTGGCAGGCGGTGCGCCTGGCCCCCGACCCCAACCGGCCGCCGGCCGAGCAGCCGCTGCGCTTCGTCAGCCGCAACGATCACAAGCCCGGCCGCCACGGCCAAGGCGAAAGTCTGAGCCTGCTGGCGCGGCTCGAGTGGAGCGAGGCGCACCTGGAGCGCGACGCCAAGAGCGTTGCCCGGGACCTGCTCGAGGCCTTCCGCGCGCAGCTGCCGGCGGGCGTGACGCTGCCCGAGCCGACCTCACTGGGCGCCCATCGCTGGCGCTACGCCCAGCCCGACGTCTTCGCCGGCGGCGAGGCGGTCAACCTCGACCACCGCCGCTCGCCCAACGGGCTCTCGCTGTGCGGCGACGCCTGGCGCGGGCCGCGGGTCGAGGACGCCTGGCTCTCCGGTCACCATCTCGGCGAGGCCCTGGCGGCCGACGCTTCCTGACTCCTCTTCGCGACTGGAGACTTCCATGTCCTACGCCCTGATCCTGCTCGCCCACGGCTCCAGCGACCCGAACTGGCGAGCCCCCTTCGAACACTTCGCCAAGGCCCTCACCGAGCGGCTGTCGACGCCGCTGCGCCTGGCCTACATGGAGCTCAGCGAGCCGTCGCTCGAGTCCACGGTGGCCGAGCTGGCCGAGGCCGGAATCGAGCGCGCCGAGATCCTGCCGCTGTTCTTCGCCGCCGGTCGTCACCTGCGGCGCGACGTGCCCGGCCAGGTCGAGGCGCTGACCGCCGCCCATCCGAGCCTCGAGCTGACCCTGCTGTCGCCGGTCGGCGAGCACCCGGCCTTCGTCGAAGCGCTGGCGGCGGTGGTCGCCGAGCAGGCGGGGGAGTCGGCACGCTCATGAACGACGAGGCACGGCGCCCGGCCGACACCCCGCTCTACCCGATCCGCGAAGTCTCCCGGCTGACCGGCGTGAACTCCGTGACCCTGCGCGCCTGGGAGCGTCGCTACGGGCTGATCCAGCCCCAGCGGACCCCCAAGGGACATCGTCTCTATGCCCGCGAGGACATCGAGCGCGTCGAGCGCATCCTGCAGTGGCTCAACCGCGGCGTGCCGGTCAGCCAGGTGCGCGAGCTGCTCGACCAGCCGGAGACGGCCGAGACCCCGGCGCCGGCGGCCGGCGACTGGCCGGGCCAGCGCCGCCAGCTGATCGGCGCCCTCCAGGCGCTCGACCTCGACCGCCTCGAGGCGCTGTTCAACCAGTCGCTGGCCCTCTACCCGGTGCCGATCTGCCTGGCCGAGCTGTGGCAGCCGGTGGTGCGCCAGCTCGAGGAGGGCTGGGGTGAGCAGCTGGGCGACATCCTGCAGCGCCGCACCCTGGAGGCCTTCCTGCGCACCCATATCGGCACCCGGCTGCTGCACGCCAACCGGCTCAGCGCCGGGCCGACGCTGCTCGTCGCCCCGCTGCCGGACGACCCCTCGCCGCTCTGGGTGCTGCTCGCAGCGCTGGCCGCCAGCGACCGCGGCTATCGCATCCGGCTCTTCGACGCCCCGCTGCCCTTCGGCGAGGTGCCGCTGGCGGTGGAGCGCTTCCAGGCCGCCGGCCTGCTGCTGGCCAGCGGCAAGGCCGAGAAGGCCGAGCTGATCCGCCGCCAGCTGCCGCGGCTGGCCGAGCAGCTCGAGGTGCCGCTGATGGCCTGCGGCCCCATGGCGCGCATCCGCGAGAGCGACCTGGAGGAGACCCGGGTCGAGCTGCTCGGCGACGATCTCGACGAGGCCATGCAGCGCCTCCAGGCCCGACTCCCCGCCCGCTGACCCGGAGCCGTCCATGCCCACTCCCGCGATCGTCTGGTTTCGCAGCGACCTGCGCCTCCACGACAACACCGCCCTGGCCGCGGCCGCTCGCCAGGGCCCCGTGATCGCCGTCTTCCTGCGCTGCCTGCCCCACTGGCAGCGCCACGGCCACGGCGCCAACAAGCTCGACTTCTGGAGCCGCGGCGTGGCCGCCCTGGGCGAGAGCCTGGCGGGCCTCGGCATCCCGCTGCTGCACCGCGACATCGACGACTTCAGCGAGGCCCCGGCCACCCTGCTCGCGATCGCCCGGGAGACGGGCGCCGGCGCCCTGCACTTCAATCTTGAGTACCCGCTGGACGAGCAGCGCCGCGACCGCGACGTGATCGCCGCCTTCCAGGAGGCGGGCATGGCAGCCACCGGCCACCACGACGCCGTGGCCTTCGCCCCCGGCGAGCTGCTCACCGGCAAGGGCGACTACTACGGGGTCTTCACTCCCTTCGCCAAGGCCTGGCATCGCCAGCTGAGCGCGGAGCGCCTCGCCCTGCATGACGCCCCCGCGCCCCAGGCACCGCTCGACATCGCCGCCGACCCGCTGCCCGCGCTCCCCGAACTGGACGACACCCCGATCGACGGGCGGATCTGGCCCGCCGGCGAAGGCCCTGCCGCCGATCGCCTGGAGCGCTTCCTGCGCTTTCGCGGCCGCCACTACCAGCGCCAGCGTGACTTCCCGGCGATCCGCGGCACCAGCGAGCTGTCGCCCTACCTGGCGCTGGGCATGATCTCCCACCGCCAGTGCCTGCAGGCGGTGCTCGCCGAGAACGACGGCGCCCTGGCCGAGGGCGATGCCGGACTCACGGCCTGGGTCAGCGAGCTGGTGTGGCGGGAGTTCTACCGCCACGTGGCCGTCGGCTTCCCGCGGGTCTGTCGCCATCGTGCCTTCCAGCAGCATACCGAGGCGCTCGCCTGGCGCGACGACGAGGCGGGCTTCGCCGCCTGGTGCGAGGGGCGCACCGGCTACCCCCTCGTCGATGCCGCCATGCGCCAGCTGGTAGCGACCGGTTGGATGCACAACCGGCTGCGCATGGTCACCGCCATGTTCCTCACCAAGCACCTGCTGATCGACTGGCGCCGCGGCGAGGCCTTCTTCCTGCGCCACCTGGTGGACGGCGAGTTCTGCGCCAACAACGGCGGCTGGCAATGGGCGGCCTCCACCGGCACCGACGCCGCGCCCTACTTTCGCATCTTCAACCCCACCACCCAGTCCACGCGCTTCGATCCCGACGGCACCTTCCTGGCGGAGTGGCTGCCGGCGCTGGCCGAGCTGCCGAAGAAGGCCCGCCACGCGCCCGCAAGCGACCTGCTCGGCGGAGTCGACTACCCGGCGCCCATCGTCGATCACCGGGCCGCCCGGGCACGCGCCCTCGAGGCCTTCAAGGCCCTGAAGACGGACTGATCATCCACTCACCGCGGGAGACCCTGGATGCACCCGACGGCGGATCTGGAGGCCTTCTGCGCCTTCTTCAATAAGCTTGACAAGACCTGTACAAATCAACTCAGCGAGGTATACACTGCGGAAGTGAGCTTCACCGACCCGCTGCACCACATCGAGGGCCTCGAGGCGCTCGAGGGGTACTTCCAGAACCTGTACGACAACGTGACATCGTGCCGTTTCACCTTCCACGAGCGGTGGCAGCAGGAAGAGACGGCCTTCGTCACCTGGACCATGCAGCTGGAGCACCCCAGGCTCGACGGGGGACGGCGCATCGAGGTCGAGGGCTGCTCACACCTGCGTTTCGCCCCGGATGGCCGGGTGGCCAGGCATCGCGACTACTTCGATGCGGGCGCCCTGCTCTACGAGCGGCTGCCCCTGCTGGGTGGCGTGATACGCCGGGTGAAGCGACAACTGGGCCAGTGACGGCCATTGACGACGGGGATAGCGCATGACCAACGCGAGCGACATACAGCGCATCTGGCTGACGGGGGCCACCTCGGGCATCGGTCGCGCCCTGGCCGAACGCCTGCTCGCGCAGGGCCACCGGGTGGCGCTGAGCGCGCGCAGCGAGTCGGCCCTGGCCGAGCTCTGCGAGGGCCATGACAATGCCCTGCCACTGCCCCTGGACGTGGCAGATCGCCAGGCCGTCGAGCGGGCCGGCGAGCGCCTGGCCGAGGCCTTCGGCGGCCTGGACCTGGCGATCCTCAATGCCGGCACCTGCGAGTACCTGGACGCTCGCGACTTCGAGGTCGACCTCGTCGAGCGGGTCTTCGCCCCCAACTTCTTCGGCACCGTCTACTGCGTCGATGCGGCCCTGCCGCTGCTGCGCCGGGCCCGCGCGGAGGGCGGCCATCCGCTGCTGGCCGCCACCTCCAGCGCCGCGGCCTACCTGCCGCTGCCCCGGGCCGAGGCCTACGGGGCCTCCAAGGCGGCGCTGAGCCACTTCATGGAGTCGCTGCGCCTGGACCTGGCGAGCGAGGGCATCGGGGTCAGCCTGATCCATCCCGGCTTCGTGAAGACGCCGCTCACCGACCGCAACGATTTCGACATGCCCATGCGCATCTCCACCGACGACGCCGCCGAGGCGATCCTCGAGGGCCTCGCGCGCCGCCGCCTGGACATCCACTTCCCGCGCCGCTTCACGCTGCTGGTGCGGCTGATGGGCATCCTGCCCCCCGGCCTGCGCTACCGCCTGGGCCTGCGCATGACCCGCCAGGATTCGCCCGTGGAGGCCCGCCGATGAACGCCCCGATCCGCCCCCCTCACGAGGCTTCTCAACGGAGCGCCGCCAGACGGGTTGACGCCCAACGGAGCGCCGCCCAACGCATCGCCGTGATCGGCAGCGGCATCGGCGGCATGGCGGCCGCCTGGTACCTGTCGAGCCGCCACGAGGTGACGCTCTTCGAAGCCAACGAGCGTCTCGGCGGCCACACCGCGACCATCGACGTCTCGCTCGAGGGCCGGGGCTATGCCATCGACACCGGCTTCATCGTCTTCAACGACTGGACCTACCCGCACTTCCAGCAGCTGCTGGGGCGCCTCGGTATCGCCGCCCAGCCCACCGAGATGAGCTTCTCGGTGCACGAGACGGCCCGTGACTTCGAGTACAACGGCCACACCCTGGCGAGCCTCTTCGCCCAGCGGGGCAACCTGCTGCGCCCGCGCTTCTACCGGCTGCTGCGCAACATCCTGCGCTTCAACCGCGAGGCGACCCAAGCGCTGGAGGAGGGCCGGCTCGACCCGGCCATGACGCTGGGCGCCTGGCTCGACGCCGGTGGCTACGACGCCGACTTCCAGCAGCGCTACTTGCTGCCCATGGGCGCGGCCATCTGGTCGGCCAGCATCCGCGACCTCCGCGACTTCCCGCTGCTGTTCTTCGTGCGATTCTTCCGCCATCACGGCCTGCTGTCGATCAACGACCGCCCCCAGTGGTACACCCTGATCGGCGGCTCGCGCGCCTACATCCCGGCCCTGACCGCCCCCTACGCCGAGCGCATTCGTCTCGCCACCCCGGTGCGCGGCATCCGCCGCCACGCCGACCGGGTCGAGGTGCAAAGCGACGGCGGCGTGGAGGTCTTCGATCAGGTGGTGCTGGCCTGCCATGCCGATCAGGCCCTGGCGCTGCTTGACGACCCGAGCGATGCCGAGCGCGAGATCCTCGGCGCCATGCCCTACCAGGACAACGAGGTGGTACTGCACACCGACACCCGCCTGCTGCCGCGTCGGCCGCGCGCCTGGGCCAGCTGGAACTACCGGCTCGACGGCCGCGGCGACGACGCCCGCGTCTCGGTTACCTACGACATGAACATCCTGCAGCGCCTCAGCGCGCCCCACACCTTCTGCGTGACGCTCAACGACAGCGACGCCATCGACCCCGCCAGGGTGCTGGGCCGTTTCACCTACGCCCACCCCCAGTTCACCCTGGCTGGCCAGGCGGCCCAGGCGCGCCACGACGAGATCTCGGGCCCCGTAGCGCGCACCCACTACTGCGGGGCCTACTGGCGCAACGGCTTCCACGAGGACGGCGTCTGGAGCGCCCTGCGGGTGGCCCGGAGCCTGGGCTGCGACGAGCAGGGCCCGGGCGCCGAGCGCCCCGCCACCCGGTCGAAGGCGGCCGAGGAGAGCCCGGCATGAGGCGAACACCGCGCTCGCGGATCTATCGCGGCAGCCTGCGCCATCGCCGCTTCCTGCCGCGTCCCCACGCCTTCGAGTACGGCTTGTGGATGGCCTGGCTCGACCTGGACGAGCTGCCCGAGCTGTTCGACGGCGTGCCCGCCTTCAGCGCGCGGCGGCCGGCCCTGGCGCGCTTTCGCCGCAAGGATTACCTCGGCCCCCACGATCGCCCGCTGAAGCAGGCCGTGCGCGAGGAGCTCGAGCGCCAGCTCGGCAGCGCCCCGGACGGTCGCATCTGCGTGCTGACCCAGCTGCGCACCCTGGGACTCGGCTTCAACCCGGTCTCGCTCTACTACGCCTTCGATGCCCGCGGCGAGCTGCGCGCCCTGCTCGGCGAGGTGAGCAATACACCCTGGGGCGAGCGCACCCGCTACGCCTGCGCCGTGGAGCCCCGGCGCCATGGCCACACGGCCGAGTTCGACAAGGCCATGCACGTCTCGCCCTTCAATCCCATGGACATGACCTATCGCTGGCGCTTCGATACGCCCGGCGAGTCGCTGTCGATGCACATGGAGAACTGGAAGGAGGGCGAGCGCCACTTCGACGCCACCCTGACCCTCGAGGGTCGCCCGGCGACCCGCGGCGTGCTGCTCGCCACCCTGGCGCGCCAGCCCTGGATGAGCCTGAAGACGCTGGCCGGCATCCACTTCGAGGCGCTGCGGCTGTGGCTGAAGCGCATCCCGGTCCATGACCACCCCGGACAAGACCACCCTTCCCGTGAGGAGAGCTCGCCGTGAACACGCTTCGCTCCGCCACCGCCCGTCCCCTGGCCGCCGAGGGTGATCGCCTGACTCGCTGGCTCAAGCCGCGGGTAATGGCCCAGCTCGACCGCCTGGAGGGCGGCACCATCATCCTGACCGACGGCCACCAGCGCCATCGCCTGGGCCAGGGCGGCGCGCTGCGCGTGACGCTGGTGGTCCGCCACCATCGCGCCTGGAAGCGCCTGGCCCTGGGCGGCACCGTGGGCGCCGCCGAGGCCTACATGGACGGCGACTGGGACGCCGACGACCCGGTGGCCCTGGTGCGGCTGTTCGCCGCCAATCTGGAGCGGGTCAACGGCGAGATGGAGAACGGCACCGCCCGACTCGGCCGCTGGCTGCTGGGCGGGCTCTACCGCCTGCAGCGCAACAGCCTGAGCGGTTCGAAGCGCAACATCGCCGCCCACTACGACATCGGCAACGCGCTGTTCTCGACCTTCCTCGACCGCGACCACCGCATGTACTCGAGCGCGGTCTTTCCCCACGCCGAGGCGAGCCTCGAGGAGGCCTCGACCCACAAGCTCGACCTGATGCTCGAGAAGCTCGACGTCCAGGCCCACCACCACCTGCTGGAGATCGGCACCGGCTGGGGCGGGCTCGCCATCCACGCGGCGAAGACGCGCGGCTGCCGGGTCACCACCACGACCATCTCCGCGGAGCAGCACGCCTTCACGGCAAAGCGCATCGAGGAGGAGGGGCTCGGCGATCGTATCACCCTGCTGCAGCAGGACTACCGCAAGCTCGAGGGGCGCTATGACCGACTGATCTCGGTGGAGATGATCGAGGCGGTGGGCCACCAGTACCTCGGCACCTACCTGGCGACGCTGGATCGCCTGCTCACCGAGGACGGCCAGGCGATGCTGCAGGCGATCACCATCCGCGACCAGCGCTACGAGGAGGCCAAGCGCGAGATGGACTTCATCAAGCGCTACATCTTCCCCGGCGGCTTCCTGCCCTCGCATCGCGCCATCCTCGACGGCGTGACCCGCTACACCTCGCTCAACCTGACCGACCTGGACGAGATCGGCCTGCACTACGCCCGCACCCTGCGCGAGTGGCGCCACCGCTTCGAGGCGAGCCTCGATACCGTGCGCAAGCTCGGCTACGACGAGCGCTTCATCCGCATGTGGCGCTACTACCTCTGCTACTGCGAGGGCGGCTTCATGGAGCGCAGCATCGGCACCTGCCAGCTGCTGCTGGCCAAGCCCGGCGCTCGGCCGGCGCCGCTGACGGGGGACCTGTGAGGCTCAACCTGCCCGACGGCGCCGGCCGGCTGCTTTACAACCTGGCCGCCTTCCAGGCGGGCTGGTTCGCCTGCGTGCTGGGCGGCTCGCTGATCGGGGGGCTCGTGGTGGCGCTGATCGTCACGCTGCACCTCGCCTGGCTGGGTCGCCCCGGGGAGTGGCGCTGGCTGGCGGCCTTCGCCGCGCTGGGGCTCGCCATCGACGGCACCCTGGCGCTGGCCGGCGGCTTCGCCTTTCCCGACGGCACGTTCGCCATCGCCGGCATGCCACCCTGGCTGTGGCTGCTCTGGCCGCTGTTCGCCACCCTGATCCACCACTCGCTGGCCTGGCTCTGGTCGCTCCCCTGGCTGGCCGCGCTCGGCGGCGCGACCAGCGGCCCACTCTCCTACTACGCCGGCGCCCGACTCGCCGGGGTCGAGCTGGCTCCCTGGCTGCTGCCCGTCGAGGCGATGGCCTGGGCGCTGATCTGCCTGACGCTAAGCCGTCGCCTCGGCCACGCGCTGGCCCTGGAGGAGCGCCCCCGCTGAGGCCTCGGCCTGCCATTCGGCCTCCAGCCGCGCCGCCGGCCGGGGCCTGGCATAGAGGAAGCCCTGCACCTCGGCGCAGCCCTGAGCCAGCAGGAAGTCGCGCTGCGCCTCGGTCTCCACGCCCTCCGCCACGACCGTAAGCCCCAGCCCCTCGGCCATGGCCAGCACGGCACAGACGATGGCAGCATCGGCGCGGTCGTCGGGCAACGCGCGGATGAAGGCGCGATCGAGCTTGAGCTTGTCCAGCGGCAGGTGCTTGAGGTAGCCCAGCGACGAGTAACCGGTGCCGAAGTCGTCGATGGCCACGCGATGGCCCTGGCCGCGCAGGCGCTCCAGCCGCGGGGCGACGTCACCGGCCCGCTCGTCGAGCAGCACCGATTCGGTCAGCTCAAGCCCCAGCCGCCGCGCCGGCACTCGATGCCGGGCGAGCCCGGAGGCGAGCGCCGTCTCCAGGTCGCCCTGGAACAGCTGCATGGCCGAGATGTTGATCCATACCACCGCCTCCGGCAGCCCCTTGCGCTGCCAGTGGGCCAGCTGGGCCAGCGCCTGGTCGATCACCCAGTCGCCGAGCGTCGACATCAGGCCGTGGCGTTCGGCCAGCGGGATGAAATCGCCGGGCGAGATCATGCCGTCCCGGGGGTGGCGCCAGCGCAGCAGGGCCTCCAGCCCGACCAGGCGGCCGTCCGCCAGCCGGTACTGCGGCTGGTAGTGCAGCTCCAGCTGACCGCCGACGGCCAGCGCCTGGCGCAGGTCGTTGAGCAGGCCCAGCTGTGGACTGCCCTGGACGTCGAGGGCGGGCCGGAAGCGCTGGCTGTGGTTGCGACCGTTGCGCTTGGCGCTGAACAGCGCCGATTCCAGCCGCTGGAAGAGCTCCCCGGACTGCCGGCCGTCCTCCGGGCAGCGACAGCTGCCGATGGTCAGCCCCAGGCGCAGGCTGTGCCGGTCGATCTCGAAGGGCTGCCCGAGATGCTCCTGCAGCCCCTTGATCCAATGGTCGTGGTCGTCGTGGGTCGTGATGCGGATCACCATGAACTCGTCGCCGCCCAGTCGCCCGACCACGCCCCCCGCCACGTGCCGGGCCAGCCGCTGACCGAAGCGCGCGAGCAGCCGATCCCCGAGCTCCACCCCGATGCCGTCGTTGATCTCCTTGAAGCCGTCGATGTCGATCAGCGCCATGTCGAGGTTCTCGCCCGCCCGCAGGTGACGAAGCCGCGAGCCTAGCAGGTCGTTCAGCCGCCGACGGTTGGGCAGGCCGGTCAGCGGGTCCTCGAAGCCGATGCGCTGCAGGTCCCGCTCGCGGGCCTTGTGGACGGAGATATCGGTGAACAGGCAGACGTGGTGGGTGATGCGCCCCCCCTCGTCCGCCACGACCCGGGCCCGCAGCCATTCGGGATACTCGTCGCCCTGCTTGCGCCGGCTCCAGATCTCCCCCTCCCAGCGGCCGGTGCTGTGCAGGACCTGCCAGTAGTGCTCGTAGAACGCCTTGTCGTGGCGCGGGGCCGACAGGGAGCTGGCGACGCGGCCGCGCACCTCTTCGAGGGTGTAGCCGGTGATGCGGGTGAACGACGGATTGACGGCCTGAATGCGGTTGGTGGCGTCGGTGATGATGACGCCCTCGTCCGAGAGCGAGAGCGCCTCCTCCCCCAGGCGTGAGCGCTGGTGCTCCAGGCGCACCTGGCGCCAGGCATCCAGCAGACCGAGCGCCACCAGCACGGCCGCGGCCAGGCGCAGCGGAATGCCGGGCAGCCAGATGCTGGCCGAGAAGGCCGAGAGGGCCATCCAGATCATCGGTCGGTTGAGAGAGAAGGCTGGCCACATGGGCGGACGCTCACTGGGTGGATGGAGTGACGCCGCGGCGCGCGCCGGGGCTTTGAAGGAGTTATCGGCCGTTCTGGCGGGAGCTGAACCCCTCCTCGACGGGCGATGCCCCCGGGCCGGCGGCGATCGCCACGCCTCCCTGCGGGCAAGCCCGCCGCGACGCGCCTCGCTCCTGGGCCGGCCGCGCGCGGCGCTGCCTCGGGCCCCGAGGCGGCCTGGCGACCCGCTCGGCGTGCATTCGTCGAGTGTGGACAGTAGACTAGGCACAGCCGCCCGGCGGCCTCAGGCCGCTTTCGGCAGACAATAATCCCGACACTCGGAACGATTCAGTGACCAAGCAACACTCCTTTGATCGCGAAGAACTGCTGGCCTGCTCGCGCGGCGAGCTGTTCGGTCCGGGCAATGCGCAATTGCCGGCCCCCAACATGCTGATGCTCGATCGCATCATGCACATCCACGAGGAAGGTGGGGATCACGGCAAGGGCGAGTTGATCGCCGAGCTGGATATCCGCCCCGACCTGTGGTTCTTCGACTGCCACTTCCCCGGAGATCCGGTGATGCCGGGCTGTCTGGGCCTGGATGCCATGTGGCAGCTGGTCGGCTTCTACCTGGGCTGGCTCGGCCACCCCGGTCGCGGCCGTGCCCTGGGCTGCGGCGAGGTCAAGTTCTCCGGCCAGATCCTGCCCGAGGCCGAGAAGGTCACCTACCGCATCAACATCAAGCGCATCATTACCCGGCGCCTGATCCTGGGCATTGCCGACGGCACCGTGTGCGTCGACGGCCGCGACATCTATCAGGCCAACGACCTTCGCGTCGGCCTGTTCACCTCCACCGCGAATTTCTGAACAGGAGGCTCCCATGCGACGAGTGGTAGTCACCGGCCTGGGCATCGTGTCCTGCCTGGGCAACGACGCACAGCAGGTTCTGGAAGCGCTCAGGAACGGGCGCTCGGGCATTCGCTTCAAGGAAGAGTATGCCGAGCGCGGCTTCCGCAGCCAGATAGCCGGCAGCGTCGACATCGACCTGGACACCCTGATCGACCGCAAGCTGCGCCGCTTCATGGGCGACGCCGCGGCCTACGCCTATGTCTCCATGGCCCAGGCCATCGAGGATGCCGGCCTCACGCCGGAGCAGGTCTCCAACGAGCGTACCGGCCTGATCGCCGGCTCCGGCGGCGCTTCCAGCGCCAACCAGGTCGAGGCCGCCGACGTCATGCGCGAGAAGGGCCTGCGCCGCGTGGGTCCCTACCGGGTCACGCGCACCATGGGCAGCACCGTCTCGGCCTGCCTGGCGACGCCGTTCAAGATCAAGGGCGTCAACTACTCGATCTCCTCGGCCTGCGCCACCTCGGCGCACTGCATCGGCAGCGCCGTCGAGCAGATCCAGCTGGGCAAGCAGGACGTGGTGTTCGCCGGCGGCGGCGAGGAAGAGCACTGGACCCTCTCCTGCCTGTTCGACGCCATGGGCGCGCTCTCGACTCAGTACAACGAGACGCCGGACAAGGCCTCGCGCCCCTATGACCAGGCCCGCGACGGCTTCGTCATCGCCGGCGGCGGCGGCATGCTGGTGCTCGAGGACCTGGAGCACGCCAAGGCCCGCGGCGCCAAGATCTACGCCGAGGTCGTCGGCTACGGCGCCACCTCCGACGGCTACGACATGGTCGCCCCGTCCGGCGAGGGCGCGGCGCGCTGCATGCGTCAGGCCATGGCCACGGTCGATGGCGACATCGACTACGTCAACACCCACGGCACCTCCACCCCGGTGGGCGATGTCGCGGAGCTGAAGGCGATCCGTGAGGTGTTTGGCGACCAGACTCCGGCGATGAGTTCGACCAAGTCGCTGACCGGTCACTCGCTGGGCGCCACCGGCGTGCAGGAGGCGATCTACTCGCTGCTGATGATGGAGAACGACTTCATCACCGCCTCGGCCAACATCGAGCACCTGGACGAGCAGGCGGCCGGCTTCGACATCGTCACCGAGCGCCGCGATGGCGTGACGGTCGATCGCGTGCTGTCCAACAGCTTCGGCTTCGGCGGCACCAACGCCTGCCTGGTGCTGGAGAAGTTCAAGGACTGAGCTCAGTCACTGATCCAGCGCGGCACATCGAACGACGCAAGAACGCAAGAAGGCGCCCCGAGGGGCGCCTTCTTGCGTTGCTAGGTGCGCTAGACACGCGGGTGCGAGCCCGGCTCAGGCCGGGCGCTTCACCGGCTCGGCGGCCGCCTCGGGCCGCGGCACCTCGGAGATCTCGGCCAGGCGCGCCTCGATCCAGGCCTCCGCCTCCGCCATCACCTCTTCCGCCGTGCGCCCCTCGGTCTCGATCGGCGGACCGACCTCCAGCGTCAGGCGTCCCGGCTTCTTGACCCAGTGGCGTCCCGGCCAGCGCTCCCCGGCGTTGTGAGCCACCGGCACCACCGGCATCCCGGCGCGACAGGCGATCACCGCGCCGCTCTTGTTGTAGCGCACGCGCGTCCCCGGCGAGACGCGGGTCCCCTCGGGGAAGATCAGCACCGAGAGCCCTTCCTCGAGGCGCGCCTTGCCCTGGGTGAGCACCTGCTTCATGGCCCGGGCGGGCCGCGAGCGGTCCAGGGCGATGGGGTGCAGCAGGCGCAGCGCCCAGCCGAAGATCGGGATGTTCAGCAGCTCGCGCTTGAGCACCGTGCAGACCGGCGGATGCAGCAGCTGCAGGTAGACCGTCTCCCACTCGGACTGGTGGTTGGAGAGGATCACGCAGGGGCCGTCCGGCAGGCGCTCGAAGCCGCGGAACTCGTAACGCACGCCGCAGATCAGGCGGAACCAGGCGATGATGAAGTGGTTATAGAGGTTGAGCAGCCGATAGCGGGACTGCAGCGGCAGGAAGGGAGCCGGGGGCAGGAAGAGCACCCCGCAGACCAGCATGGCCAGGACATAGCCGACGTAGAAGATCAGGCTGCGGATCACGTTCATTGCGGCGTGGACTCCTCGGCCCTGACCAGGCACCAGGCATCCAGCATGCGGCCGACCTCCAGGCGCCAGGGCTTCTGATGGACCCCGAACACGTCCAGCACCCGCCGGCAGTTCAGCACCCGGCGCAGCGGCTGGTCGTGGTGGTGATTGAGCGCCTTGGCAGTGCCCAGCGCGACCCGCTCGCCGCGCCCCTCGAGGCGCGTGTCGAGCTGGGTGCGCACCATCGAGACGAAGGTGTAGGCGCTCACCGGCTCGGTGCCGGCCAGGTGGTAGCTGCCCCAGGCGTCGGCGCCGCAGTGCTGCTGCTGGAGCATGCCGATCAGCGCCATGGCCACGGCATCCGCCGAGGTCGGACAGAAGATCACGTCGGACTCCGCGCGCACCTCGCCGCCCCCGATGAAGGTATCGAGCAGCTCGCCGAGCCAGGCATGACTGCCTTCCAGGGCGAACAGCGGCCCCAGGCGCACGATCAGATGGTGCGGCAGCTCGGCGCGGATGCGATCGCCGGTGCGCACCAGCCGTCGCAGGCCGTCGTCCCGGGGCTCGGGGATCACGTGCTCGTCGATGGGGACGTCGAAGCCGTCCTCGTAGAGCTGGTCGGAGACGCACCACACCAGCGGGATGTCCGCCTCGCGGCAGGTCTCCATGCAGGCCTCGACCGCCTCGGCGTGCGCCGTGACGGCCGCCGGCTCGGCGCTGAGCGGCCGGGACAGCGGCGGGATCACCAGCGCATCCGGGCGCAGCGTCTCGAGCCGCGCCGGCGTGGTCTGCAACGCCGGCTCGATGGTGAGCTCGGTGTCGCTGCGCCGGTTGGCCTCGCGAGCCATCGCCAGGCTCAGGCAGTGCCCGGCTTCCAGAATCAGCAGCTTCACGGCATCTCCTCGGCTAACGCCCGATCAGAACGGGATCTCGTCGTCGAAATCGTCGAAGCTGCCCGGATCCGGGGCGCCGTAGTTACCGCCCTGCTGGCCACCCTGCTGGGGAGGGGCCGGCTGCGGGGCCGGACGCTGGGGCTGACCGCCCCCGTACTGACCGCCCTGCTGAGGCGGCTGCTGGCCGCCGCCGAAGTTGCCGCCCTGCTGCGGGGGCTGGCCGCCATACTGGCCACCCTGCGGGGGACGACCGCCGCCCTGCTGCCCGCCGCCGAAGCCGCCGCCCTGGCCGCCGTCGCCGCGACCGTCGAGCATCTGCATGTCGTTGGCGACGATCTCGGTGCTGTACTTGTCCTGGCCGTTCTGGTCCTGCCACTTGCGGGTCTGCAGGCGGCCCTCGATGTAGACCTTGCTGCCCTTCTTGAGGTACTGCTGGGCGATCTCGGCGGTCTTGTTGAACAGCACGATCCGGTGCCACTCGGTGCGCTCCTGGCGCTGGCCGCTCTGGCGGTCCATCCAGGTGTCCGTGGTGGCCAGGTTGAGGTTGGCAACGGCGGTGCCGGAGGGCGTGAAGCGCACTTCCGGGTCCTGGCCGAGGTTGCCGATGAGGATGACCTTGTTGATGCCACGGGCCATGGGGAACTCCTTGCTGTCATGAAATGCGTTATACGGCGATCGAGCGGCACCCAGGGCGCCCTTTCCGGATCATACGCGGCTCAGCCGCCGCTGTGGGGATTACCGGACCCGGTGAGACGCGCCAGGGCCTGCTCGTCGAGGCGCTGCCGGTCGACCTTCAGGTAGGCCAGGCGCTCCTCGGGAACGACCAGCACGTCCTCTACCCCGGCCACGTCGGCGAAGCGCGCCATCAGCGTCTCCAGGGCGTCATCCTGTTCGTTGTCATCGAGCGCCACCACCTCGCTGGAAAGATGCCGAGGCGGCGTCATGCCGGCCATCGCTGCCAGCCAGGCCAGGCCCAGCAGGCCGCAGCCGATGAAGACCGCGGAGAGGCCCCACTGCTGGGCGAGCCAGCCGCCGAGCACGCCGCCGAGGAAGGCGCCCAGGAACTGGCTGGTGGAGTAGACGCCCATGGCGGTGCCCTTGGCGCCGGCCGGGGCCAGCTTGCTGAGCATCGAGGGCAACGTGGCCTCGAGCAGATTGAAGGCGATGAAGAACAGCAGCAGCCAGCCGAACAGCGCCCAGATCCCCTCGCCGAGGCCGGCCAGCCCGAACAGGCTCAGGGTGATGCCGGTGATCGCGGACAGGCACATGGTCTTCATGCGGCGCCGCTTCTCGGCGACGATCACCAGCGGCACCATGGCCACGAAGGCCAGCAGCATGACGCCGAGATAGGTCAGGCCGTGCTGCTCGACGGCGATCCCCGCCTCCACCAGCCGGAAGGGCACGGCGACGAAGATCGCCATCAGCACCAGGTGCAGGGCGAAGATCGAGAGATCCATGCGCCACAGGTCGCTGCGCGCGAGGATGCCGCGCAGCTGCTCGCGGTCCATGCCGACATCGCGGTGACGCACGCGGCGCGGCGCCGGCGGCACCAGCTTCCACAGCACGAAAAGCCCCAGCAGGGCCAGGGCGGCGGTAAACCAGAAGACGCCCGACAGGCCGTAATCCGCGGCGATCCAGGGCCCCAGCACCATGGCCACGGCGAAGGCCACGCCGATGGAGAGCCCGATGGTGGCCATGGCGGCGGTGCGCACCTCCTCGCGGGTCTGGTCGGCGAGCAGCGCCATGATGGCCGCCGCCACGGCACCGCTGCCCTGCAGGCAGCGCCCCAGGATCACCACGCCGATGGAGTCGGCCTGGGCGGCCACCAGGCTGCCGAGCATGAACAGTAGCAGGCCGACGGCGATCACCGGCTTGCGCCCCAGGCGGTCGGAGAGCAGTCCGAAGGGGATCTGCAGTATGGCCTGGGTGAGGCCGTAGATGCCCAGCGCCAGACCGACCAGCAGCGGCGTGGCCCCCGCGAGGTCGTCGGCATACAGGGCCAGCACCGGCAGCACCATGAACAGTCCGAGCATGCGCGTGGCGTAGAGCCCGGCCAGCCCGGTGATGGCTCGACGCTCGGTGGCTAACAGCAGTCCTGAGACCTTTCGCATAGCGATTCGATATTCCGTGGGCGGGCCCTGGGGCCCGGAGGTGGACCGCATATTCTAGCGGCTCGCCACCCCCCAGGGAAAGCCGAGGGCGGAGGCGCTTTGCCGCCGGTGCGACCCGCCCCGTATAATCGAGGTTTTGCCGCGTCCGGCGAGGTGGGAATGGACACAATTCTGGTCAGGGGTGCGCGCACCCACAACCTGAAGAACATCGACGTCGAACTGCCCCGTGACAGGCTGATCGTGGTCACCGGGCTGTCCGGTTCGGGCAAGTCGTCGCTGGCCTTCGACACCCTCTATGCCGAGGGCCAGCGCCGCTACGTGGAGTCGCTCTCCACCTACGCGCGCCAGTTCCTGTCGATGATGGAGAAGCCCGACGTCGACCACATCGAAGGGCTGTCGCCGGCGATCTCCATCGAGCAAAAGTCCACCTCCCACAACCCGCGCTCCACCGTGGGCACCATCACCGAGATCTACGACTACCTGCGCCTGCTGTTCGCCCGGGCCGGCACCCCGCGCTGCCCCGAGCACGGCGAGGACCTCGAGGCGCAGACCGTCTCGCAGATGGTCGACCAGGTGCTGGCCCTGCCCGAGGGCAGCAAGCTGATGCTGCTGGCCCCGGTGGTCAAGGGGCGCAAGGGGGAACACCTGCAGCTGCTGGCCGAGCTGCGCGCCCAGGGCTTCGTGCGCGCCATGGTCGACGGCCAGGTGCTGGAGCTCGACGACATCGCCCCGCTGGACAAGAACAAGAAGCACGACATCAGCGTGGTGGTCGATCGCATCAAGGTCCGTGAGGGACTGGCCCAGCGCCTGGCGGAATCCTTCGAGACGGCGCTGAACCTCGCCGACGGCACCGCCATGATCCACTTCATGGACGGCGAGGCGGAGGACCTGGCCTTCTCGGCACGCTTCGCCTGCCCGGTGTGCGGCTACTCCATCGCCGAGCTCGAGCCGCGCATGTTCTCCTTCAACAACCCGGCCGGTGCCTGCCCGACCTGCGACGGCCTGGGCGTGCAACAGTTCTTCGATCCCGACAAGCTGATCAGCCACCCCGAGCTCTCCCTGGCCGAGGGCGTGATCAAGGGCTGGGATCGGCGCAGCGTCTACTACTTCAACCAGCTGCAGGCCGTCGCCGACCACTATCGCTTCACCCTGGAGACGCCCTGGCAGGACCTGGCCCGCCACGAGCGCGAGGTCATTCTCCACGGCAGCGGCAGCGACGACATCGCCTTCCACTACGTCAACGACCGCGGCCGCAAGGTCACCCGCGAGCACCCCTTCGAGGGCGTGCTGCCCAACATGCAGCGCCGCTATCGCGAGACCGAGTCGAGCATGGTGCGCGAGGACCTGGCCCGCCACATCGCCGTGCAGCCCTGCCCGACCTGCCACGGCTCGCGGCTGCGCCGGGAATCGCGACACGTCTACATCGACGACAACACCCTGCCACAGCTCGTCCGACTGCCCATCGGCGAGGCGCTGGCCTACTTCGGTGCGCTCAGCCTGCCGGGGCGCCGCGGCGAGATCGCCGTGAAGATCGTCAACGAGATCCACGCGCGCCTGGAGTTCCTGGTCAACGTCGGGCTCGACTACCTGAATCTCGAGCGCAGCGCCGAGACGCTCTCCGGCGGCGAGGCCCAGCGCATCCGCCTGGCCAGCCAGATCGGCGCCGGCCTGGTCGGCGTGATGTACATCCTCGACGAACCCTCCATCGGCCTGCACCAGCGCGACAACGACCGCCTGCTGCAGACCCTGGAGCGGCTGCGCGACCTGGGCAACACCGTGATCGTGGTCGAGCACGACGAGGATGCCATTCGCGCCGCCGACCACGTGCTCGACATCGGCCCCGGGGCCGGGGTCCACGGCGGGCAGATCGTCGCCCAGGGCACGCCCCAGGACATCATGGCGACCCCCGGCTCGCTCACCGGCCAGTACCTCGCCGGCAGCCGGCGCATCGAGGTGCCGCCGTGGCGCATTCCCGGCAACCCGGAGAAGGTGGTGCGCCTCTCCGGCGCGCGGGGCAACAACCTCCAGGAGGTCACCCTGACGCTGCCGCTGGGGCTGTTCGTCTGCATCACCGGCGTCTCGGGTTCCGGCAAGTCGACGCTGATCAACGCGACGCTGATGCCCATCGCCGCCCGGGAGCTCAACCGCGCCACCTCGCTGAGCCCGGCGGACCACGATCGCCTCGAGGGTCTCGAGCATCTCGACAAGGTCATCGACATCGACCAGAGCCCCATCGGGCGCACGCCGCGCTCGAACCCGGCCACCTACACCGGCATCTTCACGCCGATCCGCGAACTGTTCGCCGGCACCCAGGAGGCGCGATCCCGGGGCTACAAGCCCGGCCGCTTCTCCTTCAACGTCAAGGGCGGTCGCTGCGAGGCGTGCCAGGGCGAGGGGATGATCAAGGTGGAGATGCACTTCCTGCCGGACATCTACGTGCCCTGCGACGTCTGCAAGGGCAAGCGCTACAACCGCGAGACCCTGGAGATCGCCTACAAGGGCAAGAGCATCCACGAGGTGCTGGAGATGACCGTCGAGGAGGCGCTGGCGTTCTTCTCGCCGGTGCCGGCCATCGCGCGCCGCCTGCAGACCCTGCTCGACGTCGGGCTCTCCTACATCCGCCTGGGGCAGAGCGCCACCACGCTCTCCGGCGGCGAGGCCCAGCGGGTCAAGCTGGCCCGCGAGCTGGCCAAGCGCGATACCGGCAAGACGCTATACATCCTCGACGAGCCGACCACCGGCCTGCACTTCGAGGACATCCGCCAGCTGCTCACGGTGCTGCACCGCCTGCGCGACCACGGCAACACCATCGTGGTGATCGAGCACAACCTGGACGTGATCAAGACCGCGGACTGGCTGATCGACCTCGGTCCCGAGGGCGGCTCCGGCGGCGGGCGGATCGTCGCCGAGGGCACGCCGGAGCAGGTGGCGCGCCACGAGGCGTCACATACCGGCCGCTTCCTGAAGCCGCTGCTCGAGCGCAGCAAGGCCGGCGACGACACCGTCCCGGCCTGACCCCGGCCTCGCGCGGCCGCCCATCGCCCCTCGCGACGGGTGGTCGCGCCCCGGGTACCCGCCGCAGGCCCCGCCCCGCGGCGAAAGCGCCAGGATGTGCTAGCTTGAGGTCAGACGCGGTCACCGCCTGTCCTGCGCGCTCCTGGAGAATGCTCATGCCCCCCGCCGCCTTCCTCTCCCGCTTCGCTCCAGCCTCGCGACTGCTCGCCGGGACGGCTCTCTGCCTGGCCCTGCCGGCCACCCAGGTCGCCGCCGCCGAGACGACGGCCACGTTCTTCCTCTGGGCCAACGATGTCGACCAGAAGCTCGTGGGCGGCACGCGGCTCGAGACCAGCAGCAAGACGCTGATCGAGAACCTGGAATTCGGCCTGATGGGCGCCCTGGTGCATCGCCGCGGCCCATGGCTTTACGGCTTCGACGCGCTCTATGCCGACGTCGGCAAGGACGGTGACGTGGACGTGCCGGTGCAGAACGACGAGCCCGACGGGCCCGACAGCATCGGCACGGCGCTGGACTTCACCAGCAAGACGACCCTGGTCCACGCCTACGTCGGCCATGAGTGGCACCGCGACCCCAACTGGGCCATCTACGCCACGGGCGGCGTTCGCTACACGCGCTTCGAGACCGAGCTCACCGTGGACACCGACACCGGGTTCGCCAAGCGCTTCGAGACCGAGGAGAACCTCACCGATGCCACCCTCGGCGTGCGCGGGCATTATGCCTATACCCCGCACTGGTCCTCGCCGTTCATCCTCGATGTCGGCACCGGCAGCACCGAGGCCACCCTGCACGCCTTCACCGGCCTCTCGTACGACTGGGGGCCCAGCAGCGTGACCGCGGCCTATCGCTACATGAAGTGGAAGCTCGAAGACAGCGACTATCTCGATCAGGTCATCTACGAGGGGCCGCTGCTGGCCTTCAGCTACCGCTTCTGAGGCCTGCCGATACCCAGGCACAAAAAAACCGGCTCCCTGGGGGAGCCGGTTTGGGTCTCGGGACGCGAGGATCACCGGACGAGGATCACTCCTCGGCGGCTTCCTCGACGACCGGACGGTCGACCAGTTCGACGAAGGCCATGGGGGCGTTGTCGCCGGTGCGGAAACCGCACTTGAGGATACGGACGTAACCGCCCGGACGCTCGGCGTAACGCGGACCCAGCTCGTTGAAGAGCTTGCCGACCGCTTCTTTGGAGCGGGTGCGGCTGAAGGCCAGACGACGGTTGGCGACGCTATCCTGCTTGGCCAGGGTGATCAGCGGCTCGATGACGCGACGCAGCTCCTTGGCCTTGGGCAGGGTTGTCTTGATCACTTCGTGCTCGACCAGCGAGACAGACATGTTCTTGAACATGGCCTGACGATGCGTGCTGGTACGATTCAGGTGACGACCACTCTTACGATGACGCATGGTTGTGATTCCTTACCAAACTGGGACTCGAGTCGAGGCTCACGCGGAGGCCTTGTCGTCCTTCAGGCTTGCCGGCGGCCAGTTCTCCAGCCGCATGCCCAGAGAAAGCCCGCGGGCGGCCAACACGTCCTTGATCTCATTCAGGGACTTCTTGCCGAGATTGGGGGTCTTCAGCAGCTCCACCTCGGTGCGCTGGATCAGATCCCCGATGTAGTAGATGTTCTCGGCCTTCAGGCAGTTGGCGCTGCGAACGGTCAACTCGAGATCGTCTACGGGGCGCAGCAGGATCGGATCGATATGATCCTCTTCCTCCACCACTTCCTGTTCCTTGTCGGCTTCCAGGTCGACGAACGCGGCCAGCTGCTCTTGCAGGATGGTGGCGCTGCGACGGATCGCCTCTTCCGGATCCAGGGTGCCGTCGGTTTCCAGGTTGATGATCAACTTGTCGAGGTCGGTGCGCTGTTCGACACGCGCGGCCTCGACCGAGTAGGAAACCCGGCGCACGGGGCTGAAGGTAGCATCCAGCTGCAGGCGACCGATGGCGCGGGACTCGTCGTCGGCCTCGCCACGGGCGTCCGCGGGCTCATAGCCGCGGCCGCGAGCGACCTTGAGCTGCATCTTCAGCTCGGATCCCTCGTTGACGTGGGCGATGACATGCTCGGGGTTGACGATCTCGACGTCGTGGTCGAGCGCGATGTCCCCTGCCGTCACGACGGCCGGCCCCTGCTTGTTCAGCGAGAGCACTGCCTCGTCGCGGCTATGCATCCGGAGCGCCACGTCCTTGAGGTTCAGGAGGATTTCGATGACATCTTCCTGGACGCCCTCGATCGCGCTGTACTCATGCTCGACGCCGGCGATCTCGGCTTCCACCACGGCACAGCCGGGCATGGACGAGAGCAGGATGCGACGCAGGGCATTCCCCAGCGTGTGGCCGAAGCCACGCTCGAAGGGCTCGAGCACGATCTTCGCGTGGTGTGCGCTGATCTCTTCGACCTTGATGTCGCGAGGACGGAGAAACTCTGTCACTGAACGCTGCATATGAACACCTATCAGGCTGCCAAACGGATTGTCGGTACTCCAGGCCGCCCCCGCGGACGAGGGCGGCACGACGCGGGCGCCGCTTACTTGGAGTACAGCTCGACGATCAGGTTTTCGTTGATGTCGGCAGACAGGTCACCGCGTTCAGGCAGGGCCTTGAAAGTGCCTTCCATCTTCTTGGCATCGGTCTCGACCCAGACCACGTCGCCGCGGTTGGCGGCGATGGCCAGGGAAGTCTGGATGCGCGCCTGGTTCTTCGCCTTCTCACGGACGGAGACCACGTCACCCGGCTTGACCTGGTAGGACGCCACGTTGACGGTCTTGCCGTTGACGGAGATCGCCTTGTGGCTGACCAGCTGACGTGACTCCGAACGCGTGGAGCCGAAGCCCATGCGGTAGACGACGTTGTCCAGTCGGGATTCGAGAAGCTGCAGCAACAACTCGCCGGTCGCGCCCTTCAGGCGGGCCGCTTCCTTGTAGTAGTTGCGGAACTGCTTCTCGAGTACGCCGTACATGCGACGTACTTTCTGCTTCTCGCGAAGCTGCAAGCCGTAGTCGGAAAGACGCTGACGGCGCTGGCCGTGCACACCCGGGATCTGCTCGGATTTGCACTTCTTCTCGAAGGGAGTGACACCGCTCTTGAGGAAGAGGTCGGTCCCCTCACGACGAGACAGTTTGCACTTCGGTCCAATGTAACGAGCCATGAATCTGTCTCCTTAAACGCGGCGTTTCTTCGGCGGACGGCAGCCATTGTGGGGAATGGGCGTCGCGTCGGTGATGCTCTGCACGCGGAAGCCGGCGGCATTAAGCGCGCGCACGGCAGATTCACGGCCAGGACCGGGGCCCTTGACCAGCACGTCGACGTTTTTCACACCATACTCGGCTGCAGCGGTCGCTGCACGCTCGCTTGCCACTTGAGCAGCGAACGGGGTGCTCTTGCGAGAACCACGAAAACCCGAACCACCGGCAGTCGCCCAGGAAAGGGCGTTGCCCTGGCGGTCTGTGATCGTAATGATCGTGTTGTTAAAAGAGGCATGGATATGCGCAACGGCATCCACAACCTGCTTTTTAACCTTTTTACGGTTGCTACGCGGGTTAGCCATGTTGATGTCTATTCCTGTCTTTACGCCAGAACGTGCGTGTTATTTGCGGATCGGCTTGCGCGGGCCCTTGCGGGTACGCGCATTGGTCTTGGTACGCTGACCACGCAGCGGAAGACCACGACGATGACGCAGACCACGATAGCAACCCAGGTCCATGAGACGCTTGATGTTCAGCGTCACATCACGACGAAGGTCGCCTTCCACGGTGTACTTGCCGACTTCAGACCGCAGGCTATCCAGATCTTCACTGGACAGTTCCTGGACCTTGGTGGTCGGCGCGATGCCGGTCGCGGCACAGATTTCCTGTGCGCGAGTACGGCCAATCCCGAAGATATAGGTCAGCGAGATCGCCGCATGCTTGTTGTCCGGGATATTGACGCCTGCAATACGGGCCATCAGCTTACTCCGAAATTTGAGCGGCTTGCTCGATTAATCATCTACAAAAGGCGCAACAGCATACCCCTTTCCTCGCTCGAGGACAAGGGGCATGCCGGCACCCGGTTCAGTGCAGCGTCGGGTATTAACCCTGGCGCTGCTTGTGCCGCGGCTCGCTGCAGATGACGCGCACGGCGCCATTGCGACGAATGATCTTGCAGTTGCGGCACATTTTCTTCACGGAAGCTCGAACTTTCATCGTTCTCTCCAAATCGCCAGCGGCGCGCCTCAGCGCATGATGCCGCCGCTACCGTAGCCTTTCAGGTTGGACTTCTTCATCACCGACTCGTACTGGTGCGACATGAGGTGCGACTGCACCTGGGCCATGAAATCCATGATGACCACCACCACGATCAGCAGCGAGGTACCGCCGAAGAAGAACGGCACGTTCCAGGCCACGATCAGGAACTGGGGCATCAGGGAAACCGCAGTGATGTAAAGCGCGCCGAACAGGGTCAAGCGGGTCATGACCTTGTCGATGTAGCGAGCGGTCTGCTCGCCGGGGCGGATGCCCGGCAGGAAGGCCCCTGACTTCTTGAGGTTGTCAGCGACATCCTTGGGGTTGAAGACCAGCGCTGTGTAAAAGAAGCAGAAGAATACCACCGCCGCGGCGAAAAGCAAGATGTAGAGCGGCTGCCCCGGGCCCAGGGCCTGAGAGGCGCTCTGCAGCCATTCCATGCCATCACCGGCCCCGACCCACTGCCCGAGCGAGGCCGGGAACAGCAGGATGCTCGAGGCGAAGATCGCCGGGATCACGCCCGCCATGTTGACCTTGAGCGGCAGGTAGCTGCTCTGGCCGGCATACATCTTGTTGCCCACCTGGCGACGCGGATAGTTCACGGTGAGGCGACGCTGGCCGCGCTCGATGAACACCACGAAGGCCACGGTGGCGATGCCCAGCACGGTCAGGGCCAGCAGCGGCAGGACGTTCCAGGCACCCTCGTTGCGGGCCAGCTCGAAGGCCTGCCCCACGGCGCCCGGAAGGCCGGCGACGATCCCCGAGAAGATCAGCAGCGAAATGCCGTTGCCGATGCCCTTCTCGGTGATCTGCTCACCCAGCCACATCAGGAACACCGCCCCGGTGACGAAGGTCACGATGGCGGTGAAATAGAAGCTGAAGTCGGCCGAGTAGGCGATCCCCTGGCTGGCGAGACCCACCGACATGCCGGTGGCCTGGACCAGAGCCAGCAGTACCGTACCGTAGCGGGTGTACTGGCTGATCTTGCGACGGCCGGCCTCACCCTCCTTCTTCAGCTGCTCGAGCTGAGGCGAGACCGCAGTCATCAGCTGCATGATGATCGACGCCGAGATGTAGGGCATGATGCCCAGCGCCATGATACTCATGCGCTCCAGGGCACCGCCCGAGAACATGTTGAACATGCCCAGGATGGTGCCCTGCTGCTCCCTGAACAAGGCAGCAAGCTGGTCAGGATTGATACCGGGAACGGGGATGTGGGCACCGATACGGTAGACCACGATGGCGAGGAGCACGAAGCGCAGACGCGCCCAGAGTTCACCCAGACCGCTACCCATCGCCGGCATGTTTCCTGACTTAGCCATTTAGTCCTCTACCTTGCCGCCGGCGGCTTCGATTGCGGCACGGGCACCCTTGGTGACCTTGATGCCGCGGACCGTGACCGCCTTGTTCAGTTCGCCGGAAAGGATCACCTTGGCATGCTTGGTGGCATCCTTGAGCACGTTGGCTTCCTTGAGGGTGTCCAGGGTGACGTCGTCACCCGCGACCCGGGCCAGTTCGGCCAGGCGGACTTCCTCGGAAACCAGCGACTTCGCGGAGGTGAAGCCGAACTTCGGCAGGCGCCGCTGCAGCGGCATCTGACCGCCCTCGAAACCGGGCTTCACGCTGCCGCCGCTGCGCGACTTCAGGCCCTTGTGGCCACGGCCGCCGGTCTTGCCCAGACCGGAGCCGATGCCACGACCGACGCGCTTCTCGGCGTGCTTGGAGCCCGGTGCCGGGCTCAGGCTATTGAGTTTCATGGATTACTCTCCCTCAACACGCACAAGGTAGTTGACCTTGTGGATCATGCCGCGGACGGCAGGGGTGTCTTCCAGCTCAACCGTGTGACCGATGCGACGCAGGCCGAGGCCGTTCATGGTGGCCTTGTGCTTGGCCAGTACGCCGATGGTGCTGCGGGTCTGGGTAACCTTGATCGTTGCTGACATGGTGCTTACCCCGTGATCGCTTCGACAGGCAGACCGCGCTTGGCGGCCACGTCTTCCGGCGACTGCAGGGAGGCCAGACCATTGACGGTCGCCCGCACCACGTTCACCGGGTTGGTGGAGCCGTAGCACTTGGCCAGGACGTTATGCACGCCAGCCAGCTCGAGCACGGAGCGCATGGCACCGCCGGCGATGATCCCGGTACCGTCGGAGGCCGGCTGCATGTACACCTTGGAGGCGCCGTGACGGGCCTTGACCGGGTACTGCAGGGTGCCACCGGTGAGGTTCACCTTGACCATGTTGCGGCGCGCCTGGTCCATGGCCTTCTGGATCGCGACCGGCACTTCACGTGCCTTGCCGCGGCCGAAGCCCACACGACCGTTACCGTCACCCACGACGGTCAGGGCGGTGAAACCGAAGATTCGGCCACCCTTGACCACCTTGGCGACACGGTTGATCTGCACGAGCTTTTCCTGCAGATCGCCGTTTTGCTGTTCGTTCTTCGCCATCGTAAAACCCTTTAGAATTCCAGGCCGCCTTCACGAGCGGCGTCAGCCAAGGCCTTCACACGACCGTGGTACTTGAAGCCGGCACGATCGAAGGCCACCTGGGTGATGCCAGCCTGCTTGGCACGTTCGGCAATCAGCGCGCCCACCTTGGAGGCGGCGTCGGCGTTGCCGGTCGCACCCTCGCGCAGGGCCTTGTCCAGCGTGGAAGCGCTGGCGAGGACCTTGCCACCATCCGGCGAGATGATCTGCGCGTAGATGTGGCGGGGGGTACGATTGACGCACAGGCGATACACGCCCAGCTCGCGGATCTTGGCGCGAGCACGGCGGGCACGACGGAGACGAGATTCTTTCTTCGCGTTCATAACCCTGCCTTACTTCTTCTTGGCTTCTTTGCGACGCACCTGCTCGTCGGCGTACCGGACACCCTTGCCCTTGTAGGGCTCGGGCGGACGGAAGGCGCGGATTTCCGCGGCACACTGGCCGAGCGCCTGCTTGTCCGCGCTCTTCAGCACGATGACGGTGTTCTTCGGCGTTTCCGCCGTGACACCTTCAGGCAGGGTGTAGTCGACCGGGTGCGAGAAGCCCAGTGTAAGATTGAGCGTCTGGCCCTTGGCCTGGGCACGATAACCGACGCCGATGATTTCGAGGGTCTTGGTGAAGCCCTCGCTGACACCGGTGACCAGGTTCTGAACCAGGGCACGGGTGGTACCGACCATTGCCCAGCTCTTCGCGCTTTCGCTCGGCTGGAAGGTCAGCTGTCCCTCTTCCTGACCGATCACCACATCGTGGTGAACGGTCATGGACAGGGTGCCCTGGCTGCCCTTGACGGACAGCTGGTCACCGTCGAGCTTGACCTCGACGCCTGCGGGCAGTTTGACCGGATATTTGGCTACGCGGGACATTCCAAACTCCTAGAATACGGTGCAGATGACTTCGCCACCGACACCCGCCTGACGAGCCGCGCGATCCGTCATCACCCCATTGGAGGTAGTGACGATGGCGACGCCCAGACCTTCGGCGACCTTCGGCAGCGCGTCCTTGCCCTTGTACTGGCGCAGGGACGGCTTGGAAACCCGCTGCAGGTGCTCGATGACCGGCTTACCCTCGAAGTACTTGAGGGTCACGGTCAGTTCGGGCTTGGCGGACTCGCTGACGGCGAAATCGCCGATGTAGCCCTCTTCCTTCAGCACGCGGGCCACCTCGACCTTCAGCTTGGAGGACGGCATGGAAACCGTCTCCTTGGTGGCCATCTGCGCATTGCGGATACGGGTAAACATATCCGCCAGAGTGTCTTGCATGCTCATTTACGTTGCGCTCCTGATGATTCTACGTGGCGTTACCAGCTGGACTTCTTGAGTCCGGGCACATCGCCACGCATGGCGGCTTCACGCAGCTTGTTGCGGCCGAGGCCGAACTTGTTGTAGTAGCCGTGCGGACGGCCGGTGATACGGCAGCGGTTGCGCTGACGCACCGGGCTGGAGTCACGCGGCAGCTGCTGCAGCTTGAGCTGCGCGTCGAAGCGCTCTTCGTCAGAAGCGTTCACGTCCTGGATAAGCGCCTTGAGCTCAGCGCGCTTGGCGGCATACTTCGCCACCAGCTTGGTGCGCTTCGCCTCACGCTCTACCATGCTTTTCTTTGCCATGATCCCACCCTTATTTCTTGAACGGGAAGTTCAGCGCGCCGAGCAGCGCACGACCTTCTTCATCGGTGTTGGCGGTGGTGGTGATGGTGACATCCAGACCACGGATCCGATCGATCTTATCATACTCGATCTCCGGGAAGATGATCTGCTCACGCACCCCCATGGAGTAGTTGCCACGACCGTCGAAGGACTTCGGGTTGAGACCACGGAAGTCACGCACGCGGGGGATCGCGATGTTCACCAGGCGATCGAGGAAGTCCCACATGCGCTCAGAGCGCAGGGTCACCTTGATCCCGATCGGCCAGCCTTCGCGCACCTTGAAGCCCGCGATGGACTTGCGTGCCTTGGTCACCAGCGGCTTCTGACCGGAGAGCTTCTCCAGGTCGCCGATGGCGTTGTCGATCAGCTTCTTGTCGCTGGTCGCCTCGCCGATCCCCATGTTCAGGGTCACCTTGGTGACCCGGGGTACCTGCATCACGTTGGCGTAGCTGAACTGCTCTTGGAGTTGAGCCACCACCTCGTTCTGATAACGTTCTTTCAAGTTCGCCATTTTGCTATCCGACTCGCGTTAGCCGTCGATCTGCGACTGCGTCGACTTGTAGATACGTACCTTGGTACCGTCTTCCTGAACCTGAAAGCCGACGCGATCCGCCTTGCCGGTCTCCTGGTTGAAGATGGCCACGTTGGACGCGTGAATCGATGCCTCGCGCTCGACGATACCGCCCTGGTTGCCCGCCATCGGGTTGGGCTTGGTGTGACGCTTGATCATGTTCACACCGGACACCACGAAACGGTTTTCGAGAACCCGCTTCACGGTGCCACGCTTGCCCTTGTCCTTGCCGGCGATGACGATGACTTCATCGTCACGTTTGATCTTTTGCATATCCGCCTCGCTCCTTACAGCACTTCAGGCGCCAAGGAAATGATCTTCATGAACTTCTCGTTGCGAAGCTCACGCGTCACCGGCCCGAAGATACGGGTACCGATCGGCTGGTCGTTGGTGTTGTTCAACAACACAGCCGCATTTCCATCGAAGCGGATCAGCGAACCGTCGTTACGACGGACGCCACTACGGGTGCGAACCACCACCGCTTTGAGGACCTGGCCCTTCTTGACCTTGCCACGCGGAATGGCTTCCTTCACCGTGACCTTGATGACGTCGCCGACTCGCGCGTAGCGGCGGTGTGAACCGCCCAGCACCTTGATGCACTGCACCCGGCGCGCTCCGCTGTTGTCGGCGACATCCAGCATTGTCTGAGTCTGAATCATCGGTTTTCTCCAAACCTAATCTGACTGCACTGGATTAACCGGCGTGAGCCGATCAACCCTTGGCCTGTTCGACGACTTCGATCAGGGTCCAGGACTTGTTCTTCGACAGCGGACGGCACTCCTGAATGGAGACCGTGTCGCCGGCCTTGGCCTGGTTCGACTCGTCGTGGGCGTGCAGCTTGGTGGAGCGCTTGACATATTTGCCGTAGATCGGGTGGCGCTCACGACGCTCGATCATGACAACGATGGACTTGTCCATCTTGTCGCTCACCACCTTGCCGGTGAGCGTACGGGCTTTCTTCTCTTCGACCATCTCAGTCACCTGCCTTCTCGTTGAGCACAGTCTTCACGCGGGCGATATCCCGACGAACCTGCTTGAGCAGATGAGTCTGGCTCAGCTGACCGGTGGCCTTCTGCATGCGCAGGTTGAACTGCTCGCGGAGGAGTTCGAAAAGCTGCTCCTGGAGCTGCTCTGCTGACTTTTCACGAATTTCCTGGGCTTTCATCACATCACCGTCCGTTTCACAAAGGTGGTGGAGACCGGGAACTTCTGGGCAGCCAGGGCGAATGCCTCGCGAGCCAGCTCCTCGGAAACGCCTTCGATCTCGTACAGGACCCGACCCGGCTGGATCTGAGCGACCCAGTACTCGACGGAGCCCTTACCCTTACCCATGCGGACTTCCAGCGGCTTCTTGGAAATCGGCTTGTCGGGGAAGACACGGATCCAGATCTTGCCGCCACGCTTGACGTGACGCGTGATGGCACGACGGCCGGCTTCGATCTGACGGGCGGTGACACGACCCCGGCCAGTGGCCTTGAGGCCATACTCGCCGAAGCTCACCTTGCTTCCGCGATGCGCCAGGCCACGGTTGCGGCCCTTCTGCATCTTGCGGAACTTCATACGCTTAGGTTGTAACATCGACTCGCTCTCCCCTTACCTGGAACCTTTCTTCTTGGAGGGTGCGGCCTGCGGCTGCTTCGCCTTGGCACGGACCTCCTCGATGCCCCCGAGGATTTCACCCTTGAAGACCCAGACCTTGACACCGATGATGCCGTAGGTGGTCTTGGCTTCGTAGGTGGCGTAGTCGATGTCCGCGCGCAGGGTATGCAGCGGGACGCGACCTTCGCGGTACCACTCGGTGCGGGCGATTTCCGCGCCGCCGAGGCGACCGGAGAGCTGCACCTTGATGCCGCCGGCGCCCAGACGCATGGCGTTCTGCACGGCACGCTTCATGGCACGACGGAACATCACGCGGCGCTCGAGCTGGCCGGCGATGTTCTGCGCGACGAGCTGGGCGTCGAGTTCCGGCTTGCGGACTTCCTCGATGTTGACGTGCACGGGCACGCCCATCATCTGAGTGACGTCACGACGCAGACGGTCGACGTCTTCGCCCTTCTTACCGATCACGATGCCCGGACGGGCGGTGTGAATGGTGATGCGGGCGTTGTTGGCCGGGCGCTCGATGGTGATCTTGCTCACGGAGGCGTTCTTGAGACGCTCTTCCAGGAAGCGACGCACTTCGAGATCGCTGTTCAGCTTGTCGGCATAAGCGCCGCGCTCGGCATACCACACCGAGGTATGGTCTTTGACGATACCCAGGCGAATGCCTGTTGGATTGACTTTCTGACCCATCTGGTCGACTCCTACTTCTCGGCTACCTTGACGGTGATGTGGCAAGTGCGCTTCAGAATGCGATCCGCACGGCCCTTGGCGCGCGGACGGATGCGCTTGAGCGTCATGCCCTCATCGACGCAGATGGTCGAGACACGCAGCTCGTCGATATCCATGCCGTTGTTTTCTTCCGCATTCGCGATGGCGGACTGCAGCACCTTCTTGACCAGCTTGGCTGCCTTCTTCGGGGAGAAGGTCAGCAGGTCGAGCGCCTCGGCGACCGGTTTATCGCGCACCTGGTCAGCCACCAAACGGGCCTTCTGGGCGGATAAACGAGCGCCACGCAGCTTTGCTGTGACTTCCATCTCTCAATCCTCTCTGGCTTACCGTTTGGCTTTCTTGTCCGCCGCATGGCCGCGATAAAGGCGGGTAGCAGCGAATTCGCCCAGCTTGTGGCCAACCATTTCCTCGGAGACGTGCACCGGGACGTGTTGGCGACCGTTATGGACAGCAATGGTGAGCCCGACCATGTTGGGCAGGATCATGGAGCGACGCGACCAGGTCTTGATCGGTTTGCGGTCGCTCTTTTCCACTGCAGTCTCAACCTTCTTCAACAGATGAAGGTCAATAAAAGGACCTTTCTTCAGTGAACGTGGCACAGCCGTTACCTCTTAATGTCTTGGCGTGGGATCTTATTTCCGGGCCTTGCGGCGGCGGATGATCAGCTTGTCGGTGCGCTTGTTCTTACGGGTCTTGTGGCCCTTGGTGGGGATGCCCCACGGAGACACCGGGTGACGACCACCGCTGCTGCGGCCTTCGCCGCCGCCGTGCGGGTGATCCACCGGGTTCATGGCCACGCCGCGAACGGTCGGACGCACGCCTCTCCAGCGCTTCGCACCGGCCTTGCCAAGTTGACGCAGGCTGTGCTCGGAGTTGCTCACTTCGCCCAGGGTTGCGCGGCACTCGGCCAGCACCTTGCGCATCTCGCCGGAGCGCAGACGCAGGGTGGCGTAGTTGCCTTCGCGAGCCACCAGCTGGGCGCTGGTACCGGCGCTGCGAGCGATCTGGGCGCCCTTGCCGGGCTTCAGCTCGATGCAGTGCACGGTAGAACCGAGCGGGACGTTGCGCAGCGGCAGCGCGTTGCCCTTCTTGATGGGCGCGTTGACGCCGGACTCGAGACGGTCGCCGGCACTCACGCCACGCGGGGCGATGATGTAGCGACGCTCGCCGTCCATGTACTTCAGCAGCGCGATGTGGGCGCTACGGTTCGGGTCATGCTCCAGGCGCTCGACGACGGCCGGAATGCCATCCTTGGTGCGCTTGAAATCGATGATCCGATAGTGATGACGATGACCACCGCCCACGTGGCGGGTGGTGATGCGACCGTAGTTGTTACGCCCACCGGACTTGGACTGCTTCTCGAGCAGCGGCGCGTACGCGCGGCCCTTGTGCAGTTCCTCACCAACGATCTTGACGACGTGGCGACGACCGGCGGATGTGGGTTTAGTCTTGACGATTGCCATGATCCGTACTCCTGCCCTTATTCGGCGCCAGAGAAGTCTTCAAGCGTCTCGCCGGCGGCCAGTGTCACGTACGCCTTGCGATAACCCTTGCGCTGACCCAGACCCTGCGCGGTGCGCTTGGTCTTGCCCTTCATGTTCAGCACCTGAACACGGTCGACCTTCTTGCCGAACAGCTCCTGCACGGCAGCCTTGATCTCGGGCTTGGTCGCGTCGCTTGCCACCTTGAACACGTACTGGTTGCGCTCGGCGGCCATGGCGGCCTTCTCGGTCACGTGCGGACCGAGCAGAACCTTGAATACACGTTCCTGGTTCATGCCAGCTTCTCCTCGAATTTACGCAGAGCGGAGACGGTGACCAGCACCTTGTCGAAGGCGACCAGGCTCACCGGATCAGCGGCGGCGACGTCCACCACATCCACGTTCGGGATGTTGCGGGCGGCGAGGTACAGATTCTCGTCGACCTCTTCGGTGACGATCAGCACCTTCTCCAGACCCAGCTCCTCGAGCTTGGCGACCAGCTGCTTGGTCTTGGGTGCTTCGACGGCGAAGGCCTCGACGGCCACCAGACGCTCCTGACGGACCAGCTCGGAGAGGATCGAGCGCATGGCCGCACGGTACATCTTGCGGTTGACCTTCTGGGAGTGGTCCTGGGGACGCGCCGCAAAGGTCACACCGCCGCCGCGCCAGATCGGCGAGCGGATGGTACCGGCACGGGCACGACCGGTGCCCTTCTGGCGCCACGGCTTCTTGCCACCGCCACGCACGTCGGAACGATTCTTCTGGGCACGAGTACCCTGGCGACCACCGGCCAGATAGGCGGTGACGACCTGGTGCACCAGGGCCTCATTGAATTCTTTGCCAAAGGTGGCATCGGCTACTTCGACAGCACCGGCGCCTGCACCTGCAAGATTCAGATTCATCGGTAAGTTCCCCTTCAGCCTGCTTTGACGGCGCTGCGCACGATGACATCACTGCCGGTAGCGCCAGGCACGGCACCCTTGATCAGCAGCAGATTGCGTTCGGCGTCGACACGGACGACTTCCAGGCTCTGCACGGTGCAGCGAGCATTGCCCATCTGGCCGGCCATCTTCTTGCCCTTGAACACGCGGCCCGGCGTCTGACACATGCCGATGGAACCCGGTGCGCGGTGGGCCAGGGAGTTACCGTGGCTGTTGTCCTGGGTGCGGAAGTTCCAGCGCTTGACGGCGCCCTGGAAACCCTTGCCCTTGGAGGTGCCGGTCACGTCGATCATCTGACCAGCTTCGAAGAGGGATACGGTGAGTTCGCCGCCCACATCCGGAGCCTCGTCACCTGCTGCCAGGCGGAACTCCATCAGCGAACGACCGGCCTCAACACCTGCCTTGGCGAACTGCCCAGCTTGGGCTTTCGACAGATGCTTGGCCTTGCGGGAGCCAGTTGTCACCTGAACCGCGGCGTAGCCGTCGGACTCGACGGACTTGACGCGAGTCACACGGTTAGGTTCAACCTCGATCACGGTCACGGGCACGGATGCACCGTCTTCGGTGAAGACGCGGGTCATACCGGCCTTCCTACCGACTAAACCGATAGTCATTCTCAGTCTCCTATAGTGTACGGGGCTATCACCCGCTATGGCTGCCCTTTCCAGAGCATTCCACTAGCACGTTGTGTGGCGCCATCCCGGCGCGGCGGCTGCTGGACACCTTCCTGAGGAGAGGGCGAACGCTGGGCCGCGAGTGTCTAGTGTGGTATCAGTCGAGCTTGATCTGCACGTCAACGCCGGCGGCGAGGTCGAGCTTCATCAGGGCATCAACGGTCTTTTCGGTGGGCTCGACGATATCGAGCACCCGCTTGTGGGTACGAATCTCGTACTGATCGCGCGCGTCCTTGTTGACGTGCGGAGACACCAGCACGGTGTAACGCTCGCGATTGGTCGGCAGAGGAATCGGACCACGGACCTGGGCGCCGGTACGCTTGGCGGTTTCTACGATCTCCGCGGCGGACTGGTCGATCAGGCGATGGTCGAAGGCCTTCAACCTAATGCGAATCTTCTGGTTCTGCATTTGCCCTAACTCCAATGGATTCTGACGGCGCGAGCCGTCAACCCACGCATTCAAAGGATGCGCATTATAGGCACGCCGGCAGTGAGAGTCAAACACTCACTTCCGGTGCGCAGAAAGGGGGCTCCTGGCGGAGCCCCCTTCGATCGATCAAGCGGCGAAGCGCTTACTCGATGATCTTGGCCACGACGCCGGCGCCGACGGTACGACCGCCTTCGCGGATGGCGAAGCGCAGGCCGTCGTCCATGGCGATCGGAGCGATCAGGTTGACGACCATCTTGACGTTGTCGCCCGGCATGACCATCTCGACGCCTTCCGGCAGCTCACAGGTACCGGTGATGTCGGTGGTACGGAAGTAGAACTGCGGACGGTAGCCCTTGAAGAACGGAGTGTGACGACCACCCTCGTCCTTGGACAGCACGTACACCTCAGCCTCGAACTTGGTGTGCGGGGTGATGGTGCCCGGCTTGGCCAGGACCTGGCCACGCTCGACGTCGTCACGCTTGGTGCCGCGCAGCAGCGCGCCGACGTTCTCACCGGCACGACCTTCGTCGAGCAGCTTGCGGAACATCTCGACGCCAGTGACGACGGTCTTGACGGTGTCCTTGATACCGACGATCTCGACTTCTTCGCCAGCCTTGACCACGCCGCGCTCGACGCGACCGGTGACCACGGTGCCGCGGCCAGAGATGGAGAAGACGTCCTCGATCGGCATCAGGAACGGCTGGTCGATGGCACGCTCCGGCTCCGGAATGTACTCGTCCAGGGCCTTGATCAGGTTGGCAACGGCGGTGGTACCCATGCCGTTGTCGTCCTTGCCTTCCAGGGCCATCAGGGCGGAACCGGTGATGATCGGGGTGTCGTCGCCCGGGAAGTCGTACTCGTCGAGGAGTTCACGAACTTCCATCTCGACCAGCTCCAGGAGCTCCTCGTCATCGACCATGTCAGCCTTGTTCAGGAACACGACGATGAACGGAACGCCAACCTGGCGAGACAGCAGGATGTGCTCGCGAGTCTGCGGCATCGGGCCGTCGGCAGCGGAACAGACCAGGATCGCGCCGTCCATCTGGGCGGCACCGGTGATCATGTTCTTGACGTAGTCGGCGTGACCCGGGCAGTCGACGTGCGCGTAGTGACGCGTCTCGGACTGGTACTCCACGTGAGAGGTGGCGATGGTGATACCGCGCTCACGCTCTTCCGGGGCGTTGTCGATGGCGTCGAACTCGCTCCAGTCACCGCCGAACACCTCGGCAGAAACGCGAGTCAGGGCCGCAGTCAGCGTGGTCTTGCCGTGGTCGACGTGACCGATGGTACCGACGTTGACATGCGGTTTGGAACGTTCAAATTTTGCCTTAGCCACTGCTATAACCTCTTTACGTTAGCTAACGGTTAACCGTTCTGGTTGATGACGGCTTCAACGACGCTGGACGGCGCCTCTTCGTAGTCCGCAAACTCCATGACGTAGCTTGCGCGGCCCTGGGTCTGAGAGCGAAGATCGGTCGCATAACCGAACATCTCAGCCAGAGGTACCGTGGCCCGGATGATCTTGCCCATGGCAGTGTCATCCATGCCCTGGACGAGGCCACGACGGCGATTCAGATCGCCCATGACGTCACCCATGAAGTCCTCGGGCGTCACGACCTCGACCTTCATCACCGGCTCGAGGAGCACGGCCTTGGCCTTCCTGGCACCTTCCTTGACGGCCATGGAAGAGGCAACCTTGAACGCGGTCTCGTTTGAGTCCACGTCATGGTAGGAACCGTCGAACAGCGTGACCTTGACGTCAATCATCGGGTAGCCCGCGATGACACCGTTCTTCAGCTGCTCGTAGGCCCCCTTCTCGACGGCCGGAACGTATTCCTTCGGAACCACGCCGCCAACGATCTCCGAGACGAACTTGAAGTGCATGTCCTCGTCTTCGCCCTTGTCCTCGGCGGTGAGCGGTTCGATACGCAGGTACACGTGACCGAACTGGCCGCGACCACCGGACTGGCGGACGAACTTGCCTTCCTGCTCGACCTTGCCGCGAATGGTCTCGCGGTAGGCCACCTGCGGCTTGCCGATGTTGGCATCGACCTTGAACTCGCGACGCATGCGGTCGACGAGGATATCCAGGTGAAGCTCACCCATGCCGGAGATGATGGTCTGACCCGTCTCCTCATCGGTGCGCACCTGGAAGGAGGGATCTTCCTGGGCCAGCTTGCCCAGGGCGATACCCATCTTTTCCTGGTCGGGCTTGGACTTCGGCTCGACGGCCACCGAGATGACCGGATCCGGGAACTCCATGCGCTCGAGCACGATCTTGTCGTTCAGATCGCACAGGGTGTCGCCGGTGGTAACGTCCTTCAGGCCGATGCAGGCGGCGATGTCGCCGGCCAGCACTTCCTTGATCTCCTCGCGGGAGTTGGCGTGCATCTGGACGATACGACCGACGCGCTCCTTCTTCTGCTTGACGGAGTTGTAGACGCTGTCGCCCGACTTCAGCACGCCCGAGTAGACGCGGATGAAGGTCAGGGTACCGACGAAGGGGTCGGTGGCGATCTTGAAGGCCAGGGCGGAGAACGGCGCCTTGTCATCAGCCTCGCGGGTGGCGATGGTGCCGTCCTTGTCGTCCAGCTCGCCTTCGATGGCCTTGACCTCGGTGGGCGACGGCATGTATTCGATGACGCCATCCAGCACGGCCTGCACGCCCTTGTTCTTGAACGCGGAGCCGCAGGTGACCAGGACGATCTCGTTGTCGAGGGTACGACGACGCAGGCCGGCCTTGATCTCCTCGATGGACAGGTCACCCTCTTCGAGGTACTTGTCCATCAGCTCTTCGGAGGCCTCAGCGGCCGACTCGACCATCTCCTCGCGGAACTTCTCGGCGGTCTCCTGGAGCTCGGCCGGGATATCGACGAGGTCGTAGTTCATCCCGAAGTTGTTCTCATCCCAGAGAATGGCCTTCATCTGGATGAGGTCGATTACGCCCTTGAACTCGTCCTCGGTGCCCCAGTTGATCTGGATCGGCACGGTGTTGGCACCGAGACGCTCCTTCAGCTGGTCGATCACCATGAAGAAGTCGGCGCCGGTACGGTCCATCTTGTTGACGAACACCATGCGCGGGACTTCGTACTTGTTGGCCTGACGCCAGACGGTCTCGGTCTGCGGCTGAACGCCCGAGGAGCCACACAGCACCACGACGGCACCGTCGAGCACACGCAGGGAACGCTCGACCTCGATGGTGAAGTCGACGTGTCCCGGCGTATCGATGATGTTGATGCGGTGCTCATCGAACTGCTTGTTCATGCCCTGCCAGAAGCAGGTGGTCGCCGCGGAGGTGATGGTGATACCACGCTCCTGCTCCTGCTCCATCCAGTCCATGGTGGCAGCGCCCTCATGGACCTCGCCGACCTTGTGAGACAGGCCGGTGTAGAACAGGACGCGTTCGGTGGTGGTGGTCTTGCCGGCGTCTACGTGCGCAACGATGCCGATGTTGCGGTAGCGATTTAGCGGAGTCTTGCGAGCCACGATGGAACTCCCCGTTGGTTGGCGGTGCGTCGGGTACGACGCACTTAGAAGCGGTAGTGAGAGAAGGCCTTGTTGGCTTCTGCCATACGATGCACGTCTTCACGCTTCTTGACGGCCGAGCCCTTGCCTTCGGCGGCATCGAGCATCTCACCAGCGAGGCGCTGCACCATGGTCTTCTCGCCACGGCGACGGGCCGCGTCGACCAGCCAGCGCATGGCCAGAGCCTGACGGCGCGAGGGGCGAACTTCCACGGGCACCTGATAGGTCGCGCCGCCGACGCGGCGGGACTTGACCTCGACCATGGGCTGGATGGTTTCCAGCGCCTTGTCGAAGATCTCCAGCGGCTCTTCCTTGCTACGCTCGGCAACCCTGTCCAGCGCACCGTAGACGATGCGCTCAGCTACGGACTTCTTGCCGCTGACCATCAGGTGGTTCATGAACTTCGCCAGGCGCTCACTTCCGAACTTGGGATCCGGCAGGATCTCGCGCTTAGCGGCAACTCTTCTTCTAGGCATGATAAGCCCTCATCAAAGGATCCTTCAGGTAAACCCGAGACGCGCGATCTTCGCCATGCGATAGACCGTGCTCGACCTTACTCTTATCAGACCGTGGTCAAAATAGGGTGACTGCTGCGTGCGAGGCCGATCAGGCCTTCGGACGCTTGGTGCCGTACTTGGAACGGCCCTGCTTACGGTTCTGCACGCCGGAGGTATCCAGGGCGCCACGCACGGTGTGATAACGCACACCGGGAAGGTCCTTTACACGACCGCCGCGGATCAGGACCACGGAGTGCTCCTGAAGGTTGTGGCCTTCACCACCGATGTACGAGGAGACCTCGTAGCCGTTGGTCAGACGAACACGGCACACTTTACGCAGTGCGGAGTTCGGCTTCTTCGGGGTGGTGGTGTAGACGCGGGTGCAGACACCGCGACGTTGCGGGCAGGCCTGCAGCGCAGGCACGTCGCTCTTGGCGGCCTGACGCTTGCGCGGCTTGCGCACGAGCTGATTAATCGTTGCCATGGTGTGTAGCTGACTCCAATGGGTTGCCTTACCTTAATCAGCGGGTGCGGGCGCACCCGCCCCACTGTTAAAGGCTGCGCATTTTAATGGCTGACGCGCCACGTCGTCAAGCCTGCGCCCCCGGGAGGGCGCAGGCAGCGACGCAAACGTCAGATCTCGTCGTCGTCCGAGTCCAGCGCGGTGAGCTGGGCGCCCAACTCCTGCTCGACGTCGTAGGCCGACGGGTGGAGCATCCGCTCGGCGTCTTCACGCTTGCGGCGACGCTCCGCGTGGTGGGTGAGGCCGGTACCGGCCGGGATCAGACGACCCACCACCACGTTCTCCTTCAGGCCGCGCAGGTAGTCACGCTTGCCGGTCACCGCCGCCTCGGTCAGCACCCGCGTGGTCTCCTGGAAGGAGGCCGCGGAGATGAACGACTCGGTGGCGAGACTCGCCTTGGTGATACCCAGCAGCAGCCGCTGGTACTTGGCCGGGAACTTCTCTTGCTGCTCCAGGCGGGCGTTCTGCTCGAGCACGCGCACCAGCTCGGCCTGATCGCCCGGAATGAAGTCGCTGTCGCCGGCGTCGGTGATCTCCACCTTGCGCAGCATCTGACGCACGATCACTTCGATGTGCTTGTCGTTGATGCCCACGCCCTGCAGGCGGTAGACGTCCTGCACCTCGGCGGTGATGTACTTGGCCAGCTCGGCGATACCCAGCAGGCGCAGGATGTCGTGCGGATTGCTCGGGCCATCGGAGATGACCTCGCCCTTCTCCACCGACTCGCCCTCGAAGACCGCGATCTGGCGCCACTTCGGGATCAGCATCTCGAACGGATCGCCGGCTTCCGGGGTGATCGTCAGACGACGCTTGCCCTTGGTCTCCTTGCCGAAGCTGATCACGCCGCTGATCTCGGCGAGGATCGCCGGCTCCTTCGGCTTGCGCGCCTCGAACAGGTCGGCGACGCGCGGCAGACCACCGGTGATGTCCTTGTTACCGGTCGCCTCGACCGGGATACGCGCCACGACCTCACCGACGCCGATACGCGCGCCGTTGTCGGCGGTGATGATCGCCTTGCCGGGCAGCGGGTACTGGACCGGGGTGTCGGAACCGCTGACGGTGACCGCCTTGCCCGCCGCATCGGTGAGCATGATCAGCGGGCGCTTGTCGCGGCCCGCCATGGGACGCGCCGCCGACTCGATCACCTCGATGGAGGAGAGGCCGGTCATCTCGTCCACGCTGCGGTGCATGGTCACGCCTTCGTCGAGGTCGGCGTACTGCACCTGGCCCTCGGCCTCGGCGATGATCGGGTGGGTGTGCGGATCCCACTTGGCCACGGCCTGGCCGGCCTCGACCAGGTCGCCGTCACGGACGTCCAGTTCGGCGCCGTAGGGCAGCTTGTAGTACTCGCGCTCGCGGCCGTGGTCGTCGGCGACGGCCAGGGCGCTGGAACGGGAGACCACCACCAGCTTGCCGTCGCCGCGCTCGACGTGCTTGATGTTGTGCAGGCGCACCTTACCGCCGTGCTTGACCTGGACGCTGTCCACCGCGGAGGCCCGTGAGGCCGCGCCGCCGATGTGGAAGGTCCGCATGGTCAGCTGGGTACCCGGCTCGCCGATCGACTGGGCGGCGATGACGCCGACGGATTCGCCGATGTTCACCTGGTGACCGCGCGCCAGGTCGCGACCGTAACAGGACGAGCAGACGCCGTGGGCGGTCTGGCAGGTGATGGTCGAGCGCACCACGATCTCGTCGACGCCCATGGTGTCGAGCTCGGCACACCAGGCCTCGTCAAGCAGGGTGTCGCGCGGGATCAGCACCTCGTCGGTGGCCGGATCGACCACGTCCTGGGCGACCACGCGGCCGAGCACGCGCTGGGCCAGGGAGACGATGATGTCGCCGCCCTCGATGACCGGGTGCAGGGTCAGGCCGTTCTCGGTGCCGCAGTCCGGCTCGGTGATGACCATGTCCTGGGCCACGTCGACCAGGCGACGCGTCAGGTAACCGGAGTTGGCCGTCTTGAGGGCCGTATCCGCCAGGCCCTTACGCGCGCCGTGGGTCGAGATGAAGTACTGCAGGACGTTCAGGCCTTCGCGGAAGTTCGCGACGATCGGCGTCTCGATGATCGAGCCGTCCGGCTTGGCCATCAGGCCACGCATGCCCGCCAGCTGGCGGATCTGGGCGGCACTACCCCGGGCGCCGGAGTCGGCCATGATGAAGACGCTGTTGAAGGAGTCCTGCTCGACCTCCTTGCCCTCGCGGTCCACCACGGTCTCCTTGGAGATACCGGTCATCATCGCCTTGGCGACCTGGTCGTTGGCCCGGGCCCAGATGTCGATGACCTTGTTGTACTTCTCGCCGGCGGTGACGAGACCGGAGGAGAACTGGTCCTCGATCTCCTTCACCTCGTCCTCGGCCGCCTCGACGATCTCGGCCTTCTCGTCCGGGATGACGAAGTCGTTGACGCCGATGGAGGCGCCGGACCAGGTGGCCATGCGGAAGCCGGTGTACATCAGCTGGTCGGCGAAGATCACCGCCGGCTTGAGGCCCGCGCGGCGATACACCTCGTTGATCAGCTTGGAGATGGCCTTCTTCTTCATCGGCTGGTCGACCAGCTCGAAGGGCACGCCATCGGGGAGGATGCGGAACAGCAGCGCGCGACCGACGGTGGTGTCGTAGATGCGGCGATGCTCGCTCTTCTCACCGGTCTCCTCGTCGATCTCGACCTCGTCCAGGCGGACCTTGACGCGGGCATGCATGGCCACGTTCTGGGTGCCGAAGGCACGCTCCACCTCGTCGAGGCCGGAGAATACCATGCCCTCGCCATTGGCGTTGATGCGCTCGCGGGTCATGTAGTACAGACCCAGCACCACGTCCTGGGACGGCACGATGATCGGCTCGCCGTTGGCCGGTGACAGCACGTTGTTGGTGGCCATCATCAGCGCGCGGGCTTCGAGCTGGGCTTCCAGGGTCAGCGGCACGTGCACCGCCATCTGGTCACCGTCGAAGTCGGCGTTGTAGGCGGCACACACCAGCGGGTGCAGCTGGATCGCCTTGCCCTCGATCAGCAGCGGCTCGAAGGCCTGGATGCCGAGGCGGTGCAGGGTCGGGGCGCGGTTGAGCAGCACGGGGTGCTCGCGGATGACGTCGGCGAGGATGTCCCACACCTCCGGCAACTCGCGCTCGACCATCTTCTTGGCGGCCTTGATGGTGGAGGCGTAGCCGAGAGACTGCAGCTTGGAGTAGATGAACGGCTTGAACAGCTCCAGCGCCATCTTCTTCGGCAGGCCACACTGGTGCAGACGCAGGGTCGGACCGACGGTGATCACCGAGCGGCCGGAGTAGTCCACGCGCTTGCCCAGCAGGTTCTGACGGAAACGTCCCTGCTTGCCCTTGATCATGTCGGCGAGCGACTTCAGCGGGCGCTTGTTGGACCCGGTGATGGCCCGGCCGCGACGACCGTTGTCGAGCAGCGCATCCACCGACTCCTGCAGCATGCGCTTCTCGTTGCGCACGATGATGTCCGGCGCATTGAGGTCGAGCAGCCGCTTGAGGCGGTTGTTGCGGTTGATCACGCGACGGTACAGATCGTTGAGATCGGAGGTCGCGAAGCGGCCACCGTCCAGCGGCACCAGCGGACGCAGGTCCGGCGGCAGCACCGGCAGCACCTCCATGACCATCCACGCCGGGTCGTTGCCCGAGCCCTGGAAGGCCTCGAGCAGCTTGAGGCGCTTGGAGAGCTTCTTGATCTTGGTCTCGGAGTTGGTCTGCGGGATCTCCTCGCGCAGACGACCGATCTCCTCCTCGAGATCGATGTCCTTGAGCAGCGCCTGGACCGCCTCGGCACCCATGCGGGCGTCGAAGTCGTCACCGAACTCCTCGAGGGCCTCGAAGTACTGCTCGTCGTTGAGCAGCTGGCCGCGCTCGAGGGTGGTCATGCCCGGATCGATGACCATGAAGCTCTCGAAGTAGAGCACGCGCTCGATGTCGCGCAGGGTCATGTCGAGGAACATGCCGATACGCGACGGTAGCGACTTCAGGAACCAGATGTGCGCGACGGGGCTCGCCAGCTCGATGTGGCCCATGCGCTCGCGGCGTACCGCGGCCTTGGTCACCTCGACGCCGCACTTCTCGCAGATGATGCCGCGGTGCTTCATGCGCTTGTACTTGCCGCACAGGCACTCGTAATCCTTCACCGGGCCGAAGATCTTGGCGCAGAACAGGCCATCCCGCTCCGGCTTGAAGGTACGGTAGTTGATGGTCTCCGGCTTCTTGACCTCGCCGTAGGACCAGCTGCGGATCATGTCCGGCGACGCCAGCGTGATCTTGATCGCGTCGAACTCTTCGGACTGCGACTGCGATTTGAGGACTTTCACCAAATCTTTCATGGGGTCGGCTCCGTTGCGGAGTTGTCATGGGCGGGGGCGTTGCCACCCCCGCGGACCGTCATTCTGTGAAGCGCAGGCGGTACGGCCTCAGCTTTCCAGCTCGATATCGATACCCAGCGAGCGGATTTCCTTCACCAGCACGTTGAAGGATTCCGGCATGCCCGCCTGCATGGTGTGGTCGCCGTCCACGATGCTCTTGTACATCTTGGTGCGACCCTCCACGTCGTCGGACTTGACCGTGAGCATCTCCTGGAGCGTATAGGCCGCGCCGTAGGCCTCCAGGGCCCAGACCTCCATCTCCCCGAAGCGCTGACCCCCGAACTGCGCCTTGCCGCCCAGCGGCTGCTGAGTGACCAGCGAGTAGGAGCCGGTGGAACGCGCGTGCATCTTGTCATCCACGAGGTGGTTGAGCTTCAGCATGTACATGTAGCCCACCGTGACCGGGCGGTCGAAGGCGTCACCGGTACGCCCGTCGTACAGGGTCGTCTGACCGGAATCCGGCAGGTCGGCGAGGCGCAGCAGGTGTTTGATCTCGCCCTCCTGGGCGCCGTCGAACACCGGCGTGGCCATCGGCACGCCGCCCTTGAGGTTCTTCGCCAGAGCGATCACCTCCTCGTCGGAGAGCAGGTCGAGATTCTCGACGCGGGTGCCCTCGCTGGCGTTGTAGACCTGGCCGAGGAACTCGCGGATCTGACCGACCTGCTGCTCACGGGCGTCGCGCAGCATGTGCTCGATCTTCACGCCGAGGCCTCGGGCGGCCATGCCCAGGTGGGTCTCGAGGATCTGACCGACGTTCATCCGCGACGGTACGCCCAGCGGGTTCAACACCACGTCGATGGGCTCGCCGTAGCCGTCGAAGGGCATGTCCTCGATCGGCATGATCGCCGAGATGACACCCTTGTTACCGTGACGGCCGGCCATCTTGTCGCCCGGCTGCAGGCGGCGCTTGATCGCCAGGTAGACCTTGACGATCTTGAGCACGCCCGGCGCCAGATCGTCGCCCTGGGTGAGCTTGCGCTTCTTGTCCTCGAACCGCTCGTCCATCTCCTTGCGACGGTTCTCGAGCTGTTCGTCGGCCTGGGCCAGCAGCTCGTTGAGCGTCTCGTCCTGCATGCGCAGCTTGAACCACTGCTGACGCGGCAGCTCCTCGAGGTAGCTGTCGGAGAGCACGTCGCCCTTCTTCAGCTTCGGCCCGCCATTGACGGCCTGACCGACGAGGGTGCGCTGCAGGCGCTCGAAGGTGGCATCCTCGGCGATACGGTAGGTCTCCTGCAGGTCCTTGCGGACCTCATCGAGCTGCATCTGCTCGATGGACAGCGCACGGGAGTCCTTCTCCACGCCGTCACGGGTGAAGACCTGGACGTCGATGACGGTGCCCTTCATGCCGGTCGGGGCACGCAGGGAGGTGTCCTTCACGTCGGAGGCCTTCTCGCCGAAGATCGCACGCAGCAGCTTCTCTTCCGGCGTCAGCTGGGTCTCGCCCTTGGGCGTGACCTTACCGACCAGGATGTCGCCCGCGCCGACCTCGGCACCGATGTAGACCACGCCGGCCTCATCCAGCTTGCCCAGCGCCGACTCGCCGACGTTGGGGATGTCGGAGGTGATCTCCTCCGGCCCCAGCTTGGTGTCGCGGGAGACGCAGGTCAGCTCCTGGATGTGGATGGTGGTGAAACGGTCTTCCTGGACCGCCCGCTCGGAGAGCAGGATGGAGTCCTCGAAGTTGTAGCCGTTCCACGGCATGAAGGCGATGCGCATGTTCTGACCCAGGGCCAGGTCGCCCATGTCCACGGAGGGACCGTCGGCCAGGATGTCACCGCGGCTCACCCGGTCACCGGGGCGCACGATCGGGCGCTGGTTCTGGCAGGTGTTCTGGTTCGAGCGCAGGTACTTGGTCAGGTTGTAGATATCGACGCCGGCCTCGCCGCCGATGATCTCGTCCTCGCTGACCCGTACCACGATGCGCTTGGCATCGACCGAGTCGATCACGCCGCCACGGCGCGCCACTTCGCACACGCCGGAGTCACGGGCCACGAAGCGCTCCATGCCGGTACCCACCAGGGGCTTGTCGGCACGCAGGGTCGGCACCGCCTGACGCTGCATGTTCGCCCCCATCAGGGCGCGGTTGGCGTCATCGTGCTCGAGGAAGGGGATCAGGGCCGCGGCCACGGACACCACCTGGCGCGGTGACACGTCCATCAGGGTGACCTGCTCGGGACGCATGAAGGTGGTCTCGCCGCGGTGACGCACCTGCACCAGGTCGTCGACCAGCTTGTTGCCCTCGTCCACGGTGGCGGAGGCCTGGGCGATGACGAAGTCGCCCTCCTCGATCGCCGAGAGGTGCACCACGTCATCGGTCACCTGGCTGTCCACGACCTTGCGGTACGGCGTCTCGAGGAAACCGTAGCTGTTGGTGTGGCTGTAGGTGGCCAGCGAGTTGATCAGGCCGATGTTCGGGCCTTCCGGCGTCTCGATCGGGCACAGACGGCCGTAGTGGGTGGCGTGAACGTCACGCACCTCGAAGCCGGCCCGCTCGCGGGTCAGGCCGCCCGGCCCAAGCGCGGAGACACGGCGCTTGTGGGTGACCTCGGAGAGCGGGTTGTTCTGGTCCATGAACTGGGAGAGCTGGCTGGAACCGAAGAACTCCTTCACCGCCGCCGCGACCGGCTTGGCGTTGATCAGGTCCTGGGGCATCAGGCCTTCGCTCTCGGCCATGGAGAGGCGTTCCTTGACCGCGCGCTCGACGCGCACCAGGCCCACGCGGAACTGGTTCTCGGCCATCTCGCCGACGCAGCGGATGCGGCGGTTGCCCAGGTGGTCGATGTCGTCGACGTCGCCGAAGCCGTTACGGATGGCGATCATCTCGCGCAGCACATCGAGGATGTCGCGCTGGTCGAGGACGCCGGAGCCGGTGTCGCTGTCGCGACGCAGGCGACGGTTGAACTTCATGCGGCCCACGCCCGACAGGTCGTAGCGGTCTTCGCTGAAGAACAGGTTGGTGAACAGCGTCTCGGCGGCCTCCTTGGTGGGCGGCTCGCCGGGGCGCATCATGCGATAGATCTCGACCAGCGCCTCGAGGCGGGACCCGGTGGTGTCCAGCTTGAGGGTGTCGGAGATGAAGGGACCACAGTCGAGATCGTTGGTGTAGAGGGTCTCGAGGGTGGTGACGCCGGCTTGGCCGAGCTTCTCCAGCAGTTCCGGGGTGATCTCGCTGTTGCAGGAGCAGATCAGCTCACCGGTGTTGGGATCGACCTGATCCTTGGCCAGGGTCTTGCCGAAGAGGTAGTCCATCGGCACGTCGAGGCGCTCGAGGCCGGCCTTCTCCAGCTGGCGGATATGCTTCTGGGTGACCCGGCGGCCCTCTTCGACGATGACGTTGCCTTCGCCATCCTTGATGTCGAAGGTCGCGGTCTCGCCGCGCAGGCGCGACGGCACCAGCTCCACGGAGAAGCCGGACTTCTCGATGTGGAAGGTGCTGAACTCGAAGAACTCGGCGAGGATCTGCTCGGCGCTCATGCCCAGGGCGTGCAGCAGCACCGTGGCCGGCAGCTTGCGGCGACGGTCGATGCGCACGAAGACGCTGTCCTTGGGATCGAACTCGAAGTCGAGCCAGGAGCCGCGGTAGGGAATCACGCGGGCCGAGTAGAGCAGCTTGCCGGACGAGTGGCTCTTGCCCTTGTCATGGTCGAAGAACACGCCGGGCGAACGGTGCAGCTGTGAGACGATGACCCGCTCGGTACCGTTGATGACGAAGGTACCGTTCTCGGTCATCAGGGGGATTTCCCCCATGTAGACTTCCTGCTCCTTGATGTCCTTGATCGCCTTGTTCGACGAATCCTTATCATAGATGATCAGGCGGACCTTGACGCGCAGGGGGGCCGAATAGGTGACGCCACGCAGCTGGCACTCCTTGACGTCGAAGGCCGGGGTGCCGAAACGGTAGCTGACATACTCAAGGGCCGCGTTGCCGGAGAAGCTCGCGATCGGAAAGACCGACTTGAAGGCGGCGTGCAGGCCGATCTCCATGCGTTCTTCGGGTGAGCGATCCTGCTGGAGAAACTCGTAGTAGGAATCAAGCTGGATGGCCAGCAGGTAAGGCACATCCATCACTTGGGGCAGTTTGCCGAAATCCTTGCGGATGCGTTTTTTCTCAGTGTATGAGTAAGCCATCTGTATTCCCCAGCTTGTTCACCATGGGTGACCGATGCGTGTCGGCGTCACCCGACGGGTACGGCTCCGTCAGGCGCTGACGGCAAGCCTCCACCAGGAGGCTCGCCGTCGGAATTCGGCTAGCGGTAGCCCGAGGGCGACCGTCTAGTTACAACAGAAAAAGGCCGGCAGCGGGTGACCCGCCACCAGCCGTGGAAGCTTACGCAGCGCGTGAAGCCATGGGCACAAGGGTTACTTGAGCTCCACGCTCGCGCCGGCTTCTTCCAGCTTCTTCTTCGCCTCTTCGGCGTCGTCCTTGGACATGGCTTCCTTGATGGTCGCCGGTGCGCCGTCGACGGCACCCTTGGCTTCCTTCAGGCCCAGGCCAGTGATCTCGCGGACGGCCTTGATGACGTTGACCTTCTTGTCGCCTGCGCCGGTCAGCACCAGGTCGAATTCGGTCTGCTCTTCCTCGACGGCGGCTTCAGCGCCACCCGGGCCGGCCACGACGGCAGCGGCAGCAGAGACACCGAACTTCTCTTCCATGGCCTCGATCAGCTCGGCCACTTCCATCACGGACATGTCGGCGACGGCGTTGATGATGTCTTCTTTGGTCAGTGCCATTGTCTAGATTCCTAACTTTGCGGGAGCCTCGGCATCGCGATGGCTCGGGGATTCAATGTTCGATTCAGGCTGAGCGCAAGAGTTCGCCGTTCAGGCGGCCTCTTCCTGCTTCTGGTCGCGCAGCGCAGCGAGGGTACGGACCAGCTTGCCGGCAGAAGCTTCCTTCATGACGGACATCAGCTTGGCGATCGCCTCATCGTAGGTCGGCAGGGTTGCCAGACGGTCGATGTCGCTTGCCGGGATCAGCTCACCTTCGTAGGCCAGCGCCTTGACCTCAAACTCCTTCTGACCCTTGGCGAACTCCTTGAACAGACGGGCGGCGGCGCCCGGGTGCTCGTAGGAGAAGGCCAGCATGGTCGGACCGGAGAAGGTCTCGTCCAGAATCTCCCAGGGAGTTCCGGACAGGGCGCGGCGTGCCAGGGTGTTGCGCACAACACGGATCTGCACGCCGTTCTCGCGGGCCTGCTTGCGCAGGTCGGTCATCGCGCTGACCGCGACGCCACGAGAGTCGGCAACTACGACGGAGAGAGCATCCTTGGCCGCTTCACTGACCTCGGCAACGATTGCCTTCTTGCCTTCGAGTGCTAGTGGCACAGTGATCACTCCTTCGTGCCGGAACCTCGCGAGAGGATTCCGGTGGTTACCATCTCTCCCGACCGGAGGTCGGGAGTCCTGGGTGATGGTGCTCACCAGAGATCTGGCGGCCACACCATCTGCGCAGGCCTCCCCGAGGGAAGATTAAGCCGCACCTCCGGAAAGGAGCGGCACCTGCGGTCTTTGACGGTGCCCCGCCGGCGAGGATAGCCCGGCACGGGGACCGCAAAGTTCCTGCAATCGTTCGATCGACGCCCGGTTAGACCAGGGCGGAATGATCGATGGTAAGACCCGGGCCCATGGTGGTGGACACGGTGAACTTCTTGAAATAGATACCCTTGGACGTGCTCGGCTTGAGCCGCTTCAGGTCGGAGACCAGCGCTTCCAGGTTGCCCCGGATGGCGGCGGCGTCGAAGTCGACCTTGCCCAGAGTGGTATGGATGATGCCGTTCTTGTCGGTACGGAAGCGCACCTGACCGGCCTTGGCGTTCTTGACCGCGGTGGCGACGTCCGGCGTCACGGTCCCGACCTTGGGGTTCGGCATCAGGCCACGCGGACCGAGGATCTGGCCCAGCTGACCGACGACGCGCATGGCGTCCGGCGAGGCGATGACCACGTCGAAGTCGAGCTGGCCCTTCTTGACCTGCTCGGCCAGGTCATCCATGCCGATGATGTCAGCGCCGGCTTCCTTGGCGGCTTCGGCATTGGCACCCTGAGTAAAGACGGCGACACGCACGTCCTTGCCGGTACCATTGGGCATGACGGTGGCGCCACGCACGACCTGGTCGGATTTCCGCGGATCGACGCCGAGATTGATGGCGACGTCCAGGGATTCCTTGAACTTGACGGTGGAGAGCTCGGAGAGCAGAGCCACGGCCTCGTCGAGGGAGTAGGCCTTGTTGGCGTCAACCTTCTCGCGAATCTGCTGTGCGCGCTTGGACAGTTTAGCCATGATCAGAGACCCTCCACGTTCAGGCCCATGCTACGGGCACTACCGGCAATGGTACGCACCGCGGCGTCGAGATCGGCAGCCGTCAGATCCGGCTCCTTGGTCTTGGCGATCTCTTCGAGCTGTTCGCGGGTCACGGTACCGACCTTGGTCTTGTTCGGCTCACCGGAGCCGGACTTGATGCCAGCAGCCTTCTTCAGCAGGACCGCCGCGGGCGGGGTCTTGGTGACGAAGGTGAAGCTGCGGTCGGAGTAGACGGTGATGACCACGGGGGTCGGCAGGCCGACCTCGATGTCCTGCGTCGCGGCGTTGAACGCCTTGCAGAACTCCATGATGTTGACACCGTGCTGACCCAGCGCCGGGCCCACGGGGGGGCTCGGGTTGGCCTTGCCGGCTGCCACCTGCAGCTTGATGTAAGCCTGTACTTTCTTGGCCATGATGGACTCCAGTTGGGTAGTAGCGCCTTGCGGCTCCCCGGGTTACACGACCACCCGCAGGTGGCCGCCACGAAAACGATGAGGCCGGAAGGTTATTCCTTCTCGACCTGGGCAAACTCCAGCTCGACGGGCGTGGAGCGGCCGAAGATCAGCACGCTGACCTGCACGCGGCTCTTGTCGTAGTTGACCTCTTCGACGACGCCATTGAAGTCGGCGAAGGGCCCGTCGGTGACGCGAACCGACTGACCCGGCTCGAACAGTGTCTTGGGCCGCGGCTTGTCGGTGCCATCCTTCACCCGGCTGAGGATCGCATCGGCCTCACGCTGGGTGATGGGCGCCGGCTTCTCCTTGGTACCGCCGATGAACCCCATGACGCGGGGGGTCTCGTTGACCAGGTGCCAGGTCTCGTCATCCATTTCCATCTCGACCAGCACGTAGCCGGGATAGAACTTGCGCTCGCTCTTGCGACGCTTGCCGTCACGCACCTCGACGACTTCTTCGGTAGGCACCAGGATCTCGCCGAAGCGGTCCTCCATGCCATACATCTTCACGCGCTCGGTAAGCGAGCGCATGACATGCTTTTCGAAGCCGGAGTAGGCGTGGACGACATACCAACGCTTGGACATGTAAACTCCTAACCGATGACGCCGGACATCGCCCAGCCAAGAAGGGTATCGATGAGCCAGAGCATCAGCCCGACCACCAGCACGGCCACCAGCACGATGGCGGTGGTCTGGATGGTCTCGGGCCGTGTCGGCCAGACGACGCGCTGAATTTCCTTCTTCGCACTCCTGGCGAGCTCGAGCAGATCACGACCCTTGGCCGTGGTCAGCGCCACCAGCGCCGCCGCCACGCTGAGCACGACGACACCGAGCACACGATAGAGAAGTGCCTGATCGGCAAAATAGGTATTGCCGACCACGGCAAGGACCAGCAGAGTGACGATAACCGCCCACTTGAGCCCGTCGTGGCGCGACTCCTGCACCTCGGCGTTATGCTTCATGAAAACGAGACTCCTCAGGGTGCGGCAATCGAAACATGAAAGTATATGAGATATCGCCAGCCTGGGGAAGACTGGCAGGCCAGGAGGGAATCGAACCCCCAACCTGCGGTTTTGGAGACCGCTGCTCTGCCAATTGAGCTACTGGCCTGTATCTGCTTCCGCAACCGCCCTTTGCAGGCGGCCTGCACGACAGCGGGCGCCATAATAGCGAAAGGTGCTTCGCCTGGCAACCCCTCCCCCGACACATTGTCGCCCCGAGGGAGAAAAAGAAAAGGCGAGCCGCGGCTCGCCTTCTCGATATGGAGCTCATGGACGGATTTGAACCGTCGACCTCACCCTTACCAAGGGTGTGCTCTACCCCTGAGCTACATGAGCACAACTCGTGGCATCAAGCTTCGATACCTGGAGCGGGCAGCGGGGATCGAACCCGCATCATCAGCTTGGAAGGCTGAGGTTCTACCATTGAACTATGCCCGCCTACCCACTCTTGCTGCCAGCACCCGACGCATCGCATGCGGCTAAACTTGGTGGAGGGGGAAGGATTCGAACCTTCGAAGCTTTCGCGGCAGATTTACAGTCTGCTCCCTTTGGCCACTCGGGAACCCCTCCAACTGGCGATGTATTCTACCGCCTTTGCTTCCGGTGTCAAGCCTCTGATTTATCAGGCTCTTGATACGGCGTGCCGGACGTGCCGACGCGTCTTCCCGGAACGCGACGCATTCTGTCAAAGCAGCATCGAGAATGCAAGCGCCGCCCGTATCTTTTCCATCGCCACCGGCGAGGGCACCTGCGGCGCCCCGGAGAGCCGGCCGGCCCGCTCCGCCGCCGTCAGCGGGAAACAAGCCTCGAGCCCCCCATAGACCATGTCCGGCCACACCGCATGGGGCACCTGGATGCCTCGCGACACCACCCGCGCATCGCCCCCGGTCAGCAGCATGGGCAGGGCGACGTCCTGCTGGTCACACACCTCGCTGTAGATGCGATTGACCGCGCTGACCGCCGCCATGTAGATGCCGTGATTGACTGCCTCGACCGTACGCCGCCCCGGCTCGAGCAGCTCTTCCGCCTCGCTGTCCGGATCGATGGCCACGTTGCGGGTGCCGAGTTTCAGGCTCTCCTTCATCAGGCGCAGTCCCGGCAGGATATAGCCCCCAAGGTGTCGCCCGCCGGGCAGCACGAAATCGACGGTGATGGCGCTGCCGCAATCCACCGCGCAGCAGCCGCCTGCCAGCTGGTAGCCCGCCAGGGCCCCCATCCAGCGATCGACACCCAGCTTGCCGGGCTCCTCATAGCCGTTGGCGACGCCCAGGGCCTCGGGGGTGGAGCGCGCCACGTGGACGGTGCCGACCCGGCGGCGCAGCAGCGCCACCGTCTCCTCCAGGACCGCCCGGCGCGCCACGCTGGAGATGCGCACCGCCTCGACCACGTCGAGGTCGGGGATATCGGCGCCGGGTCGCCACTCCTCGCGGGTCCAGACCGCCCCGCGCGAGCGGATCTCGCTGCTGTCACCATCCTTGAGTCGCCACTTCGACAGGGTATTGCCAATATCCAGGTCCAGGATCATGCCCGTCTCCGCACGCTGATTTCACCGCCGGCGAGCCGCCGCTGCCGCTCGCCCTGCCGCACCCAGAGATTGCCGGCCTCATCCACGTCGCCGGCAACCGCCGATTCACGCTCGCCTCGCTGCAGGATCTCCACCTCGCAGCCGGCATAGGCGTGCCGTGCGTTCCAGTCATCCTGCCAGGCGGCAAAGCCCTGCTGCTCGAAGCCCGCCAGCAGGGGCAGCAGCTCGTTCAGCAGCGCCGCGGCCAGGGCATTGCGCGACAGCCCCGGCGCCTGGTCGTGCACCGCGGCCACGGGCTGATCGATGCTCTCGCGAAACGCCTGGGGCAGGTCGACGTTGATGCCCATGCCGACCACCACCTCGCAAGGCCCGGCGGCGTCACCGCTGATCTCGACCAGGATGCCCGCGAGCTTGCCCAGCTCCCCGTCGCGCCCCTTCAGCAGCACGTCGTTGGGCCACTTGAGCCGGGGAGTGGCACCGTGACGCTCGAGGACCCGGGCCAGCACCACGCCGAGGGCCAGGCTCAGCCCCTCCAGGGCGGCCACCCCTGCCTCTACCCGCCAGCCGATCGAGAGCATCAGGGTCCGCCCCCAGGGCGTCACCCAGGTGCGCCCTCGACGCCCGCGCCCTTCGCTCTGCTGCTCCACCAGGCAGACCTCACCATGCCCGGCGCCCTGCGCGAACCGTTCGCGCAGGTAGGCATTGCTCGAGGGCAGGGTCTCCTCGACGAACAGGCGCGTCAGGTGGGGACGAGCCTCCCGGGACAGGCCCGCCACCACGGCGCGCCCGTCGAGCAGCTCCAGGCGTTCGACCAGGCGATAGCCCTGACCCTTCACCGCCTCCATGGGGATGCCCAGGGACTCCAGTTTCTGCAGCTGTTTCCATACCGCCGCCCGCGAGACGCCAAGCTTCACTCCCAGCTGCTCGCCGGAGTGGAACTCGCCGTCGCTCAACAGGCGGATCAGGTCACCGATGGTCATGCTCATGCCCCAGACGGGAAATGGGCCATTCTAGCGGATGGGAGCAGGCCCCGGAAATCGCGGCGCGGCGATCGCGCCCCCGACAAACGGGTGAGACCGCCACGCGATCGCCGAAAGGGCCCTTCTCAGCCGACCCGAAGGCCACAAGCGTCGACCTCGACGAGACGGACACCGGGGCGCCAGATCGGCGCCGTATCGCGCTGAAGTCCCGAGTCGCTACCCCACGCTCCCCGCGGGCGGCGCGCGCCGCTCCCTGAGCCCGCGCGTGAGTCGATGGCCTGTCAGGGGGCGCCCCTCCCCTTCCGGTGCGGCGTGGCGAGGCCCAACCGTATCGCCATGCCTCTCCCGGCCGGCTGCGCTCCGTCGCCCTGCCCCGCTGCGCTTCGCCAGCAGTGTGCATGAGGGAGCGGTTGCTCACGTTCTGGTTGGACCGAAACCAGAGGGAAGGCCAGGTGGACCTTGATCAGGGGGAAGTCAGGTTTCATGCGCCACACTTCATACGCCCACACCAAAACGCCCCCACCTCGAGAGAGACGGGGGCGTTGTCATATGGGGCAACGCATAGCGGGAGGCGCGAACGACGATTCGCACCGAACCAGGGCGGGCCATTCTTCCCTGTCGATAACGCTTGGCCCACCATGAAAAAACCCCGAGCTCATTGAGCTCGGGGTTTTCTCGGAATAGGTGCCTGACGATGACCTACTCTCGCATGGGGAGACCCCACACTACCATCGGCGCTGATCGGTTTCACTGCTGAGTT